>NZ_JAKVIN010000010.1:0-107752 GCF_022601905.1 Shinella sedimenti
GAGAATGTAATGCATTTGCATGACGATTTCCAGACCAGAGTATCGATATTCCGCTCGAAGCGCTTTAAGCTCTTGAAAGGATATGAACCAAAGGACCCCTGTGTTGAGTGTTCCCCGATGGAGCGACGACTTGGATTGCGATACGATGGCGCTTTCAACAACCGCAGAATTTTAATTTATTATTGAGCCATGTGCGCTTGCAACCGCCTTGCGCAGGTCTCCAATGGCATCGTTCGAGACCGCCGGAAGCTCCTGGCCTTCAAGTTCCCTAGGCATCTTCCAGCCCGGCTCGACGCCCTCCATGTTCGGCAGTTCATGCGCAATACCCTTGTGGCAGTCGATACAGGTCGCCTTGCCCGTCAAAAGATACCTCGAGTGGATATCTGCGGCGCGTTGTGTCTGCTTGGTGAAGTCCATGGCCACGGCGGAATGGCAATTGCGGCATTCCAGGCTGTCATTCGCCTTCAGGCGCGCCCATTCGTGTTTGGCAAGCTCCAGCCGCTTGTCGAGGAATTTTTCGCGGGTGTTGATCGTGCCGAAAATCTTCCCCCAGACTTCCTTCGAGGCCTGCATCTTGCGGGCGATCTTGTCGGTCCACTGGTGCGGTACATGGCAATCCGGGCAGGAAGCGCGCACGCCGGAGCGGTTGGTGAAGTGCACCGTATTGGTCAGCTCCTGATATACGTTGTCCTTCATTTCGTGACAGGAGGTGCAGAACTTTTCCGTATTGGTCAACTCCAGCGCTGTGTTGAACGCGCCCCAGAACATCACGCCGCCGACGAAGCCGCCGAGTGTCAGGAAGGCGAGGCTGAGTGTTGCCGCCGGCGTCGTCAGAATGGTCCAGACCCAGAGGATGATTGCCTTGATGCGCGCCATCATCACTCGCTTCCCGCGCCGGTGACGCCGAGTTCGCTCATGTCCTTGAACGTACTGCCGACAAGTGGTTTCTTGTCCGCCTGCGGCACATGGCAGGCGGTGCAGAAGTAGCGACGCGGCGAGACGTCGGCGAGCATCTGCCCCTCACGTGTCATGTAGTGGGTGACGCTGATCATCGGCGCACCGGCATCCTGCGAGAACTCTCGCTTGTGACAGGAGAGGCACCGGTTGGCATTGACCGACAGCTGGTAGCCGTCGATCGAATGCGGAATGATTGGCGGCTGCTCGGGATAGGCGCGCATGCGCCTGATATCGTCGACGATCCACTTTGGCAGCGGATCGGCCGGCACTTCCTGCATCTTGTCTCCGTCAGGGCCGGAGAGCTGCGGCACCATCTGCGCCATGGCGCTGGTGGCAATCACGGCAGCGCTGAGCGCGGCCAGCACCCATCCTCTGGGGAGGGTTATGCGACGGGTACGATCTTGACTGCGCATTTCTTGTAATCCGTCTGTTTCGAGATGGGATCGGTGGCGTCGAGCGTGACCTTGTTGATGAGCTGGCTGGCGTCAAACCACGGCACGAAGATCACGCCTGACGGCATACGGTTTCGCCCGCGCGTCTCGACGCGCGAACGGATCTCGCCGCGCCGCGAGATGATGCGGATTTCCGAGCCCTGGTTGAGGCCGCGCTTGCGCGCATCGTCGGCATTCATGAAGCAGCGCGCGCCGGGAAATGCCTTGAAGAGTTCGGGCACGCGCATCGTCATCGAACCGGAGTGCCAGTGCTCGAGCACGCGGCCGGTGACGAGCCAGGTATCGAATTCAGCATCGGGCGATTCCGCAGGCGGTTCGTAGGGCACGGCGATAATCGCCGCCCTGCCATCCTTGTTGCCGTAGAATTTCACCCCCTCGCCGGGCTTCACATAGGGGTCGTAGCCCTCGCGGTAGCGCCAAAGTGTCTCCTTGCCATCGACAACCGGCCAGCGCAGGCCGCGCACCTCGTGATAGGTGTCGTAGGGCGCGAGATCATGACCATGGCCGCGACCGAAGGCGGCATATTCCTCGAACAGGCCCTTCTGGATATAGAAGCCGAAATGTTGGGCCTCGTTGTTGGCGTGCTCAGGCATGACCTCGCTGATCGGGAATTTCGCAACGTCGCTGTCGGCATAGAGCACCTGATAGAGCGTTTTTCCCTTGTAATCGGGGTTCGCGGCCAGGATGTCGGCGGGCCAAACCTCGTCGGTCGTGAAGCGCTTGGAGAATTCCACCATCTGCCAGAGGTCGGAGCGCGCTTCGCCCGGCGCCTGCACCAGCTGGTGCCAGACATGGGTGCGCCGCTCCGCATTGCCGTAGGCCCCCTCCTTCTCCACCCACATGGCGGCGGGCAGGACGAGATCGGCGCTCATTGCCGTAATCGTCGGATAGGCATCCGACACGACGATGAAATTGTCCGGATTGCGATAGCCTTGATAGGTCTCGTTCGAGGTGTTCGGACCGGCCTGGACGTTGTTGTTGACCTGCACCCAGTAGAAATTCAGCTTGCCGTCCTTGAGCATTCGGTCCTGCTGGACGGCGTGATAGCCGGGTTTCTCCGGGATGATGCCGTGCGGGATGCGCCAGATCTCCTCCGCATGTTTTCGGTGTTCCGGATTGGTCACCACCATGTCGGCGGGCAAGCGGTGGGCGAAGGTGCCGACCTCGCGCGCCGTGCCGCAGGCCGAGGGCTGGCCGGTCAGCGAGAACGGGCTGTTGCCGGGCTCGGAAATCTTGCCCGTCAAGAGATGCAGGTTATAGACCATCTGGTTGGCCCAGACGCCGCGCACATGCTGGTTGAAGCCCATGGTCCAGAGAGACATGACCTTACGGTCAGGGTCGGCATAGAGCTCGGCGAGCTGCTTGAGGAAACCGGCCTCGACGCCGGTCATCTCGACCGCCTTTTCCAGCGTGTATTCGGCGACGAAAGCCTTAAAAGCCTCGAAGTCCATCGGTTCCGTCTTGCCGGGATCGGCGGCGTTCGCCGCCTTTACCTCCACCGGATTATCCGGCCTCAGGCCATAGCCGATGTCGGTGACGCCGCGCACGAACTTAGTGTGGCTCTTCACAAAGTCCTCGTTCACCCGCCCAGTCTGGATAATGTGGTTGGCGATGTAGTTGAGGATGACGAGGTCGGTGCCCGGCTTGAAGACCATCGGGATATCAGCCAGATCCATGCTGCGGTGGGTGAAAGTGGAAAGCACCGCCACGCGCACATGGTCGTGGCCGAGCCGCCGGTCAGCGATGCGGGTCCACAGGATCGGATGCATCTCCGCCATGTTCGAGCCCCAGAGCACGAAGGCGTCGGCATGTTCGAAATCGTCATAGCAGCCCATTGGCTCGTCCATGCCGAATGTGCGCATGAAGGCGACAGCGGCGGAAGCCATGCAGTGGCGGGCATTCGGGTCGAGATTGTTCGAGCGGAAGCCGGCGCGCATCAGCTTGGTCGCGGCATAGCCTTCGAAGATCGTCCACTGGCCGGAACCGAACATGCCGAGCGCCGTCGGACCTTTTTCCTTCAGCACCTTCTTGGCCTGCTCGGCCATCACGTCGAAGGCTTCTTCCCAGGTCACCGGCTCGAACTCGCCGTCTTTGGCATATGCACCGTCACGCTTGCGCAGGAGCGGCGTCGTCAGGCGATCAGCGCCGTACATGATCTTGGAGAGGAAATAGCCCTTGATACAATTGAGGCCGCGATTGACCTCAGCCTGCATGTCGCCATGGGTGGCGACGACCTTGCCTTCCTTGACGCCCACCATGACGCCGCAGCCCGTGCCGCAGAACCGGCACGGCGCCTTGTCCCACTTGATTTCGAGCGCGCTCACGCCGCCCGGCACCGGCTGGGCGGCCGCCGGCAGCGCAATGCCGGCCGCCGCCGCAGCGACGCCCGCCGCCTGGGCCTTCAGGATATCACGCCGCGTCAGTTCGCTGCCCATCAGCCTCGTTCCCTTCCATTTCGACATGTTCGAAAACCATGTTTGCCGCGATCACACCGTCGAGAAGCGAGATACGCATCAGCGTATCGCCCAGCACCCCGGTCGACGGTCCCTCGATGACGATGACGATCTTGCCCTTGTCCGCGCCGTGCACCTCGACATTGTCGAAGCCGGCAACGGCCGCCAGCACGCCGTCGAACCCACCGGGCTTGGTGGCGATGACAGCGCTGGAAATGTGATGTTGCCGCCGTTCAGGCATACGCGTCCTCCGCGCTCTGCGGCGCGATCGAAACCGCGCCGACGGGACAGACGGACATACAAGCGCCGCAGCCCGTACAGGCTTCCGCCACCAACTCCGGCACGAAAGGGCCGCCAAGCACCGGACGAAAGCGGATCGCGCCGGTGGGACAGGCGTCCCGGCAGGCCTGACAGTCGACACGCTGGAAGGGCAAACAGGACGTGGCGATGGCGACGACGTGATCGAAGCGGGCCACCGCGTCCTCGGCAAAGACGGGCTCAGGACAGTACTCAGAGCAAGCGCCACAGAAAGCGCACTCGCCTGCAGCAAAATCGAGTACAGGGCGATTGTCGACGAGTCTGACAATGCCGGTCGGACAGTGTTCGACACAGGCACCGCAACCAGTGCAGTCGGCAAGCGCCGCATCCAGCATGCCGGGAGGCCGGATAGAGACGGCCGCGCTCCGCCTGCTGCATCTCAGAAAATCACGCCGGGATAGTGCTTCCTGTCGCATGGCCGCACCCTCAATGGCCAGGCGGGCCGGGTGGCCCGAAGATTATCTGGAAGCCCCATACAAGGAAGCCATACCCCCCAACGATACCAACGGCGAGGATGGGCCAGATGCCGAAGGCCAGGACGAAGAATGTCAGCAATTCGCGGCGCCGACCGGATTTCGGCGCGGGCGGCGGGGGACGACCTGTCAAGACGTCGGACAAGGATGCTTACCTCCGGCGACAATTCATTGCCGCGATACTAGCATCCATCCCGCAGAAAGAAAGAATAATAAACTATACATTTTAAATCACGATTAGATTTGCGCAATGTCAAGTTCGGATATATCGAAGCAGATACGCAGGCGTCGCGAATATGCTCGAAACGTACAGAAACTTTCAGATAAATAATATAATAGGAAAGAATAATTCAGGGAATGCTGAATAATTTTGCGGTAAAATACATTGCGCGTTAGTCTCGGCCGCCATCCGCAAGCACGGCAAGGCCGGCCATGTCACGCACCAAAAGCTTCTGGCGACCACCCTCGACGAGGCCCTGCGATTCCCAGGCGCTCAGGATGCGCGATACGGTGTGCAGCGTCGTGCCCGTCATTTCGGCAATATCCTGTCGTGAGATCGGGAAATCAATGCGCACACCTTCACCTTCCTTGCGGCCGGCCTGCTTGGAGAGCCGGAGCACGGCATGTGCCACACGGCGCTCAACCTCCTGCGTGGACATTTCGCGGATGCGGGTATGTGCTTCTTCCAGCCGCTGGCCGATCGTCTGCATGGCACTGACGGCAAGGCGGGGATTCTGCTCGACAAAATGCGGCCAGAGATCCGTCGGCCAGCCGAGCACGACGCTTTCCGTCGCGGCCTTGGCGGTGCCCGGATAGTCCACGCGCTGCAAGGCCTTGGCGAAGCCGAAGAGATCGCCGGGATGTACGACGCGCACAATGATCTGCTGACCATCCTCGGTCACCTGCATCACCTTGAGGCGCCCATGTAGCAGAAGAAAGAAGTTCGCCGCCAATTCCCCCTGTTCGAAGACCGCATCGCCCTGTGCCACGCGGCGCGCGTTGGCATGGCTCAGCAGCCTGTCGAGATCCTCGTCACTCATCTTGTCGAACAAGGCGAGCGAGCGGACGACGGTCCGGTCAATCTTCACAATCGTGTCCCTTTGCGCACGCCTTTATCGACGTATGCGGCTTCTATCACGCCGACCCAATGACAGAAAGCTCAGAACGCCAATTCCACACCCTATAGCTTGGCAAGAAAAGGCGCGTACCAACGTGTATCCTTGACCAGTCGGAAGCCTACATTGTCCGGCGGCACGCCGACGGCGCAGCCGCCGCCCTTCGGATTGCGTACGAACGAACTCAGCGCCGCGCGATGCTTGCCGCTTGCGACGTAGATGCCGCACGACGAAACGTCGTTCAATAAAGTGCCGGCTTTGTCGAGATTGACGCGTCGGCTACAGGTCGCCGTCCACTCCCAAATGTTGCCGGCAAAATCCGCGAAGCCGTATTCGTTCTCGCCGAAACGTCCGATTGGCTGCGGCACCGGATCGCGCGACGCCTTGCGCGCGGCCTCGCGGTTGTAATCGGCCAGCCAGCGATCGGCCGGATTGGTGCTGTTGATATCGACGCCGAGCGCATCGTCAGGAAACCGCGAGCCAGCGGCAAAAGCGAAATCCTGATCGGTCGGCAACTTCCAGACTTCACCCGTGCGCGCACTCAACCAGGCGGCATAGGCGATGGCGTCGTCGTAACTCACGCCGGTCGCGGGTGTCGTGGCGATATCGACAGGAGCAAAGCTCGGTTCCGCCGCAGGGCAGGCGCCATCGGCCACGCAGCGCCCGTAATCCGCGACCGTCACCTGATACTTCATGATGGTAAGCGCGCGATGCGTGGTGACGTTCTTCACCGGCCCGTCGACGGCAAAGCCGTTGCGAAAGAACTCGCCGCTGTCGCGATAATCAAACTGGCGCGGAGCGATCTCTATCGTCAACGGTTCGTCCAGCAAAGGACCTGTGGGGGCTGCACCGACCAGATCGGCCTTTATCGCGACGGTACTGACGAGGGCGACGAGTATAAGAGCGGGAAGCGCGAGCGATTTCAGGGGATTGTCGGGTTTCGATGTGAGCGCAGCCATATTGGCCTCCTCGCGGCTCGCCCGGACGTTCGTTCGACGTCCGGGATGGGCGCCGATTGGTGTGGGACCGCAGCTTGGCGATCCGGAAGCGCGCCCGCCCAAGGACGGGCGCGCCATTATCGGCTGGCGTTAGACGCCGCTGGGCGGGCTGACCGACGTCATCAGGTCGTCGTTCCAGTCACCGGTGACGGCGAAGTGGCCGGCGGCACCCAGTTCGAAGGCCTCGATGAGGTTGTGGTTCACATAGGCGTAGATGCCGGGCTGCTGGAAAGTATAGTAGGCCGCCCCCGCCGTGCCGCCCGGAATGAACCAGGTCTCCTGGTCGACGTCAGGCGGATTGTGGAACTTGCCGGTCTGCCAGACATAGTCACCATGGCCGCCGATCAGGTGCGGGCGCGTATCACGGTTGGCCTGCGAATGCACGATCAGCACCTTGTCGCCCACCTTGGCCTTCAACGCATTGTCGCCCGTCAGTGCGCCCACGGCGCCATTGAAAACGATGTGACTCGGGGTGAGGGTGCGCATGACCGCCAGCGTATCGTCGTAGGCTTCGCCAACGCTGTCGTACTTCTTGAAGTTGCCGTCCGCATCGCGCGGGACATAGAAGTCCTGCTCACCGACATAATAGACGTGGTCATAGGTCAGTTCCTTGCCGTGACCATCTGTCAGGCCATCGCGCGGCAGAACCATGATCGCGCCGTTCATGCCCGAGGTGACGTGCCACGGCACCATTCCGGGAGGTGCGCAGTGATAGACGAAGACGCCCGCCTTGGTGGCCTTGAAGCGCAGCACGGTGCGTTCGCCGGGGTTGACCACCGTCAGCGCACCGCCACCAAGCGCGCCAGTGGCCGCATGGAAGTCGATATTATGCTGTAGTTCGTTGGTCTCCGGGTTGATCAGCGTCAGCTCGACATAATCGTTCTGATGCACCACCAGCAGCGGTCCGGGAACCGAGCCGTTGAAGGTCATGGCGTGCACTTCCGTGCCCTTGTCGTCGAGGATCATCTTCTTTTCCTCGATCGTCATGGTGAACTCATAGATCTTCGGGCCGCCTTCGGCCTTCTGTGTATGAGCGTGCACGAAGGGCGGCTTGACGAGCTCGACCTTAACGCGCTCCAGCTTGGCGATATCGGCCGCGGTTGCAGCGGCATTCGTTTCGATCGCTGCGCCTTCGGCATGGGCCATCGATGCCACAATGATCGGCGTCAGGACGCCAGCAACCGCGGCACCGCCGAGGATCGTGCGGCGGGTCATCTGAAACTGCTCGGCCATGGAATTTCTCCTTTTTGAAAGGCCGGGGCGATGTGTCTGCCGCCCGGTCCTCTCTGTTCTAGGAGCATTCGCGCCAACCTGTTTGTGATGGGACAAACAGGCTTTTCCGGCCGCTGCGGCATTTTGGCAGATGCTGATTTGCTCTTTGCCATCTCGCAAAGAAAGCACCCGATGGAGGCTCTAGAAACAGCTGACGTTTGAAAAGGAAAGTGACGCCCATGTCTGCAAATCCCTCCGTCAGCCGCCCCGTACCGCGTGGTCTTTTGCGCACTGGCCCCGTGCTCTTCTCCTATGGGTTCCGGCCGTTCTTTCTCGGCGCCGCACTCTGGGCCATCGCGGCAATGGGTCTGTGGATCGCCGCGCTGACAGGCCACATCACAATTGCCGAGACCTATGGCGCGCCGAACTGGCACGCGCATGAAATGCTGTTCGGCTTCGCCTCCGCCGCGCTCGCCGGCTTCCTGCTGACGGCAGTGCCGAACTGGACGGGGCGATTGCCGGTGTCCGGCTGGCCACTGGCGGGCCTTTTTGCGCTCTGGTGCGCGGGACGCGTCGCGCTGCTTGCCTCCGATGCTATCGGTGTTGCAGCGGCCGCCACCATCGATGCGCTCTTCCTGCCGGTTCTACTCGCCATCTGCACACGCGAGGTCGTCGCCGGGCGCAAATGGAAAGACATGAAGGTCCTGGCCGGGTTGCTCGCGTTGTCGCTCGCCAACGCGCTCTATCATGTGGCAGCCATTCATGGGGGACATGACCACATGGCAATCCGGCTCGCCGTCGCCGCCTATGTCGTGCTGGTCATGATCGTCGGCGGGCGCATCATTCCGAGCTTTACGCGCAACTGGCTCAACAAGTTCGGCCGCACCGACTTTCCGGTGCCATACAACACTTATGACATGTTCGCTATCGTCGCAGGCGCCGGCGCGCTCGGCCTCTGGGCCGCATTGCCCGAACATCCTGCAACGGTTGCTGCGGCCGCATTGGCTGCCGTCCTGCAGGGCATTCGCCTGTACCGCTGGCGTGGCTGGACGGTGGCGCCGGACCGTATCCTCTTTGTCCTGCACATCGCCTATATCTTCATTCCGCTCGGCCTCGTGGCTATCACCCTCAGTGCCGCAGGATATCTCGACGAACGCTCGGTGCTGCATCTGCTGTCGGTGGGCGCCATTGCCTGCATGATGCTGGCTGTCATGACGCGGGCGAGCCTTGGCCATACCGGCCGCGCGCTGGTCGCCTCTAAGATCACTGTGGCATCCTATACGGCCCTCATCCTCTGCGCGCTGGTGCGCCCGCTCGCGGAACTCCTGCCGGACTTCACGTCCACCCTCTATGCTGCATCGGGCATGCTGTGGGTCACGGCCTTCGGCCTCTATTGCCTGGAATTTGCGCCGATCCTCACAATGAAGCGACGTAGCCCACGCTGAAATGCACAAGGCCCGGAGAAATCTCCGGGCCTTTCGTTTACGCTGCGTCCAGCATCATATCCGGCGTCCACGGCGGCTCGTAGGTCAGCCGCACCTCGGCATATTCAACACCCGGCACATACCAGATGCAGGCCTGCACCGCCTCCTTGAGGAAGTCCGTCGCCGGGCAAAAACGTGTCGTCGTGGTCATGGTCACGTAGACGACGCCGCCCTCCTCCACCACGATATCGTAGACCAGACCGAGATCGACGATGTTCTTGCCGATTTCAGGGTCGATGATCATGCGCAGCGCCGTGCGGATGTCCTTTGCCAGCGTGACCTTTTCCATCTCGTTCATGGCTGTCACACCTCCCCGATCCGCACGAGAATACGATAGGCCGATCCCGTTTCATCGAAATTGCCAGCCCATTGATGGCCGCGCTTGGTCAGCTCCGAGAAGAGGAACAGCGGTTCTCGCGACAGCACGGCGAAGAGCACCTCGCCCGGCTCCAACGCCTCGGCGGCCGCGAGAATACGTACCATCGGCTCCGGCGGATCGAGATCGGTAAGGTCGAGATGCTCGGACGGATCCGGCCAGGTCTCGGGGCGCTCGGCATCGACGGAGGCCTCGACGGGCGCCGTTTCCTTCTTCGGCATGAACAGAACCTCCCAGTCGCCGCCGTCGATCTCGCGGGCTTCATGGTCGAAGCCGCGCCCTTCCATCACGCGAAACAACGGTTGCGGACGAAACGTCGCCAGCAGCGTCAGCGCCTGTCCGGGGTGCAGGTCTTGAACAGCCTGCATGATCGCCTGGAACGGCTCGCCGCCGCTGCGCAGGATCGGCCGCACGTCGAGCACCTTCGGTGAAATCTCGCACATCACTTATCTCCATGGAAAACAGGTAGAGGCAGAAACAGGCGCGGCCGCGCCATGCCGGCAGGCGCACGCAGTGCGGCCGGCACGATGGACAGTCGGCGCGCACAGATGAATTCGCGGATCAGGCAGAGCGTCGCCAAAAGCTGCACTGCAACCGCGTTCCGAAACAAGCCGGTCGTGCCCGTGGCAAGCGAGAGCGTCGCGACGACAACGGCGCCGTAATAAAGGCGAAACAGGATAAGGGCGTGGCGCTCGTCGACGAGATCCTGCACCCGCGGCACGGGCGCGCGGCCCAGGATGGGACCGTAGGCCTCCAGCCAGGTGAGGAAAGCGATGATCTTGTAGAGTTGGGCAAGGCCGAGCCCGGTGAGCCAGCCGAAAACGAACAGGTAGACGACTGACGCCACCATATCGCCGGTCCTGAAGGTCGGGACGTTGAGAAAGAGAATGGACAAGACGAGCAGGCCAAGCGCTGCGAAACTCGCGCGAATGTTCAGTTCCGCCTGCTTGCGCTTGCGCCCGCGATAGATGTGCAGAACATCGGCGCCGTAAAGCACGACGGCCACAAATGTGAGCAGCAACGCGGCGGCGAAAAGCAGCGTGCTGCCGAAAAACCCTGACAGCACAAAGATCGCCGCCACTGCAACGAGCCCGACCGCAATGCTCGCACCCCACCAGGCAGCGCGGCTCGTCGAACGCTCGACCTCCGGCGCCAGCAGGAACATCGAGAATAGCCGGTAGCTGACACCAACCGCCGTTGCACTCAGCCAGCCACCGAGGCCAAGGGCAGCATGCAGCGCGACGCCATCGGCGACGAGCCGGTCGAGCAACGGACTGTCCGCAAGACCGGATAAAGCTGTCGTAAATGCAGAACCTACGAGGGCCGCACCGACGAGCGCGAAGAGACCGGTGGCAACGAAGCGGGCGGGTAGCGGCAGAGGCCGCGCAGAAAGAAGCGTGAGGGCGAGAATACCGGCAAACAGGCCGAAACCGGCCAGAAGCATCACGCCACCGACGGGCAGCAGAGCGAGCGGCACGTCCAGTGCTCCGGACAGGGCAACGAAGCCGGTCACAAGGCAACCTAGCCCACCGAGAAGCAGCAACAGGGCCGGCGCGGCAAAACGCCCGCCGATGATGGGTCGGGCGATGAGCACCGGCACGAATTGCAGCAACGCACCGGCGATCAGCAGGCTCAGCCATCCTATGGCGATGAGGTGGACGACGACGAGCGTTTCCGGCGCACCGGCATCTGTGAAGGGGTAACCGTAGCCGACGATCATCAGCCCCTGCCCCGCCACAAGCATGATGCAGGCGGCGGCGAAGTAGGACATAGTCCAGCGGGAGAGGGTTGCGCCCGGCATGTCAGTTTCCTTCGCCGCGACCTGTTCAGTGCTCGGAACCGCAGCAGCAATCGCAGCTGCCGCCATCTTCCAGCCGATCGATCTCGACGCGCCAGACTTCCGGACCCTGTTCAAGATAATCCCAGCCGAACTGCCCGGGGAAATTGGTCTCGAGCTGATAGTGTAGCGGCCGCGGATCATGATCGCTGGTGATCAGCATGGATTTGCCGGGCATCAAGGCGCCGAGCACGCCGAAAATACGCGGATGGCGTTCGCGTGGCGGAATGATGCGCACGTCGATCAGGGGCTTGTCCAGGGTCTCAGACATGATTTGGTGTTTCCGTCCCGGCCGTTCCGATACCGTTCCGGAAGGGCACGGCCCCACCCGACCGGAACCACCTGACGCTAACCCCGCGCACCGCCGGGCACTTTGACCCCGCGCAAACAATTGGCGATTTTCAGCCCTCCTGCCGCGCTGCTTGGCTTTTCGCAAAGAAGTGTGTGCCCGCCGCTCCTACCCTTTCCGCAATCGGCACACGGAAAGGAACGCGCCATGCAACAGGCCCTGATCGAGAAATACGGCGAGGCGCGACTGCCGCGCTATACGAGCTATCCGACGGCACCGGCCTTCGTCCCGGTCGTCGGCGCCGGCACCTATGGCGACTGGCTTTCCGGCATCAGGCCGGGCACCGAGGCCTCGCTCTACCTGCACATCCCCTTCTGTCGGTCCATGTGCTGGTATTGCGGCTGCCACACCACCATTACCCAGAAGGACGCGCCGATCCTCGACTATCTCGAAGTGCTGCGACAGGAGATCGAGCTTGTTTCCGAGCGGGTGAAGCGCCGTCTCAGGGTGCAGCATATCCACTTCGGCGGCGGCACGCCGACGATCATGCAACCTCAAGAGTTCATCGATCTCATCAGCCTGCTGTGCACGCGCTTCGGCCTCGTCGCCGGAGGGGAGATCGCGGTGGAAGTCGACCCGCGCACGCTGACGGCGGAGATGGCGGCGGCACTCGGCGAAGCGGGCGTTACCCGTGCGAGCTTGGGCGTACAGAGTTTCGATCCGGTCGTGCAGAAGGCCATCAACCGCATACAGAGCGAGACGCAGACTGCCGAGGCCGTGAGCCGACTGCGTGCGGCCGGCGTCGCCGGCATCAATTTCGACCTCATCTACGGTCTCCCGCACCAGACGGTAAAATCCTGCATCGATACGGCAGAAGCGGCGGTCGCCATGCGGCCGGAACGCTTCGCCGTCTTTGGCTACGCCCATATCCCCTCGTTCAAGAAGCACCAGCGGCTGATCGACGAACACACGCTACCGGACGCCACCGCACGTGCCGCGCAAGCGGAGGCGATCGCCGAAACGCTCGTTGCCTCCGGCTATGTGCGCATCGGCCTCGACCATTATGCGTTGCCGGGGGATGATCTCGCGATCGCCGCAAACCGCGGCCGGCTGCGCCGCAATTTCCAGGGCTACACGACCGATACCTGCGAAACGCTGATCGGCTTCGGCGCCTCGTCCATCGGCCGCACTCCGGATGGTTATGTCCAGAATGAGGTGCCACCCGGCCTCTATGCCCAGCGCATTGCCTCCGGTCGCCTTGCGACCGTCAAGGGCTACAGGCTGACCGCCGAGGACCGGCTGCGTGCCGAGATCATCGAACGGCTGATGTGCGATTTTTCCGCCGACATCACCGCCATCGCCGACCGTCACGGTTTCGACGCGGCACCCCTTTTCGAAGGCAATGCGCGGGTGGCAGCACTCGTCGAAGACGGTGCGGTCGATATCCGCGGCGGCACGGTTACAGTACGGCAGGACCATCGTTTCATCATCCGCGCCGTCGCCGCCGCCTTCGATGCCTATATCGACCAGTCGGCCCGCACCCACAGCAAGGCCGCCTGAAACCAATTATCCAAAAAATGCAAAAGGCCCGCCGTGGTGCGGCACGCCGGGCCTTTCTCGCAGATCCCTTGTCCTCTATCCCACGAGACCGCGATAGATCGCCGGCAGCGCCGAAGGCAGCCGGGCGACATTGCTAACGATGGCATAGCCGTTGCGGCCGAAGATGGCCGGCACATAGGCCTGCGCCTCTCGGTCCACCGTCACCCCGAAGACGCTGAGGCCGGTCCGCCGGGCCTCATTGACGGCACGGCGGCTGTCCTCCAGCGCAAAACGACCTTCGTAGTGATCGACATCGTTCGGCTTGCCATCCGTCAGGATCAGGAGCAGCTTGCGCCGGTTCGGCTGCTCGCGCAGCTTCGCCGCCGCATGGCGGATCGCAGGGCCTATGCGGGTGTAGAAACCCGGCTTCAGCGCCGCGATGCGCGCCTCGACGCCATGGCCCATCGGCTCGCCGAAATCCTTGACCGTCTCGACGCGCACCCAGGAGCGGCGGCGGGACGTGAAGGTAAGGATGGAGTGGCTATCGCCGCAGGCGGCGAGGCCATGGGACAGCACCAGCAGCGCCTCCTTCTCAACGTCGAGCACCCGGCGATTGTCGAACCAGGCATCGGTGGAGAGCGAGACGTCCACCAGGATGGTGACGGCGAGGTCATGCGCCTGCGGCCGGCTCATCAGGTGGATACGGTCGCTGCCCTGCCCGCCGGCGGCGAGATCGCTGCGCGCCCTGACCACCGCATCGAGATCGAGCTCGGCGCCGTCGAGCTGGGCGCGCAGCATTTCATAGCGCGGCCGTAGCACCTCGAACTGCCGGCGCACGCGGCGGATGAGGCTTTTCGTATCGGCATCGGCCTCCGCCACCTCGGCCGTATCCGGCGCTGACGCGGCGAGCACACGGCAGTGGTCCGGTAGATAGGTCGCCGTGCGATAGTCCCATTCGGGATAGGTGAACTCGCCCGTCAGCCGCGTGCGGTCGAGCGCTTCCGGCGGGAGGTCGAGATCGAAGCGGAAGCGGGCGGCGGGACGCCCCTTGCGCTCGCCGAGCGTCATGTCGTCGAGCTCGTCGGCGGCCGCGGAATCGTGGTCGTGGCTGTCGTCGCCGGGGCGATCGACATTGACCATCTCGGCCATCGCCAAAATCTTCTCGAAGCGGTTGAGGATGAACGGGCTGCGCTCGGTCTTGCGATTCTCCGCCTTCTCGCGCAGCGCCACATGGCGCTCCGTTTCCGATGCATCCGGGTTTGCCCCGGAAGCCGGCTGGTCTTCCTCGCCGCGCCCCTCGCCCTCTTCGCGCCACAGCGCATCCGGCCAGAGCGGTACGGGCAGCATCGGCAGATAGCCGGCCGGTGCGCGATGCGGGAAAATCACCGGCAGTGTCCCATCGGCACGCCCGGCGCCTTTGCGCAGCAGGCTGAGAATGCGGTTCTCGACATGGCGCTCGACGGAGGGAAGCGGGCGGTGCTGGCGCGCTTCCAGCATGGCGGACGAAAGCCGATGGTAGCGCCTTGCGAGACCGGGAAACGCCGCGAGTACCGCTTGCGTCGTCGCTTCCGCGCGCCGGAGTATCGCGAGATCACGCAGCAGCGGGTCGCTCTCGGCGACCGGCTCCAGCGGCATCAGGGCCATGGCGGCGGCAAGCCAGACATAGAGATCGCGGTTGAGCGCACGCACCGGGAAAAGATCGATCGCACCGGGCAGCATGACGGTCCCGTGGTCGCGGCCGGGCTGCACCAGCTTCTCCTCGCCAAGCCCCATGCGCTGGCGCAACTTGAGGCGATGCGTCGAGGTGCGCCCGCGCGCCGGCGCGATCTGCACCGCGCCCTCCCCGCCGAATCCACGAAAGCAGACCGCGAGCACCGGGCGGATATCCTCCAGCCGCACCGCCTGATCCGGGTGGCGCGCCCAGCTGCCGGTATTGCCGACAAGCCGGTGCCAGGCCCGGCCGACGGTCTCCTCAAGCTCCAGAAAATCCAGCATGACAGGGCCTCACCGGATCATCGCATCGGCGATTTCGAGAAGGGCGGCACGCACGTCGGGCTCGTCGGTCAACGGCTCGATCATCGCGGCACGCACAGCCTCACGCACGCCCATGCCGCTGTCGATGAGGCAGGCACAATAGACGAGCAGGCGCGTCGAGACGCCCTCTTCGAGGTCATGGCCCTTCAGCGCGCGCAGCCGGTGCGCCAGCGCGACCAGCGGCGCAACACGCGCCTCGTCCAGTCCGCTTTCCGTGGCGACGACGGCGATCTCCGCCGCCTTCGGCAGGAAATCGAACTCGATGGCGACGAAGCGCTGGCGGGTGGAAGGCTTCAGCGCCTTCAAAAGATTTTGGTAGCCGGGATTGTAGGAGACGACGAGCATGAAGCCGGACGGAGCCTCCAGCACCTCGCCGGTGCGCTCCAGCGGCAGGATGCGCCGGTCGTCGGTGAGCGGATGCAGCACAACGGCGACGTCCTTGCGCGCCTCGACGATCTCGTCGAGATAACACACGCCACCCGCGCGCACGGCGCGCGTCAGCGGGCCATCGACCCAGACCGTATCCCCGCCCTTCAGCAGGTAGCGGCCGGTCAGATCGGCGGCCGAGAGATCGTCGTGGCAGGAAACGGTCGAAAGCGGCAGATTGAGCTTTGCCGCCATATGGCTGACGAAGCGGGTCTTGCCGCAACCGGTCGGGCCTTTCAGCAGCAGGGGAAGCTGGCGCACCCAGGCCTTCTCGAACAGCTCACATTCGTTGCCGGAAGATCTGTAGGCGGGGATATCTGCGCGGGCGGCCTTGAGCATGACGGTCATTTCGATCTCCAAGTCTTATAGCGGAAAAGTGCCGGCCCCGTGGGATGACGGGGCCGGCCAGCACTCACTCGGCGGGTTGGACCATCCGGGTAAGGCTGTCGGTACGCTCACGGCCGGGCACCAACACGGCCCAGATGAACATCAGCGCCGAGACGAGCACGACGACACCCGAGCCGAGGCGCACCCAGTAGAACAGCGCCAGTTGGTCCTGCACGTCCATGAAGCTTTCGCCGAGCACGCGCTGCAGGTGGATCTGCACGACGCCCGCGAAGGTGAGCGCGAAGGTCATGACCGACATGGCGGTGCACATGATCCAGAAGCTGATGATCGAGAGCCACTGGTTATAGGGCTGACGGCCACGGATCTCCGGGATGGCATAGGCCATCATGGCAAGGTTCAGCATCACATAAGCGCCGAAGAAGGCGAGGTGTCCGTGGGCGGCCGTCATCTGCGTGCCGTGGCTGTAATAATTCACCGACGACAGCGTGTGCAGGAAGCCCCAGACGCCCGCGCCGAAGAAGGCCATGACCGAGCAGCCGATCGACCAGAGCAGCGCGGCCTTGTTCGGATGGTTGCGGCCGGCCTTCCAGGTCATCACGAAGGTGAAGATGACCATCGTGAAGAAGGGCGCCACCTCCAAAGTCGAGAACAGCGAGCCGATCCACTGCCAGTAGCCAGGTGCGCCGATCCAGTAATAGTGGTGACCGGTGCCGAGGATGCCCGAGAACAGCGCCAGGCCGACGATGACATAGAGCCACTTCTCCACGACCTCGCGGTCGATGCCGTTGAGCTTGATCATCAGGAAGGCGAGCACAGAGGCCATGATCAGCTCCCAGACGCCTTCGACCCAGAGATGAATGACGTACCACCAGTACATCTTGTCGAGCGCGAGGTTCGCTGGGTTGTAGAAGGCGAAGAGGAAGAACAGCGCCAGCCCCCAGAGACCGAAGAGCAGGATGTTGATGACCGTGGTCTTGCGGCCCTTGAGCGCTGTCATGGTGATGTTGAACAGGAACATCAGCACGACCACGACGATACCGACCTTGGCGATGAAGGTCTGCTCGAGGAATTCGCGGCCTTCATGGATGCGGAACATGTAGCCGACGACCGTCAGGCCCGCCGCGACGAAGAACATCCAGAACTGCGCGATCGCGAGCCAGGGGCTGTAAAGCTCTGTCTCGGTCTCCTCGGGGATCATGTAATAGGTGGCGCCCATGAAGCCCATAAGCAGCCAGACGACGAGCGCATTGGTGTGGATCATGCGCACGATGTTGAAGGGTAAGAGTTCGGACAGCGTGTTGGGCAGCACATAGATCGTGCCGGCCACGACGCCGAAGAGCACCTGGGCGAGGAAGAGGCCGAGCGCGCCGTAGAAGTACAGCATCGCGACCTTTTGCGTTTGATATTTCATGTCGTCTCTCCTTAACCGGCGTCGTTCGGCGGCCAGTTCTGGGTCTTGATCTTGCTCGTCCATTCGAGGAAGTCGGCGAGATCGTTGACCTCCTGTTCGGTGAGATTGAACTGCGGCATCTGCCGCCGGCCTTCCGCGCCGCTCGGCTGGGCGGCCATCCAGGCCTTCAGAGCCTCGCGTGCGCCCTCAGGGTCTTCCACGCCGCCATAGCGCTTCCACACATTGCCGAGCTCGGGCGCGAAATAGGCCCCCTCACCCAGCAGCGTATGGCAATTGATACAGGCGTTCTTTTCCCAGACGTGTTTGCCGCGCGCGACGCTGTCGGTCAGCGTCGTCTCGTCGGTGGAGACCGTGCGCATGTAGTAATGCGAATGGGCGGTCAGCCCGACGAAAATCGTGAAGAAGAAGATGGACCCGCCATAGAAGACGTTGCGGGCCCCGGTCTTGGTTAGGCGCTCTGCCATCCCCTGGTCCTTTCCTGGCCAGAACCCGTGGGCCCGGCGTCAAACCCCGCTCTTAAGGTTGCCGGCGATCCCCTCGCCGACGATGCGGGACGCTTCCGTTCTAGCGCGGCGGGAAAAGGCTTCTTTGCGCGCAGGCAAAGAGCGGGACGGTTCGTCAGCCGATGAGCGAAACGGTGACGGCGCGCACGAGCGCCAGCGACAGGAGAACCGCCGGCCAGGCGAGCAGAGCCGACTTCAGCACGCCGCGGCTGGCGCGCAGCTCCATGAAATCGAGCACGATGAACCGCCCCTTGGCATAGGCCATGACGAGAACGGCGGTGATGGGCACAAGCAGCCCGCCCGAAAGGCCGCCGACGAAAGCGCCACCGGCAGCGAGCGTCAGCAGCATGGCGAGGGTGGCGAAAAACTGTTCGCGGTCCTGTCGGGTCATCCGGATATCCTCAGGTGAGATAGACGATGGGGAACATGACGAGCCAGACGAGATCGATCGCGTGCCAGAGCGTCGCGATCATCACGACATTGCCGCGCGCGGGCCGCCAGGCGATGAGAAGGAGGATCGCCGCGCCGAAGACGACATGCAGCAGATGGAAGCCCGTGACGAGGAAATAGAGTTCAGCAAGCCGGCCGAGATCGCCGATACCGGAGCGGATTTCCAGCGTGTATTCGAAAGCCTTCACGGCGGCGAAGGCAAGACCGAGGAGCGCCGCCAGCACGAGGGGGCGACGGACAGCCGTGCCGTCGGCGCCAAGCCGGACAGCCAGCGCGGCCTGCCAGCCGCTCAGAACGAGGATGATCGTATTGGCAGCCGCGAGGCCTGGATGAAGATGGCCGCGGAACGATGCGGCGCCAGCAGGATCCAGCATCGTCATGATCATGAAGGCGATGAGCAGTACGCCGAAGGCGGCGAGCTCGCTCCAGACCAGGATCCACAACAGCAGGCCGTCGCCCTCGCCACCCTGCGCCTTCGTCACCGCCATGCTGAAATCATCCGTCGTCGCCATGCCCCTTTCTAACCGGGCAAGACGAGACCTTCTTTGCGCCGGCACAAAGATCAGCGCGCGCGGACGCGGCAGGATGGCGACAAAGGAAAGGATAGCCTCATGACCGACGCGCAGATCGGCCTTCTCGTCACGACCCCCGTCATCATCGGCTTCGCCCTGATGCTCTACCGCATGGGCGTGCTCCAGGGCGCCGGCACAGTCTCGGCCGTCGGCGCTTCCGTGGTCATCGCCGCCGTACTGTTCTTCGGCCAATAAGGTGGAAGCATGAGCGGACAAAACCTCACCGCCGCCGATATCGCTCGGCTGGAAACCCTGCATAGCGATCTACTCGACTTATGCCTGCGCCTCGAAGACGCCGCCAGCGACCCCACGATGGCCCGAGAGCTGCGAGACCTCGCCGACGCCATCCCG
Source organism: Shinella sedimenti (assembly GCF_022601905.1). Taxonomy (NCBI): domain Bacteria; kingdom Pseudomonadati; phylum Pseudomonadota; class Alphaproteobacteria; order Hyphomicrobiales; family Rhizobiaceae; genus Shinella; species Shinella sedimenti. The sequence continues at coordinate 19,599 of NZ_JAKVIN010000010.1, forward strand.
CCGCTCCTGAAATCCGTACACGATCTGGAGGAGCGCCTGCTCTTCCCGGATTTCGACCGACACGCCGGTTCCTGCTTCGCCGCCATGACCATTGAGCGCCTGAAGGCCGAGCACCGCTGCGACCGACTGGCGGCGGAGGAACTGTCGCTCACGCTAAAGGCCGTCGCCGACGGCCGTTGCGGGCTTTCGCCAGACACCGTCGCACGCATGCTCGCCGGTTTTCAGGAAAGCCTGCGCCGCCACCTCTTTTCCGAAAAGATAATCCTCGAAAGCTTGCTTGCCGCAAAGGATGATGAGCGCAAGATTTTTGGTTGAAATGCTGGTCATCCGTCCGCCGTCGTCGCGCTACGCGCCCGCGCCACCCAGGCGGCTCCCTCCTGCTGGTGCAGGAAGCCGTTTGAAAAGCCTATGCCCGAATAAGCCTTCTCCAGTTCTCGAAGAGCCTCTTCCCCTTCGATCCGCCCATCAAGCGTCGCGCGGTAGAGAGCAGCTACCCTAACCATGTCGCAATCCTGTGGGGAAAGCCTGACGCGGGTGAGGCCCGCCTCCGTCAACGCCGCGAGATCATTCAGGAGCACGACGCAACTGTTCGACATGGTCTGGACGCCGTTCAGAACGAGGAACGACTGTCGGTCGAGCGTGCGCAGCGGCAGGCCATCGGGATCTTCGCCGCAGATGAACTGGCAATTGTCCTTGGTCAGCCCTTTCGAGCGGGCATGGGCGCAGCGCGCGGAGATGGCGAGCGGCATGCGGCCGAAGGCGAAGAGTTCGAAGGCAAAGTCCGGCATGGCCTGCAACATCTGCCGGATGGAGACCGCGGGAAGTTCTGGCGGGAGACAGATCACATCGGCACCGCGCGCGGCAAGCACGCGCGCCGTCGCAGCATTGTAGACATTGACCAGCGGGCCGATGGAATGCGGTCGCCCTTTGAGAAGCCCGAGGGCGGAGAGGTCGTTTGCCTCCACCCTTTGGTCGCTGTCGCGAATGAGATCGCGCACGTGCCGGCTCTCGCGCTCCAGGGTCACCATGGCGAGCGTCGAGAGCGTCACCTGCTTGCCGGCTGCTTCCAGGCGCTCGATGACGTCGGCGATATGCGGCTCGCTGAAATGCTGACGCTTGGAACAAACCGTTTCGCCCAGCGTCACGTGATCGATGTCCGCCTCATCGGCGATGCGGAAATAGAAATCCCGCCATTTCGGCCCGTCCCATAGATAATAGATCGGCCCGAGGCTCAGCGCCGCCCGTTTCGTTTCCATTGTTTGTCTCCTATCGCCAGCGCTTATCATAGGCGCCGGAGGTGGTGCGCTGCCCTTCGCTCATCGCCCGCAGCCTGGAAACGAGCGCTGTACGCTCCGTCGGGCTCGCGAGGAGCGCCTTCTTCAACGAGGACACCACCTCGGCGACATAGGCCTTGCCGCGCTGCCGCCCTTCGATCTTCAAGGCACACACGCCGGCCGCCTTCAGCGCATCGATCTCGTCGATCACATCGAGCGAAACCGGGTCCTCGAAGGCATAGCCCTCCATGCCCCCGACATCGAAGCGGCCTTTGCACAGCGTCGGGTAGCCGGAGGCTTCGCCGGGGCCGAAGCGGTTGATCGTATAGGCGCCGAGCTCGGAGACGAGTGCGCCGCCCTCCTCCCGGTATCGCACATGGCTCGCCGGCGAGCACACACCGTTCATGTTGGGCGACTTGCCGGTTGCATAAGAAGAGAGCGAACACCGGCCCTCCGCCATGACGCAAAGGCCGCCGAAAGCAAAGACCTCCACCTCGCAATCGATCTGCCGCGTCAGCCGGGCGATATCCTGCACCGTCAGAATGCGCGGCAGCACCACGCGCTTGGCACCGAAGGCCTCGACGAGGAAGCGGATCGCATCCGGATTGGAGGCGGACGCCTGGACGGAAACATGCAGGCGCTGCTCGGGATATCGTTCCGCTACATAGGCCATCAGCCCGAAATCGGCGATGATCAGGGCATCGGCCCCGATCGTTACGGCATGGTCGGCGGCGGAATACCAGAGCGCCTCGTCGCCCGCGCGCATAAAGGTGTTGAGCGCCACAAAGGTCTGGACGCCCCTGTGACGCGCGAGCGCGGTGGACTGGCGCAGTTCCTCGCGGCTGAAGTTCAGGCCGGGGAAGTTGCGGGCGTTGGTCTCATCGCGAAAGCCGCAATAGATGGCGTCGGCACCGGCCTCTATCGCCTCGCGAAAGGCCGCGGGTGTACCGGCGGGACAGATCAGTTCCATGCCGCGTCCCTCCCCCCAAGCGCCCGTGCACGGATGTGGCGTGCAGCCCCGCTCACCAGCGGCGAAAATGGTCCTGCCAGCGCACCGAGTTCGCGCGGCAGATCGATGGCGCTGTCGTCAAGCGCATTGCGCAGCGCCAGCATCGCCTCCATGTCGCCGGTAATCGAGAGATCGCGCGAAAAGAACAGCGCATCGGCATCGCAACGCCCTTCCATAAGGCCCAACAGCAACCCGAGCGGCCCCTCGATGCGCGCATCCGCCAAAGGCGGCTCGCCACGAAAGACGGACAGCATATGGGCCGCCGGCACGATGCGGAAATGCAAGGGGAGATCAGAAGGCGAGAAGCAATAGCGCGTCTGCTGGAATTCGCCGAGACGGTCGAAAAGATCGGGGTGCCCCTTCAGCACACCGGCAAAGATGGTGCGCGCTACGCGCTCCACCAACCAGAGCGGCGCGATTTCGACGGGTTTTGCAAGGAGGGGAGAGAGATGGGGCATGCAGCTCGCCTTGAGGGGAAGGAACGCATAAAGCCTAGGGAGCCACGGCCCCCAAGTGTTTGCGCCAGCACAAAGACCACGCCGTTTTTCCCCTGCAGAAGCTCGGTATGAAATCTGAGAACTCCGTTTCCCGCCGCTATGACACCCTTCAGGATTTCGTCGCTCTGCTGGAGCAGCGAGGGCGACTGAAGCGCATCCGAGAGCCCATCTCGCTAGTGCACGAGATCACCGAAATCCATCGCCGCGTTCTGGCACAGGAAGGCCCGGCGCTGCTTTTCGAAAAACCGGTTGATGCCGATGGCACTGCCCACACCATCCCGCTCCTTGCCAATCTTTTCGGCACACGCGAGCGGATCGAATGGGGTTTCGGTCTGGAGGCCGGCGGCCTGCCGCAGCTTGCGTCGTTTCTGGCAGACCTGCGCGATCCCAAACCTCCGCGATCGATGCGGGACGCCTGGCAGAAGCTGCCGCATCTTAAAGCGGCGCTTTCGATGAACCCGCGCACCATCACCCGCCCGCCCTGCCAGCACACGATCTGGCAGGGGGGCGCCATCGACCTCGATCGCTTGCCGATACAGACCTGCTGGCCCGGCGAGCCGGCGCCCCTGGTCAGCTGGCCCCTGGTGATCACGCAGGCGCCCTACGATCCCCACGACACCAATGTCGGCATCTACCGCATGCAGAAGCTCGGCAAGAACCGGTTGATCCTGCGCTGGCTGGCACATCGCGGTGGTGCGCGCCATCACCGGCTCTGGCAGGCACATGGCGAAGACATGCCGGTCGCGATCGTCATCGGCGCCGATCCCGCCACCATCCTTTCGGCAGTCATGCCCTTGCCGGATGGTATGAGTGAACTTGCCTTCGCCGGCGTACTTAGCGGCCGGCGGCAGCAGACAGCGACGGGCTTAACGGTACCCATCCCAATTCCCGCAAGCGCGGAGATCGTGTTGGAAGGCTTCGTTTCCGCACACGAAACCGCCGAGGAAGGTCCCTACGGCGATCATACCGGCTACTACAATTCCGTCGAAACCTTCCCGGTCCTGACGCTATCGGCGATCACCATGCGCAAAAACCCGCTGTATCTCTCAACCTATACCGGACGCCCGCCTGACGAGCCCTCGCGGCTCGGTGAGGCGATGAACGACCTCTTCGTGCAGTTGGTGAAACGGCAATTTCCCGAAATCCGCGATCTCTGGCTGCCGCCCGAGGCCTGCTCGTATCGCGCCATGGTCGTTTCGATCGACAAGCGCTATCCGGGCCAGGCACGGCGCGTGATGATGGGGCTGTGGTCCATGTTGCCGCAGTTCAACTACACCAAGCTCGTCATCGCCGTGGATGGCGATATCGATGTCAAAAGCTGGCCTGATGTCATCTGGGCGCTCTCCACGCGCTTCGACGCAAGCCGCGACCTTGTCGTCATCGAGAACACGCCGATCGACTATCTCGACTTCGCCTCGCCCAAATCCGGCCTCGGCGGCAAGCTCGGTCTCGATGCCACCAACAAAATCGGTGCGGAGACCGAGCGCGAATGGGGCCGCCCTCTCGCCATGTCGCCAGAGGTTACCGCACGGGTCGATGGGCTCTGGCAGACGCTGGGCCTCGGAGAGGTGACCGCATGACGACGGAACGCGTCATCGTCGGTATCTCTGGCGCATCGGGTGCGGCACTCGGCGTTCGCATCGTCGAGAGGCTCGCAATACTGCCCGGGATCGAAAGCCATCTGGTGGTCTCGAACGCAGCAAGGCGCACGCTTGCGCTGGAATGCGGCCCCGATACGCTCGATCGGCTTATCGCTCTTGCCCAGCACCACCCGATCGACGATATCGGCGCCTCCCTTGCCAGTGGTTCCTTTCCGGTCCGCGGCATGATCGTCGCACCCTGCTCCATGCAGACGCTGTCTTCCATCGCGACCGGGCGAACCGACACGCTGCTCACGCGCGCAGCGGATGTGCAATTGAAGGAGCGCCGCCGCCTCGTGCTGCTTGCGCGGGAAACGCCGCTGCATCTCGGACACCTGCGCAGCATGGTCGCGGCGACCGAGATGGGGGCCATCATCATGCCGCCCGTCCCGGCCTTCTATCACTGCCCAAGCTCCGTCGCGGAGATCATCGACCACCTCGCCGCCCGCGCCATCGACCTGCTCGCGCTTCCTCACCCTCTTCTGGCAAAGAGCTGGCAGGGCACGCGATAGGAATTCGGCAGCCCCGCACAAGATGCTTGTAGAGATAGCAAGAGGAGCCGGAGAGCAATCGTTCTCCGGCCCTCATTTTCGGTCTTAGATCGTGTTTACAGGCCCATTTTAGCGATGGCCGCGTCCAAGCGTTCGCGGGCCTTCTTCGGAAGCTTGCCGGTCTTGACTGCATCGAGGTTAGCCGGTGCATCGCCGACGACGACAAGACCCACCATGCCCATACCGACATGCGGCGTGCACTTCACACCATACGCGCCGGGCTTGTCGAAAGTGACCTTATAGGTCTCGTTCATCTTGCTCTTGAAGGCTTCCGCCCCTTCGGGGATGAAGTCCTTGATCGTCTCGACGTTGTGGCCCTTGTCGGTGGGTATGAAGGTAACCGTGTCGCCAGGGGCGACCTTCACGAAGGCGGGCTCGAACACCATGGCGCCGTCGGCACCCTTGTTGAGCATGTGCACTTCAAAATCTGCCGCACCGGCGGGAAGGGCGAGCGCGAAAAGGACCGCTGCCGCGCCGACGATGCTCTTTATTATAACACGCACTGGAATTCTCCTTGCTGACGAACGTCAATCGTTCATGTGAAAGGGATAGGCCACGTGAACCCACCATTCTTTGACGTTGATCAAACAACGGCGACAGAATGGTCACCGGCGGCATGATCGGAGCATTGTTCTCGATTGCACGCGGAACGCCACGTTGGGTGGTCAACCACAGTCGCCCTGATTCTGGGGGCGCCAACCAGTTTCGGGACGACCACGACGTTCCTAGGAGTCTTGATTGTCTTTGGCTTGCTATACCTAACTGCACGAGTAGATGCCCTTTGCGCAAATGGAACAGGCTGTTCTGCTAGTGTTAAGATGGCCTTATCTTGGTAGTTCAATCGTGTCTTCAAGCCGCACGAGCTCAAAATCACTGACGAGAATATCAACCCTCACGCGCCATCGTCCGGCAATGGGAACGATGACATCGGCGGCACGCCACACGCCGTCGGCCTGCAAGATGGCTTTCCGGCGCATCGGCTCGATACCCGCCTGCGGATTGGAAAGCGCGAAAGCCACTTCTTTCGGTATGATAGCCGTGAAATCCGGTGCCAGGATGATGGCGGACACCTCGACCGGACCGGCGCGTCCAGGCGTGACGGCAATTTCAGCCATCGCCTTGTCCGAATGGATATGGATCGACACAGGCTGCGCAGCCGCGATCGCCAGCGCGCGGGGCGGCGGCGTGAACCGCCATGTGGCGGCGACAGCAAAAATGGCGAGGGCGATTATGGTCTCGATGATAACAGCGCGGGCAAGCCGCCGTGCCGCGCCCAACTCGCCACGCTCGGCTGGTTTGGTGAAGACCCAGCGATTGGTCGCCACGAGAAAAAACAGGACGACAAGCAGCGCCGTCTTCGCGAGAAGGACATTCCCATAGGCCGTCGAGACGAGCGCATCGAATGTCTGGACCTGTACGATGGCCAGCAGCAGGCCGGCCGCGATCAATGCGGCGACACAGAGCGGGATAAGACGAGAGAACCGGCCAAGCGCCTGCCGCGCGCCATCGCCTCCATGCTGCAAAGCGTAGGCCAGTGGCGGGAGAGAGCCGATCCAGATGGTAATCGTGATCACATGCACGAAGACCGCCGGCCGCATCAGCCATTGCGGCGTCGCCGAACTTGCATGGCCACTCAACACCATCGCCGCGCTTCCGGCGACAACGGCTACAAGCGATGCCGCGCGGCCCGAAAAAATCGTCCTTGAAGAGGTTACCAGCGCCAGAAGGAACGCAAAGGAGAGCACGATTACGGTCAGACCGAAACTCGTCGCGAGCCCCGCGCTCCAGACCGTACGATCAGTAAGATTGGAGAGCGGAGCGCCCAGGGCATCGAGCCCTTGCAAACCCAAGGAGACCACTGTGCCCGACAGGCCGAGCAGCAGAGCCGCCCTTACAACCGGCACCCCATCGACGCCACCGGGGATCAGCCATCGGACGGCGAAAAGGCCGCCGATCCCGAAGAACAGGCCGGCATACATCGCGATGCGGGCAAGCCATAGCGCCGTCCTCACCGGCCAGTCGATCACCTCCCCGTCAGCCTGCGGCGCGCTACTCGGCGCGCCAATCGAAAAGATCGCGGACCCCGCGACGGGATGTCCGTCTTCGGAGACGACGCGCCAGGCAAGCACGTGGGTTCCCGCCGCAAGGTCGCCGGGTGCTGCGATCTCGAGCGTGCGGTCGCGCAGAACGAATGTCTCCAGCGTCTTCGACTGCCCATCGGGCAGGATGAGCCGCAGCACGAGCGGCGACACCGGCTCGCTGAAGGACAGCGACAGGGTTTTCGGCGGCGCATTGACGACGGCGCCGTCAGCCGGCACCGCGCCCGTCAACGAGGCATGCGCCAACGCTGCCACAGCGAGGCAGCACCAGAGGATACCGGTCAGAAAAACCTGGATACAGGATCGGCCAAGATGGTCCCGCACGACAATCTCCGAAGGACAGACGGGGCCGGCGCCCGAAAGCGCCGGCCTTTTCGGGTTCATTGGCCGCCTATGGCTTCAAGCAGCTCCACACCGGGGGCGGGAAGCTCAAGATCGTCCTCAGACTGGCCTGCGGCCGGGATTTCGATCCAGCGCTCGGCCACACCATCCGGGCACTCCTGCACCACGGGGAAGTGCAGCGTTTCACCCGCCTTCAAATCCTTCGTCAGATAGACCCGCAGCACGAATTCGTCATATTCGTCGTCGCCGAGATTGCCGCCGCTCCAGACGATTTCCTTGACGCCTTCGCTGGTCGGCGTGCCGTAGTAGTCGTAGGATTTGGCATAGGCGCCCCTGATCTTTTCAAGCGTCCAGCCGGCCTTCGGCTGCGGCTTCACCGCAATCACGTCTTCGGGGATCTGCACGCGCACCACATTGGTCGGCCTGCCCTCGCAGCCATGTGGCACCTGGAAGATCGCGCGATAGGTCGAACCGACCGGTGCCTCCTTCAGCTGCAATGAAACATGGGCAAGGGCGGCGCTGGAACCGAGCGCAAGGGCGGCAACGGTTGCAAGTGTTCTTTTCAGCATTGTCAGTCTCCAAGAGAGCCGGTCATGCCTGCCGGCACGGTATGATGGAAAAAGTAAACGAGATAGGAGCGCGAGGGCACGCAGCAGGCGGTCCGCTCATGCAGCGATCAGGGCAGGGAAAACCTGCACGACATGCTCGCACGATGGCCTTGCCGGCACTGGCCCGGCGATCAGGCGAGTGTCGGGGGACCGCGCGGATGCCCGGGCAGAGCCTCATGCGCCAAAGGCACGTGGTCGTCATAACCGTCGAAAATCCGTTGTGAGGGTTGTGCAAGCGGATTGAACAGAATGAGGACAGGACGATACGGCGGAACGATGCCTGCTGCCATGCCGCAGGCCAGCGTGCAGCAATCGGGAGCGAGCAAGCGCTCCTGGTTCGGCGTTGACGCCGGTTTCTGCTCGTCGAGATGGGTGATGCAGAGCGGATTGCCAAAGGCATCCACCGCCGAAATGCCGGCCGTGGCAGCCTGGGCCAAGGGGCTTAGAAGAACCTGCAGCGCCATCAGCACGGCGACGGCGAAAGCCACCCATCCGTTCCGGCGATGCTGCATGTATACCGTCATCAAAACCTCTCACACGGAGGCTTACCAAGCACGCCGCATGATTAAAAGGGTCTCGGCCCGCCGAATTGTCGCACTCTTTGCGGTGCAGCAAGCAGCGCCACGATAACTTCTCATGCAAGCGCTCTTTTGTTCGGCCGGGCGCAAAGAGGACGCATGACGATCCTGCAAAATGGAGTTCTTCCCTCCTTCAAAGGATCAAGCATGCAAACACTTTCCCTCGAGACCACCGTGACCACCATTGCTGCCAAACTTCCGGGTGCGGCCGAACTGTTTCGCCGCTCTGCCATCAATTTCTGCTGTGCGGGTGATATTCCTCTGCGCCAAGCGGCCGGACGGGCCGGCCTATCGCCGACAGATCTGCTTGCCGAGCTCGAAGCGCTCCAGCGGAAGGCTGGTCTTGAAGCGCCACAGGAGACCGGGCCGCTCATTGATCATCTTCTGTCGCGTTACCATGAGACCCATCGCCGCGAACTGGCCTTTTTGATCCCGCTCGCCGAGAAGGTAGAACGCGTTCACGGTGACCATCCTGTCGCCCCATCAGGACTGGCTCGCGCACTGGTCGCGCTGAAGGCGGAACTGGAAGACCACATGATGACCGAGGAGCAAATCCTCTTCCCCCTGATGCGGCAGGGGCAAAACACGCGGATTTCCCGCCCGATCGTGCAGATGCGCAATGAACATGCCGATACCGACAGGCTCCTTCAGGATATAGAGCATGCAGCCCATGGCATGGCGCTGCCGGCGGGTGCCTCCGGTTCGTGGACGGCGCTCTATACGGGGCTGCGCAAGCTCACCGATGATCTCGTCTTGCACATGCATCTGGAGAGTACCGTGCTTTTCCCGCGCTTCGAGACGCCTGAAGCCGCCATCGGTGCCTAAGCCCCAGACCGAAAGCGGCATCCGGATTATCCGGGTGTCGCTCCACCACACATTCGTCAGACGAAGGCCATTACGGCCGCATAGCCGACGGCGATCACGACAAAGTCGGCGATCAGCATCGGCATCAGGCTGCCGCCGTTGATTTCCCTGCCACTGATCTGCTCACCGGAAAACACCAGGGGTTTGCACGGTTCTTTCTTATCCATGACAGCCTCTCGTCGGTGCGGGATCGAATGTTTGGTTAGGCGCTGGCTTCCAGACGCGCACCTTCGAAATGTCCGAGCATGGCGTGGATCGTCTCCGGTTCGGACATCAGACAGGCGGCGGTGGCGAGCGCGTCGGCGATGGCGGCGGATGGCGCCGAGACCGAGACGGAACGCCACGGGGATGCCGCGGGCATGCCGGTTGCAGGATCGAGGATATGGCCATCGTGGCCCGCCTGGTCGAAGGTCGTACCGAGTGGGGCAGAAGTGGCGAGCGCGCGCTGGCGCAGCGCCAGGCGTTCGCCCGTCTCCATGCGTACCGGCCAGTTCCCACCGTCCGGCTTACCGCCAAGCGCCCGCAGCTCACCCGTATCGATCAGGATATTGCTCAGCCCCTCCGCCTCCAGCAGAGCTGCGACCCGATCGGCGACATAGCCTTGGCCGATACCATTCAATGTTAGCGCCATGCCGGGCTGCAGGGTGATGGCTGCCGTGTCGAGTTCCACCTTCGCCCATCCGGTCCTGTGGCGGACCGTCTCGACCGCTTGCGCATCGGGCCTCGTACCGGCTGCCGCCGCTTCGGCCCAGAGCGCCCAGAGAGGCTGCACGGTCGGGTCGAACCGTCCGCCGCTCGCGCTGTGGACGGCACCGGCCAGCGACAGGCAGTCGAGCAATTCGAAAGGCGGCGCGGGGAGATGCCCGTCGCGGTTCAGATGAGACAACGCGCTGTGCGGCCGGTAGAGGCTGAGCATATCTTCCAGCCGTTCGATCTCGGCCATGACGCGGGCGGCGATGGCCTCTCCGTCGGGATGGTCGAGACGGATCGAGGCGCGAGCTCCCAGCGCCTGTCCCGTCCATTGATGGGTCGTGCCCTTTGGTGTCGCGCGGGAAGTAACAGGCAAGAGGGCCAGAGCGGCGGAAATCGTGATCAGGCGGCGTCGGGTGATGGGCATGGGTCAGCCTCCGGCTTTGTTGGGCAGGGCACGCAGGCGGCCATCGAAATCCGCGTCGGCGTCGTCCGCTTGGTCCTCTCCGGCCTGGACCGGCGCGAGAACCATGTCATCTGTGATATCGGCGAGCGTCAGCACGCGGCCGCCCTCCGCGAGGACGAAATCCTCGGCGCGCTCCCGGCTGGAAAACGGCACCGCCTCCGGCGCCCCCATACCGCCCGCACGCGCCGAGCCGAGAACGTAGAAAGCCTTGTCGGCGGCTATCCAGTTGCCATCGCCGGGCCGGTCCCAGGTCGCACCTGCTTCGCCCATGTCGTTGACATAGACGGCGAGGATCGGCGCGACCTGCTCGGGGCCGCGCATATAGGCGACGGCATCGCGCACCTGGCTGAAGAACAGCGGCGCAGCGTTGCCTTCGAGGAAAACCTGCGCCTTCGGGCCGGGATGCTCCAGGAGGTTCATCTGGCAATAGTGACCGAGGGTCTCCGGCGTCATGTCCTGCGGCGTCGTGCTTTGGGCCACCTCCTCCTTGCAGGCGGAAAGCAGCGCGAGGGCGGCAACGAACAGGGCCAAACGAAGCGAGATCCTCATGGCGTCACCTTCCGGAAAGCCGTCACGGCAAGCGCGATGGCGGCCAGCGGCCAGACGAAGAGCGAAGCGGCCGATTGCCAGAGCGGAATGGCACCCGCCGCGCCGCCAATGCCGCCTGCCGCCGCAACGGCTTGCGCCGCCGAGAGATTGAAGACCCGAAAGGCGTCGGCGGGATTGGCAAGCAGGGCAACCGGCAGCGCCTGCGTGGTGAAGGCACCGCCGCCATCCGAGACGATCAGCGCAAGCAGCGCGAGGTCGTAGAGTACCACCGCCACGAGCCAGAGCGCGATGGCAAAACCGGCGGCTCCGGAGGGCCGACGCGCCAAAGCCGAGAGCGCATAGCCCGCACCGAGGAAGGTGGCCCCGAGCAGCACGGAGGACCAGATCAGCCGCAACAAGGAGCCAAGCCCCCTAATCGCCTCGGCATCGGACCAGACGGCGACCAACGCCGCCGAGCCGTAACCGAGCGTAACCGCGAGAGAGAGGATCACGAGATGGGCGAGCAGCTTACCGAGCAGGATGTGAAGGCGCGAGACAGGATAGGTGAGCAGCAGCGGCAGCGTGCCGCGCTCCACCTCGCCCGCTACCCCATCAAAGCTCATTAGGAGCGCGAGCAGCGGCACGAGATAGACGGCGAGCGACGTGAGCGAGGCGACCGTCACCGAGAGCCGGTCCACACCCACATCCCCCGTCGGTGCGGCACCGGCGGCAGCGAGCACCAGCGCAAACAGCACCATCATGCCCGTCGCGATGGAGACCCAGCGATTGCGAAAGGCGATGCGGAATTCCGAGATCGCGATGGCGAGGATGCGCTTCATTGCCCGTCCCTCCGGCTGAAATGACTGTAGATATCTTCGAGGCTCGGTGGGATCACATCGAGATCCGCGACGTCGCCCCCGAGCGCGGCTATTCGGGCCAGGAGCGGCAGTTTTTGCGCCTGCGCGCAGGAAAGGCGCAGAAGTCCATCTCCGCTCGCAACGGCCTGGGGAAAGGCCGCCGTAAGAGAAGGTGTACGGTTGGAAGTGGGGCGAACGAGAAGGGAGACGGGCAGTGCCGCGCGGGCCCGCAGATCGGCGAGAGTGCCCTCTGCCACCAGTTCGCCCCCCGAGAGGATAAGGATGCGGTCTGTCCGCGCCTCTACTTCGGTCAGCACGTGGGAAGAAAGCAGGATCGCGGTTCCCTCGGCGGCGAGGCCGTCGAGGAGATCGTAGAAATCGCGCCGCGACACCGGGTCGAGACCCGACGTGGGCTCATCCAGCACGAGGAGACCCGGGCGACCGATCAGCGTCTGCGCGAGGCCGACGCGCTGGCGCATGCCCTTGGAATAGGTGCCGATGCGTCGGTGCCCCGCCTTCTCTAGCCCGACGCGGGCAAGAAGCGCCATGGCTTGCTTCGGGTTCTCCCCACGCAGTGCGAGATAGTGGCGAAGCTGCTCCTCTCCAGTCAAAGCGGGGTGGAAGGCAGCGTTCTCCGGCAGATAGGCCACCTGAGCGCGCGCCGCCGAAGAACCGGGCGCCATGCCGCAAACCGTGACGTCGCCGCTGTCATAGGGGATGAGGCCGAGGACGATCTTCATCAAGGTCGATTTGCCGGCACCGTTGTGGCCAAGCAGCGCCGCGCGTCGCCCCGCTTCCAACGTCAGCGAAACGGCCTTCAGCGCCTTCACCTCGCCGAAGCGCTTAGTGAGCCGAGAGATTGTCAGGTTCGGTGTCATCATAATTTCCTTCGGCCCAGCGACCGGCTGCTTCGGCTTCGTAGCCAAGAATGTCAGGCGGGACGGATATGGTGATGGGACGCATCAGGGGCGCGCTGTCGCGTACGCCTCCGGGCAAGGTTGCGGGAAAGTCCCGCTGGCTCCAGCGTACGAGCTGCACGGCAGGCGAGCCGATGAGCAGGCTCGCGGCCGGCTGCGACCAGAGGATCTGGTCCATCAGGTCGTTGGGACGGTAGAAACTGTCGGCGATACCGTCGCCGTTGAGATCGAAGGCCGGGTGATCGGACCAGAAATTGCCCCTGCCCTCATGGCTCCATTCCATGCTCCGCGTACCGACATATTTCACCTGCTCGCGGTTGGCGATGAAGGCATTGCCGGAGAGCACGTTCTTCTCAGAACCGGCGGTGAAATGGATGCCGATGCCGCAGCCCTCGAAACGGTTGTTCCAGATGAGGTTCTTGTGGGCATTGTAGATGAAGAGGCATTTCTTTGAACCGCCGCGCACCAGATTTCCGGTCACGTCGGCATTGTTGGCATAGTTCAGCATCAGCCCGTGCTCACGATCGCCAAGGCTCAGATTGTTCAGGATCTTCGCCTTGTTGGAGAACATGATGGCGAAGCCGAGATGGTTGCCGACCGAGACGTTGCCTGAAACCTCGGTGTTGCGCGTATACATGAAGTGCACGGCAAAGCGCAGGTCGCGCATGACATTGCCGCGATAGATGCTGTCGGCGCTGGCATTGGAGAATATGCCGTCACGACCGTAGCGGATGACATTGCCCTCGAGCAACGTGCCCGGGCTGTTCCAGACATAAATGCCGTTGCCGCGCTCATTCATGCGGGCGTTGTCTGTGCCGATGATCTCGTTTCCGCTGACGACGGCATTGTGGCCGCCATGCACATCGACGCCATGCATATTGCCGGTGACGAGCAGCTTTTCGATCCGTGCGCGATCAGCCCCCTGGAGAATCTTGACCCCAGAATCGAGGTCCTGATTGATGCGACCAGAGCCGGTGACGGTGAAGCCCGACAGGGCCACATCCTCGGCCGCTATTGTCACGACGCTGCCCAGTCCCTGGCCGTCGACCACCGCGCCGCGCGGCCCCCTGATCGTGAGCGGCCGGTCGATGGTGACGGGGCCGGTATAGGCCCCGTCAGTGAGCACAAGCACATCGCCGGCCGCCGCACCGGCAATGGCCTCTGCGAGACTGCCCGCACCCGGCGCGACAGCACTCTCCGCCGCGGCAAGCGGCGAAGCGAGCAGAAGGCCGATCAGGAGAACGGGCAGCCGCATACCTCAGGCGTCCTTCGGTTCGACGAACATACGGCCGCGCATTTCCATGTGCAGCGCATGGCAGAACCATTGGCAATAGTACCAATAGACACCGGGATTGGCCGCGACGAAGGTGACGGAACTCGTCATCTGCGGTCCGACTTCCATGGCAACACCGTGGTTGCCCATGGTGAAGCCGTGTGTCAGGTCGTCGATCTCGTCGAGATTGGTGACGATCACGGTGACCTCGTCGCCCTCCTTCACGGTGAAGCTTTCCTGGCTGAAGCTCGGTGCGACAGAGGTGAGATAGACCCGCACCTTGTTGCCGTCGCGGATGACCGCGTCCGTCCATTCGTCGATATTGACGCCATCGGCCTCGGCCTGCTTGCGCGTTTCGGCCCAGAGCGGGTCGTTGCGATCCCAGACCGACTTGATGTTCGGCAGTAGGGAGGGCGAGACGGAGATGGCGTCATGCGGTTCGGCGAAGTTCGGGCCGTCATGAACCAGGATCATCTTGTCGCCGGAGATGTCGATGAGCTGGTCGTTCTCCGGCTTCAGCGGGCCAACATTCAGGAAGCGGTCCTTGGAGAACTTGCACAGGCACACCAGCCAGTCATTGGAGGCGTCGAGCGTCTCACCCATCACGGTCTTCAGGTGGCCGGGCTGATACTGGACGTCGAGCTTGTCCTTGATCGGGTTGATCTTCTCACCGGCATAGGCGCGGATGGCCTCGTCGATGTTCCATTTCACCACCTGGCTGTCGAGGAAGAGCGACGTATAGGCGTTGCCGCGTCCGTCGAAGGCGGTGTGCAACGGGCCGAGGCCGAGTTCAGGCTCTGCCACCACGGCGCTGCGCGGCTCGGCATTGTCGTAGAAGATCGCATCGAACTTGGTGACGTCGAGCACGGTGACGGTCGGCGAAAGCTTGCCGGCCACGCACAGGTGCTTCTTGTCCGGCGCCATGTTGCAGCCGTGCGGGTTGTTGGCGATCGGGATGTAGCGCGTGAAAAGCGACTTGGCCTCCTTGCGGCCATCCAGCACCTTGACACCATTGATCTCTTCATACTGGCCGGCGGCGATCGCCTTTTCGATCTCAGCGAGATTGAAGACGACGACATGGTCCATCTCGGACTTGGTCATCTCCTCCAGCGACATGCCCATTTCGGAATTGTAGGACGTCGAGAACGCCCACTTACCCTCATAGTCGGCATCGCAGTTGTCGAGGTTGCCGGAGACCTGCACCTGCCAGGCGACATCCCACTTGTCGGCATCGACGGCCGTGAAGATGTTCACGTAGGTCGAGACGTCAGTCATGGTCGAGCCGTCGTTGACGAGCGGCGCCTCGTCCTCGCCGTTGCAGAACACGTAGTTGGAACGCGGCCATTTCTGCGGACGCATGCCATGGATGCCCTTGGCGTTCGGGATCTCCAGAATGGCGTCGGTCTTCATCACGTCGCAGCGCACGCGCGCGACGCGCGTGTTTGCCTTGTCGTTCATGAAGAGGTAGCGGCCATCATACTTGCCCTCGGTGTAGGACATGTGGACATGGTGGAGGTCGCCGTTGTCGTGAATCTTCTTGCCGTTGGCGGCAAGCTGCTTCTTCGTCTTCTCCGACATCGTGCGCTGGTGGATGCGGATCGATTCATTCGTCTGGCCCCAGCCGGTGGCCGAGCAACGGTTGAACACCGGAACACGCATCAGTTCGCGCATCGAGGGGATGCCGAGAATGCGCATCTCGCCGGACTGGCCCGAGGACCAGAAGCCGTAATAATCGTCCAGCTTGCCGGGCGCGACGGAACCGTCGGCCCCCGTCGCGGCGCGGGCGGGCGTCGCAAGGCCTGCGGCACCAAAGCCGAGCGCGGCGGGCGCCATCGCGCCAGCGAGAACCGCCGAGCCTGCCGTGGCGCTGAACAGCGCACGGCGGCTCAGCCCCTTGTTTTCCTTCGATTCCATGGTCGGGTTCCTTCTTTGGTTAAACTTTGGCTTTGGTTAAACTTTGGCTGCGGGTTGCGGGACCGGGCCGCCGGGGCTCGCCGCGAGCTTGGCGCGCGACTTCATCTTCTTGATCACCACCGGGCATACGGTTTCGGATTGGTAGAGGACCTGGCAGTGCAGGCAGTCGATGCACTCGTTCGGATTGATCTCGCCCGTCTTGTGGATCGCCTGCACCGGACACTGGATCGCGCAGGTCTGGCAGGGGTTTCCGCATTCGTGGTAGCGCTTGAGCCAGTCGAACATGCGCATACGCGCAGGGATCGCGAGTGCGGCGCCGAGCGGGCAGAGGTAGCGGCAATAAAACCGCTCAACGAAGAGCCCGGCAGCCAGCAGCGCAACCGCATAGGCCACGAACGGCCAGGCGCGGATGAACTTCAGGATGATCGCGGTCTTGAAGGGTTCGATCTCGGCGAGATGTTCGGCCTGCTCGACGCTCATCAGTGAGACGCCGAAGAGACCGAGAAAGATCATGTACTTGACCGGCCAAAGGCGCTCGTGCAGGCCCCAGGGTAGCGTCCATTGCGGAATGCGCAGCTTGCGGGCGATCTGGTTGGTCAGCTCTTGCAGGGCACCGAAGGGGCAGAGCCAGCCGCAATAGGCGCCCCGACCCCAGAAAAGTAGTGCGGCGGCAACGGCAAACCAAAGGATAAAGGTCAGCGGATCAAGCAGGAAGGCCTGCCAGCTGAAGCCGTTCACTAGGCTGCCGAACAACGCCATGAGGTTGACGACCGAAAGCTGCGCATTGGCGTACCAGCCGAGAAAGATCAGGGTGAAGGACAGGAAAGACAATACGGAAGATATAGAAGCCCTTGGCGTTCTTGACCGCATAAGTCTGGAAGAAGAACACGCCTGTCAGCACCATCAGCATGGCGGTGAGAACGACGATCTTCAGCTTGGAGTCGCGCCAGATGCGTTTCCAGAGATCTGCCTGCGCGCTCACCTCTTCCTGCGGCGAGGCGACGGCATCCTGCTGCACGGGTGGCGCGATAGCGCGCAGGTATTTCTGCGGCAGCTGGTAGCCGAGATCGAAGGTGTGGAACACCTTCTCGATTGGCCCGACCTCGCGTTGTGCCAAAAGCTGAATGCGGAAGGGCTTGGCCGGATCAAAGCCGAGGCCGGCGGGAATGCGGAACATGTCCATTTCTGAAAATTCCGGCGCGCCAACAAGCGCGATACCGCCGAGCCGGCGATGATCGCGGTCGCGGAACCGCACGGAAACGTCGTCCTGTATAAGCACGATGCGGTCGAAGATGCCGCCGCGCACATAACCCGAGCCCTTGAAGGAGTAGAGGCCGCGTCCTACGACGGCAATGGCGTTCTCACCCTCCTTCAGCCAGCTCCTCAGATTTGCATCCTGGGCTGGACCGAGCAGTGTCTTGCCGATTGCGGGAACCGAAACCAGCGCGGCCTGCATGTCGATGAAGGTGGTCTGCGGCGCTTCGGTGATGGAACGATCGCGCGCGCGTTCGTCGGGATGTTCGGCAAAGGCTGCGTTGACCTGAGCGACATCGAGCGTTAACCGGCGCAGCGTGCCGTCGCCCTCGGCCTCCGCCCAATCGGTAGGACCTGCGGCATCCCGGTCAATCTCAAAGCGCGGCCCAGCCGCGTCCGCTTCCGGCGCGAGCCCTCCGAGACCAAGCGCACGCGCGACCTTCAGTCCAGAGCGGACGATGGAATCGTCGATCACCATCACCGTCACCGTCGCCCCGGAGATGATGTCTACCTCATGTCCCGTGCCACCGGATTTCGCCTCGGCAACGATGTCCAGGCCGGCATAGCTGGCCACCAACGCATTCACCTTCGCTTCGGGTATGCCGATGAGGACGATGGGCTCGGAATGCTTGACCAGCTTGACACCGACAATCCTGGCGTCCGTGCCGATCGCGACGAGCGTATGGATTGGCTTACCGGAATAGCCGGTGGTCCCGACGAAGTCCGATGTCATGAAGACCCAGGCCACCGTCTGGCCGCGCTTCAGCACCGGCGCCACCGCTAGGTCCTCGCGAATCGAACCGAAACCCTCCGCACCGGGCACGAGGTCTGACGCGGCTGCAGCAGGCAGGTACTCCTCCAGAACCGTACGGGCATGGGCGGGCGCCACCAAGCACAGACTGGCACACAGCAAAAGAAGCAGACGTACGGTTTTCATTCCAAGGCATTCCCGCGGATCGTTGCGAGACCATTGGATCGTTAGCTCCGGTCAGTCGTTGACTTGCGTCAAATAAAGAACAACTAACTAGACAGTATCGCTGGGTCTGCGAACGGCCGGAAATTCGACGAATGGTCCTCCTTCTCAGACGGTTCGCGCGGCCGTCGAGCACGGTCGCTCCGCGAAACCTGAAGTCAAACAGGCAGTTTACTGTTCCACCGCCTGAGCGCCTATGATTTCCACCTACGAGCCGCACAGTCGGAAACGAGGAGATGACGAGGGCGTTAACTTCTCCCGGCGTCCCAAATGGAGCCGAAGGGCACCAGCTAGTCGAGGCCGCCATATGCCGTCTGGAGCGTTTCACTCCGGCTTCCGGCATGGCTGGTTCGATTACGCTGGTTAATGATGATTGCAGGCCTCTACCGCCGCAACTTATCGGTGACTTCTCTACGATCAGACCTGTTGTCGCAAGTTCATGTAGAATGCCGCGACGGTCCCAACCTCTGCGACGCCTCTCCAGGCGACATTGTTGGATAGTCCCTCGCGCGAGGAACGTCGAGACGCAACGATTTCAGGTGGTGACGATCGGTTAAAGACAGGCCAGAACGTGAGGTCATATAGCTGGCGCCGTGATGCCTGGGACAACGTCGACAGGAATGTTGTGGCGTTTGAGGTGAGCGATCTCGTCCTCGGCCCGCCCGAAGACAACCGGATCGCCGGGTGACAGCCGTACCACGCACTGGCCGGCCATAGCGAACTTGACGATAGTGTCTCCGATCTCTTTCTGTCGGCAGCTCTCGCCGCCGCATCGTTCTACGGGCATGCGCGTCGCCTCGCGGCGCGCCAACTCGAGCACTTCGCCGGGAACCAGATCGTCAAAGAGGATGATATCGGCCGCCTGCAGCGCTCGCACGGCCTTTAGCGTTAGGAGCTCCGCATCGCCTGGCCCCGCGCCGACAAATGTCACGCGACCGATGGCGGGGGCTTCCGCGAGCCGTTCGGCATCAGCGAGAAGCACCCCGCCTACGCCCTCCTCCGGCGTATCCAGCGTGGAAAAGACCCTGTCGGAGAACCGCTCCCAGAAAACGCGGCGCGGCTGGCCGGGCTTAAGGCGCAGGTTGACCGCCCCGCGCAGCGACTGTGCCAGCGCCGCCCAAGCCTTCAGGCTGCGCGGCAGAAGCGTCTCGATCTTGCGGCGGATCGTCTGTGCCAGGATCGGCGCCGCGCCGTCCGTCGAGATCGCCACGATCACCGGCGAGCGGTTGACGATCGAGCCGAACTGGAACTGGCAGAAGGCCTGCTTGTCGATGACATTGACCGGCACGCCCGCAGCACGGGCGGCGTTGAAGAACGTTTCCGCATCGTCCTCGCAATCGCCGATCGCCAGCACAGCACCAGCCAGATCGGATGGCGTCCAGCACCGGGCATGGCGCGTCAGTCCTGCCGCCGGATGATCCGGTGGGCGAGCGAAGAGCGCCTCGAAGGCCTCGCTGAAGGTTTCCGCATAGACATCAACGCGGGCACCGCAGGCCGCAAGCAGTTCCGCCTTCCACATCGCGGCATCCGTGCCGCCGGCGACGACGACACGTTCACCCTCCAGCGCCCAGAAGACCGGCAGCTTGGCGAGCGGTTCTATGCGCGCTTCATTCCGCGGCGGCTGCGAGACATCCATCGACGATCCCCTTGATCTCGGCGCGGCACGATCCGCAATTGGTTCCGGCATTGAGCGCCTTGCCGACGGCCTCGACGCTGTGGCAACCGCCCCGCACGGCGGCGACGATCTGGTTGACGCCAACGCCGAAGCACGAACAGAGGGTGGCGCCGGGGTCCGGCTTGTCCGCACCCGGCCGGCCGGCGACGAGCGCGAAACGCTTGCGCAGGTTGGCGTGTTCGGCGGTGAGTTGGGCGATCGCCCAGTTGCGGGCGACTGCCACGGGCTCGCACGCTAGGAAGAAGGCGGCGAGAAGCCGAGTCCCGTCGAAGAAGGCGAGCCTGACATCGCCGGTCGGCGCATCCGCATAGCCGAGCGGCTCGACGCCGTCGGGGATGGTGAAGACGCGGCGGCACCAGTCCGCCCAGTGCTGGACCGGCGTGGTGAACGCCAGTTCCAGCCGCCAGCCGCCATCGGCTTTGGCGAGCGCCCAATAGGCCGCATCCGGCTCGACCGGCTTCGCCTGCGAGACGGCGAAGGCATAGTGCCGTGCCTTGAACAGCTTGACCGCGACCGCAACGTTCTTCGAGGCGGGCTGGCCGGAAAAACGGTCGGTGATGGCGGGGACGACGGCATCGATGCGGGCCCTGGCAGCAAACTGATCGTTCCAGTGCATGGGGGCGAAGATGCTGCGCCGCGCTTGGCGTTCGGTGATCAGCGCCCGCACCACGGCGCTGCCCAGCGGGCTCTCGATCTCGACCAGCCCGGCATTGCCGACGCCGATCTCGACGGCATCGCGCGGATGCAGTTCTGCAAAGGGTTCGGCGATGTGGGACGACAGGCGCGCGCTTTTTCCCGTGCGCGTCATGGTGTGCCATTGGTCGCGGATGCGGCCGGTGTTCAGCGTGAAGGGGTAGTCGGGATTGGCGCGGTCGGTTTCGGCGGGCTCGACTGCGACGAAGTGTGCCTTGCCATCCTCATGGTAGAAGCCGCCATCGGCGAAAAAGCGGCTTTCCGTCCTGGCCTGTCCTGCCGGCTGCGGCCATTGGAAGGGTTCAAGCGCATCATAAACATCCTGCCCGACACCAACATGCGCACCGATATCGAAATCACGGCGGCCATCGTTCTCGAAAGCCGAGAGGGCCGCATGTTCGGAAAAGATTTCTGCCGGAGTTTCATAAGCGAAAGCATCGGCAAAGCCCATGCGGCGCGCGACTTCGACTAGTTGCCACCAGTCCGCCCGCGTCGTGCCAGGCGCGGCAAGGAAGGCGCGCTGGCGGGAAATGCGGCGCTCGGAATTGGTGACGGTCCCGCTCTTCTCGCCCCAGCCGAGCGATGGCAGCATAACGTGGGCGTGGCGGGCGGTGTCCGTGTCCTTGATAATGTCGGAGATAACGACAAAGGGACAGGCCTTGATCGCCGCCTCGACGGCAGCGGCATCGGGCATGGAGACGACAGGGTTGGTCGCCATGATCCACAGCGCCTTGATGCGCCCGTCCGCCACCGCCTGAAAGAGATCGACCGCCTTGAGGCCCGGTTTTTCCGCGAGGACGGGCGACGCCCAGAAGCGCTGCACCCGGTCGCGGTCTTCAGCGCTTTCGATGGCCATATGGGCGGCCAGCATGTTCGCGAGACCGCCGACCTCGCGGCCACCCATGGCGTTGGGCTGCCCCGTCAGCGAGAACGGCCCCATGCCCGGCCTGCCGATGCGGCCGGTGGCAAGGTGGCAATTGAGGATGGCGTTGACCTTGTCTGTGCCGGACGAGGACTGGTTGACGCCCTGGCTGTAGCAGGTGACGACCTTCCCGGTCGTCGTGAACAGGCGATAGAATTCGCGAAGCTGCATGGCCGGAAGCCCCGTCCGCTCCAGCACCTCGCCGAAGGAAACGCCCGCCGCCGTCGCGAAGGCTTCGGCAAAGCCCGACGTATGCGCCGCGACATAATTCTGGTCGACGGCGTTGTTCGAGACGAGATGCGAGAATAGGCCGACGAACAATGCCGCATCCGTATCGGGGCGGATCGCCAGATGAAGGTCGGCGATATCGGTCGTCATGGTGCGGCGCGGATCGATGACCACGACCTTCATGCCCGGACGGCGCTCTTTGGCGGCGGCAAGGCGCTGGTAGAGCACGGGGTGGCACCAGGCGAGGTTGGAACCGGTCAGGATGACGAGATCGGCCAGTTCCAGGTCCTCATAGGTCCCCGGCACCGTATCCGAACCAAAAGCCCGGCGATGGCCGGCGACGGAGGAGGACATGCAGAGCCGGGAATTCGTGTCGATATTGGCCGAACCGAAAAACCCCTTCATCAGCTTGTTGGCGACGTAGTAATCCTCCGTCAGCAACTGGCCGGAGACATAGAACGCCACGGAATCGGGGCCGTGCTCGGCAATCGCGGCGGCAAACTTTGCGGCGACGAGATCGAGGGCGCTGTCCCAGGACGCCGGTTCGCCCCTGATCTCGGGATGCAGGATGCGACCATCGAGATCGATCGTCTCGGCAAGCGCCGAGCCCTTTGAGCAGAGCCGCCCGTAGTTCGACGGGTGGTCCGGATCGCCCTTGACGGAAACGGCACCGTCTTCGGCGACCGTCGCGATGACACCGCAGCCGACGCCGCAATAGGGGCAGGTTGTCTTGACCGCCTGTTCCATCCTATTCGGCCGCCACCATCAGGTCTTCGAGCGCGATGAACAGCGCGCCGCCGTCATTCTTTAGCGCGATGGTCTTTACCGCGCCCTCGTCCGCACCGAGCGCCGTGCCGGTTTCCAGCGATATCACCCAATTGTGCAGCGGGCAGGTCACGGCCTTGGCATGAACGATGCCCTGGCTCAGCGGCCCGCCTTTATGCGGGCAATGGTCTTCGATGGCAAAAACCTCGTTTTCTGCGGTGCGAAATACTGCGATCTTGCCCTGCGGAGTTTTCACACAGCGGGCGCCACGCAGCGGGATGTCGGCGATGTTTCCGATGGCAAACCAGTTCATGTCCGACCTCCTATTCCGCTGCCTGTCCGTAGCCGATGGTCGCCATCGGCCGGAATTCATGTTTGTCCTTGCCGGATACGCGCTCCGACCAGGGATCGACCTGGGCGAATTTCTGGGAGAAAACGAAGCGGTCATAATAGGCCTTGCGCTTGTCGGCATCGCCCATGATCTGGCGGCGGATCTCGTCGAGCCCGATGCGTTTCGCCCATTTGTAGATGCGCTCGAGATAACGCGCCTGTTCGCGGTACATCTGCGTCAGCGCCACGATGTGCTCCAGCGCCTCGTCCTCGCTCTTCACGAGGCCGAGTACTTCGGTACCCTTGATGTCGAGGCCCGCGGCACCGGCGAAGTGAATCTCGAACCCAGAATCCACGCAGATCACGCCGATGTCCTTGCAGGTCGCCTCCGCGCAGTTTCGTGGACAGCCGGAGACCGCCATCTTCAGCTTGGCCGGCGTCCAGGAGCCCCACATGAACTTTTCGATGCGGATGCCGAGCCCCGTCGAATCCTGCGTGCCGAAGCGGCACCAGTCGGAGCCGACACAGGTTTTTACGGTGCGCAGGCCTTTCGCATAGGCCTGGCCGGAGATGAAGCCTGCCTTGCCGAGATCGGCCCAGACG
The DNA here is from genome assembly GCF_022601905.1 of Shinella sedimenti. NCBI lineage: Bacteria > Pseudomonadati > Pseudomonadota > Alphaproteobacteria > Hyphomicrobiales > Rhizobiaceae > Shinella > Shinella sedimenti. Next base: position 43,149 of record NZ_JAKVIN010000010.1, read on the forward strand.
GCAGGCAGATCCTCCTTCTCGATGCCGAGCAGGTCGATGCGCTGACCGCCGGTGACCTTCACCAGGGGGATCTCGAACTTGTCGACGACATCGGCGATGGCGCGCAGCTCGCCGGAATTGGTCACGCCACCCCACATGCGCGGCACGACGGAATAGGTGCCGTCCTTCTGGATGTTGGCATGCACACGCTCATTGATGTAGCGCGACTGGTAGTCGTCGGCGTATTCATCCGGCCAGTCACAGACGAGGTAGTAGTTGAGCGCCGGGCGGCATTTGGCGCAGCCGCAGGAGGTCTTCCATTCCAGCTCCTGCATGACCGCCGGAATGGTCTTCAGCCCCTTCGCCTTGATCAGGCGGCGCACGTCGTCATGGCCGAGATCGGTGCAGCCGCACATCGGCTGGACGGCGGCGGGATTGTAACTGTCGCCGAGCGTCAGCGTCATCAGCTGCTCGACGAGGCCGGTGCAGGAGCCACACGAGGCCGACGCCTTGGTGTGGGCACGCACATCGTCCAGCGACGTCAGGCCCTTTTCGGTGATGGTCGAGACGATCCTGCCCTTGCAGACGCCGTTGCAGCCGCAGATTTCCGCATCATCCGGCAAGGCTGCAACGGCCGCCATAGGGTCCAGCGGAGCGCCCCCCTGATAGGCCTGGCCGAAGATCAGCGTCTCGCGCATTTCGGAGATGTCGATCTGCTTCTTCTTCAGATCATTGAACCAGGCGCCATCGGCGGTTTCGCCGTAAAGCACCGTGCCGATGATCCTGTTGCCCTTCAGCACCAGCCGCTTGTAGACGCCGGCTGAGGCATCGCGCAGCACGATCTCCTCGCGATCGTCGCCATCGGCGAAATCGCCCAGCGAGAAGAGTTCGATGCCGGTCACCTTCAGCTTGGTCGGCGTATCCGAATGCACGAAGGCCGCACCCTGTTCGCCGGCAAGATGCGAAGCCGCGACACGCGCCATCTCGTAGAGCGGTGCGACGAGGCCATAGACCATGCCGCCGACCTCGGCGCATTCGCCGAGCGCCCAGATGCTGCCGTCGGAGGTCTGCATGCCGTGGTCGACGACGATGCCGCGGTTGATGGCAAGCCCCGCCTCCCTAGCAAGCCCGACGCTCGGGCGGATGCCGACGGCCATGACGACGAGCGTCGCCGGGATGATGCGGCCATCCTCCAGTTCGATGCCCTCGACCTTGCCGTTGCCGATAATGGCCTTGGTATTGGCCTTGCAGAGGATCTTGATGCCCCGCCCTTCCAGCTCCTTCTGCAGGAGATAGCCGGCGGCCGGATCGAGCTGCCGGTCCATCAGCGTCGGCATGACATGGAGCACCGTCACATCCATACCGCGGCCGGCAAGGCCGGCGGCGGCTTCAAGGCCGAGCAGGCCGCCACCGATGACGACGGCCTTCTCGCGCGACTGCGCGGCGAGCAGCATGGCCTGCACGTCGTCGAGGTCGCGGTAAGTGATGACGCCGGGCAGCTCCTTGCCCGGCACCGGCAGGATAAAGGGCACGGAGCCGGTGGCGATGACCAGCTTGTCGTAGCTCTCGGTCACACCATGGTCCGACGTCACCGTCTTGGCACCGCGGTCGATGGCGACGATGCGGTGGCCCTTGTAGAGCGTGATGCCGTGCTTGATGTACCAGCCGTCGCCGTGAATAATGATCTCTTCGTAGTCCTTCTCGCCGGACAGGACCGGCGAGAGCATGATGCGGTCGTAATTGACGCGCGGCTCGGCGTTGAAGATGGTGACGTCGTAGCGGCCCGGTGCCTTCTCGAGAAGGTGCTCCAGCATGCGCCCCGGCGCCATGCCATTGCCGATGATGACGAGTTTCTCGGTCATGGTCTTTCCTTGTGATTATGCTGCGACGGCGGAGACGGAGGGGCGCTCCATCTGGCGGATGGAGAGATGCATCCAGATCAGCGAGACGGCGACGACGGCAAAGAGCAGCAGGAAGCAGCTCGACCAGAGGCCGCTCGCATCCTTGAGAAGGCCGAAGGCGATGGGCAGGATGAAGCCGCCGAGCCCGCCGACCATGCCGACGACACCGCCGACGGCACCGACGCTATCGGGATAATAGGCCGGAATGTGCTTGTAGACGGCAGCCTTGCCGAGGCTCATGACGAAGCCGAGCACGAAGACCACGACGATGAAGACGGCCGGCGTGATGCCCGAAGGCAGCGACAGGATGAGCGTCGCGACGGCCGAGACGGCGAACATGCCATACATGACGGAGCGTGCGCCCTTGCGGTCTGACAGCACGCCACCAAGCGCCCGAAAGATGCTGCCGGGAATGGAATAGGCGGCGGCGACCATGCCTGCCGTGGCGATGTCGAAGCCATAGACGCCGACGAGGTAACGCGGCAGCCAGAGAGCGAGCGCCACGAAGCCGCCGAAGGCGAAGAAGTAGTAGAGCGAGAAGCGCCAGACCTGGGCCTTCTTCAGCGGCGCGAATTCCTCGCGCAGGCTGCGCTTCGGCCCCTTGCTTTCGCGGCGGCTCTTGAAGGCCGGATCATCGCTCGTGGTGAACCAGAAGAGGCAGGCGGTGAAGATCAGTGCCGCGGCCCAGACTTGCGCAACCATCTGCCAGCCGGCAGCGACGAGAACGAAGGGCGCGACGAATTTCGTCAGCGCCGCTCCGACATTGCCCGCGCCGAAGATACCGAGCACGGTGCCCTGCTTTTCCGCCGGGAAGAACGGCGAGACATAGGCCACGCCGACGGCAAAGGATCCGCCCGCTAGTCCCACGCCGAGGCCGGCAAGCAGCATCTGCGGGAAGGTCGTGGCGTGAGACAGGAGGAGCGTCGACAAGGCAGCGGCTAGCATCGTCAGCGTGTAAACGAGGCGGCCGCCAAAGCGCGGCGTCCACACGCCGAGCAGGATGCGCACCAGCGAGCCGGTCAGGATCGGCGTGCCAACGAGCAGGCCGAACTGGGCTTCCGACAGGCCGAGGTCTTCCTTGATGCGGATGCCGATGATCGCAAAGATCGTCCAGACGGCGAAACAGATGGTGAAGGCGAAGGTGGACATCCAGAGCGCGACAGCGCGTTCACGCGTGGATGTGGGCTGCTTGATCTCAGACATGGCTTCTCCGAGGCCCGACAAGGTCGTGCCGCTCCAATCTCGGGGTTGAAAAACAAAAAGCCACTGGCCAGGCACATGCCCCATGGTTGCCCCATGCGCACGGATCCTGATCAGCGGCTTTGCTGGTGAAGCGCCCGTCGTTGGACGCCGATGTCGTGACCCGAAGGTCTACGCTCTAACAAGCAATCGGTGTGCCAATTTAATCAAGCTATTGATCTTCAATAATAATAATTTCTTCTCGACTCTCGAAGGCCTGGAAGCGCCTCGCTGTTCGTGCATCCACGAAGCCATTTTTTGTGCAGTGCGCATAATTAAGCGCCGCGCACACTCAGCCAACCGTCTGCGACGCGATGTAGGCTTCGACATCATCAGGATCGAAGCGGCCACCGTCGAAGAAGCCGTCGGGACCGAGCGTCAGGACGCCGGAAGATCCGACGGGCGTTGCGACGGTCAAGGCCCCTTCGACCTTAGCGCTGACCGAGGGCATGGCGATACCGAGGTCCTTCAGCGCGGCCCGGTAGATGTCCGGTCGATAGGTCTCCGCCGCAAGGCGCTGGCGCTCCGCCGTATGCCCGATCTGCCGCCAGCGCACCATCTGCGTGTAGAACCAGAGGGCGTGGCTTTTCCAGGGAAAGGTGGCGGCCTTGGCGTTCGGCACGAAGAAATCGCCGATGGTGCGCACCGTCTCGCCACCAACCGGCAGCTTGCCATCGAGGGCGGGAAGCAGCAGGTCCACATCGTGCCCGACATAGGCTGGCTGCGCCAGCAGCGTTGCAAGGGCCGCGTGGTTTTCCGGTCGGGCACACCAGAGCGACGCCTGATACAGCGCAACAAGCAGCGCCGCCATCGCCTCCGGATTGGCCGCGCCCCAGCGTGCATTAACGCCAAGGACCTTTTCCGGGCTCGACCGCCAGATCGCCGCCTTGACGGTGGCCAGATGCCCGCCGCGCCGCAGCACGCCGAACGTGTTCCATGGTTCGCCGGCGCAATAGCCGTCGATCACCCCCTCGGAGAGCGCATCACCCATGTCGGGCGGCGGCAGCACGACGATCTCAATGTCTCGATCCGGGTCGATGCCGCTTGCAGCCAGCCAGTAGCGCAGTTCGTAATTGTGCCCCGAATAGGGATGCACGACACCGAAGCGCAGCGGCGCGCCCGTCCGTACTGCGATGGCTGCGCGGAGCGCCGCGCCATTGGCGCGCGCATCGAGATCGGCCGTCGCACCATGATCCGCCATCGCCTGCCAGAGCGCCGGCGAGACCGTCACCGCATTGCCGCCGAGGCCGAGCGCCATCGGAACGATCATCTCGGGTGCGGGAAGGTTCAGGCCGAGATTGCCGGCGATTGGCATAGGGCCGAGAATATGCGCGACATCGATATGGCGCACCGCAAGACGGTCGCGGATGCTCGCCCAGGAGCGCTCGCGCAGCAAGGTGAGATCGATGCCCTGCGCCTCGGCAAAGCCCATTTCGCGGGCGACGACGAGGAGCGCGCTGTCAAGCAGCGGCACAAAACCGGCGGTGATGGCGTGGCGCGTCGTCATTCCGTTCCTCCGGGGTCGAGCAGGCTGGCCGCCGTGACGAGGCTCTGGGCGATCTCGACGATCTTGCGGTTCTGGTTCATCGCCGTGCGGCGAAGCAGCGCATAGGCCGCCTCTTCGGAGAGCCCGCGCGAGCGCATCAGGAGTCCCTTGGCGCGGTCGATGACCTTGCGGTTTTCCAGTTCCCCGCGCGTCTCTTCCAGCTCCCGGCTGAGACGGGAAAAGGCATTGAAGCGGCTGATCGCCATTTTCAGGATGGGGCGCACCCGCTCCTGCTTCAGCCCGTCGACGATATAGGCCGAGACGCCCGCTTCGACCGCCGCCTCGATGGAGGCCTCGTCGGACTTGTCGACGAACATGGCGATGGGGCGTTTTACGGCGCGCGACAGCTGGAACATGCTTTCCAGCATGTCGCGGTTCGGGTTTTCTAAATCGATTACGATAATATCGGGATTGAGATCGGCGATGCGACGCGCCAAGCCATGCATGACGTCGATCACCGTGACCTGGTCATAACCCGCATCCCGCAGCCCCTCTTCGATGATGGCGGCGCGGATGCGGTTCTCGTCGATAACAAGTACGTTCAATTCATTCGGCTTCATATGGCAACCGCACCGAAACCGCGCTGCTGAATTGCTGCGTCGTCGTTTTGCAATGCAGCATTACCGCAGGGATATCAAGCCACTTTATATATGCAAAGAATGACCGTGGTGAGCTTTCGCGGGGACTAGCGTGAGGTTGATAACGACGCTGGACCGCCTCGCGATCTGCCATTAGACAGCAGCGGCGGAGAGAGCAGCAGCTGCTGCTGTCGAGGGCACGAGTATCCAGGCGGCGCGGTACGGCGATCTCGCGGGAAAGGCCCGAAATGCATCCAGAGTGTACCCCTCCTGCTTACTCTGGTCAGCGCGCGCTGACGAAGTGCCAGGCGCTCAACCGTTTCCCGGCAGCATCGGCCAGCCGACACACTCGTGCCATGAGCGAACCGCCGTTCAAAGACGGCATGCTCCCCGAGTAGGATGACGTTGAACGCCTTACATCGGTTCATGGCCGGCCTGCCCGGTTCTACTGCAACTTCGCCCCACAAATCGCAGGCTTTGTTTGAGTCTGGTCGAACCACATCTTAAAAACAGGGACTTCTGCTCGCCCGTAAAACTCTGAACGCACGCTCTGATATGGGGAGGATGGATGTCCCGAATTTACCCATCGATCAGTCGGGGTCCATCTACGTGACCCATCGAATTTGTTAACCGTACTAGTTTGCGTTGTCGAAGGCATCGATGTGGTATGAATTCACCATAAATTGATGGGCTGAACGATGAATATATGGAATGTGCAGCGCAAGATTCAGCAGTTCATGGCGGTGCAGAGCACGAACCCCGAGCTTTTAAAAGCTCAGTATCGAGCTTTCACCCATCAAATGCCGATGATGTATTTTATTTTGCTTACCAGCACTTGGGCGCTTGCGGTAACGCATTTAGGATTGGCGCCATACTGGCTTACGCTTGGTGTTCCATCACTGTTTACCGTCGGATGCCTATTGAGGGTGTTCTTCTGGCTTCGGACGAGAAATGTCGATCCTTCACCTGAACTCGCGCTTACAGCTTTGCAACGCACCAATCGTCTGGCGGGCGCTATCGCCAGCGCGTTTACACTCTGGTCGTTCGCGCTTGTTCCCTATGGCGACGCTTACACCCGCTCGCACGTCGCATTTTACATGGCGATCACCGTAATATCCTGCATCTTCTGTTTGATGTATTTGCGTTCAGCAGCGTTCATCGTGACAATTGTCGTCAACGGCGCTTTCATCGCATTCTTTGTCTCAACGGCTCAGCCGACATTCGTCGCAATCGCGATCAACATCCTGCTGGTCTGCGCAGGCATGATGTCCATCCTTCTTACGAATTATCGAAACTTCGAGAGCATGGTGGTTTCGAAGCAAAAAAGCGACGCGCTGAGCAACGAGAATTTCCGGCTTGCCAACCTGGACAGCCTTACGGGACTTGGAAACCGCCGCGCATTCTTCGCGGCGTTAGAGGTCAATCTCAGGAGGGCAAGCACTAGCGGAACACGGATGGCTCTCGCGGTTATGGACCTTGATGGCTTCAAGCCTGTCAATGATCTTTACGGTCACTCCGTGGGCGACCGTCTTCTGGTCGACGTTGCCAATCGCTTGTCTGAGACACTGACGGCGAGTACAGCCTTCCGGCTGGGCGGAGATGAGTTTGCAATCATCGCTCCGCTTCCGCCGGAGAATACCGAACTTCTAATCAATGCGAATAATGTCGCTGCGCAGTTGAGGCAACCCTATCAAATGCCAGAAGGTGTCGTCCACATCTCGGCTTCCATGGGGATTGCCGTCTTTCCCGACCTCGCACTGAGCCCAGAGGAGCTTTTCGACCGGGCCGACTACGCGCTTTACCATGCCAAAAAGAGGCACCGCGGCGGCGCGGTCCTTTTTAATACTGACCATAAAGACAAGATCAACCTCGATGCACGAATTGAGAGCGTCCTAAAGCAGGCGAACCTCGAAAGGGAGCTTTCTCTGGTCTTCCAGCCTATCGTTAATGTCAGCGATCACTCCATCCTCGGCTTTGAAGCCTTGGCTCGGTGGGCCAGCCCGACCTTGGGCGAAGTCTCGCCAGCACGTTTCATTCCTGTCGCCGAAAGAGCCGGCATCATCGGCGAATTGACGAAGACCCTTTTAAGGAAGGCACTGGCTGCTGCTACGTGCTGGGATGCACATTTGCGACTCGCATTCAATCTGTCGGCGCACGACTTGAATTCGAACGAAAGCGCTCTCGCGATCCTGAGCGTTGTCGAAAGAAGCGGCTTTGATCCCAAGCGGCTTGATCTCGAAATTACCGAAACGGCTTTCGCCCATGATTTCGCGCAAATTACTCATTCTGTCGAGATGTTGCGGCGCCTTGGGTGCGGCATATCGCTCGACGATTTCGGCACAGGCTATTCAAGCCTCACACGGCTGCACGCGTTGCCGCTAACTAAATTCAAGATCGACCGGAGCTTTGTTGCGAATCTGCACACGAAGCCTGCGAGTTACAAAATCGTGAAGTCGCTTTTAGCACTGAGTGCAGATATGGGCTTGGATTGTGTCATCGAAGGTGTCGAGACCAAAGAGGAGCTTCAAGCTCTCAAAGCGTTGGGCGGCACCAGTGTCCAGGGTTATCTTTTCTCGCCTCCGCTGCCGGAGGATGAGGCACGATATCTGGCTGCGCAACATACGCATCGGTACAGCCAGATCGCAGTTTAATCAGGGGCCAATTAAGCATTGAAGGTGCGGGAACCAGCATTTGTACATGGCACTTCAAATCGTATTTTTGAAAATATCGCACCAGCACAGGGGCACAGGGGCACAGCGCACTTCGCTTGTATCAGTGCAAGTGAAGATGGATAGGGCCTGATGTACGTACAAGCCCGCGAATGACTGCTTTCTCATCGCGCGCCACGGCACGGCCAACGGAGATCTATATTGGTCTAGGCTCAGGACTCATTGATCAGAGCCAGAAGATGACGGCAGCCGCGATGCATATTGCCGAGAAGAAGGTGTGGGCGCATCGGTCGTAGCGTGTTGCGATGCGCCGCCAGTCCTTGAGTTTTGCGAACAGGTTCTCGACCTTGTGGCGCTGGCGGTAGAGAACCCTATCATAGGCGTATGGGACTTTGCGGCTGCGGCTTGACGGGATGCAAGGCGCGATACCTCGTGCTTCGAGTTCGGCGCGGAACCAGGCGCTGTCGTAGCCGCGATCGGCGATGAGATGAGAAGCCGCAGGCAAGGCTTCGAGCACAAGACGCGCGCCCTTGTGGTCGCTCATCTGGCCTTCCGACAGGAGCAGGATGATTGGCCGGCCGTCACCATCGCAGACGGTGTGGAGCTTTGAGTTCAGCCCGCCTTTTGTTCGTCCGATACGATGGGGAACATCCCCTTTTTTAGCAGGCTCCCTGCCGTGCGGTGGGCCTTCAGGTGCGTAGCGTCAATCATGATGCGCTCGGGCTTTGGCCCTTCGCCGGCAAGGCTGGCGAAGATGCGGTCGAACACGCCGAGCCGAGATCGCATCCGGCACGGTGGACCAGGCGTTGAAGGCAAGCCTGAATTTCAATTTCTGAGCAGATTACCGCGCGGGATCGGTATGTGAGCGCTCTGATAAGGCAAAGATCACGCGGTTCTCTTGTGACCTTCCCCAAGTTTTTATTGGGTTTTGACTTCGCTCCAGCGGTTTTCGGGAGATCTCCAGTGCCAAGCGGCTGCACTCGGCGCTTGGCTCTGTGTGGCCAGCAGAATTTGAAAACCAACTCGCCCAGCAGGCGGCTTAGTTCGAAGTGCCTCGGTGGTCCAGCCTGAGGGTTTCACTCAGTTCCGCGTGGAACCAGCAGATCTGAAAGATTCGAGCCGGTGGCTCGATAACCGCGGACTTCAGCTACCTTTAGGACGCCGCTATTTAATGTCCGCTCTTGAAGGGATGTGAACCGGCGGCCCGAGAGATCTAAATGCATAACTATCTAAAACATCGACCAAGCGTTCAACATACTCGGACTTGGCGTCACGATGATCGCCAAGCCGGATGCCCGGCCCTATCTGGAACGGGGGGAACTTATCCGGCTCCTGCCGGCTGGTGGGTCGATGCCGGTCCCATCTCGATCTATGATGCAAACTGAGCCCTGCTCCCCTCAAAGACACGCGTCTTCATCGACTTTGTCGCCGAGGTGTTTCAGCGGGAAAATTATGCAGAACGCTTCGCCGGAAGCCTGGGATGAGGGACAGATGATCGATGCCCTCCTGGAGTATGTGGAACTGGCGAATTGCATCGCGATAAACCAAAGATTGCCTGCCGGTAAGTTTTGCCGAGCAGAATCTTGCAGGAGGAAAATGCGGGAGTAGTGGACAGGGCCGCTGCGAGCGGCCCTAGCCCTGGAGCGTTGACTTTATAGCGTCCAGCCCCCGTCGATTGTAAGGCTCGATCCGGTCATGAAGGACGTGTCGGGACCTGTGAGATAGGACACCATCCCGGCAATCTCCTTGGGATCGGCAACGCGCTTCAACGGGCTGCGGTCAGACAACATCTCAATGGCACCGGCGTTCATGTCAGTGTCCGTCGGACCTGGCTGGATGTTGTTGACGGTGATGCGCCGTGGAGCGAGATCAAGTGCCAAGCCTTTCACCATCGCTGCGACCGCAGCCTTGGAGAACTGGTAGACGCTTGCTCCCGGCATTCCTGTCCGTTCTGCCGTGTTCGACCCGATTGTGATAATGCGGCCGCCATCCTTCATGTGGGGCACTGCGGACTGGATGGACAGGAAAACGCCTCGAATATTGATGTCGATCATCAGATCAAGTTCTTCGAGACTAACCGCATCCACTGTGTTGAGGCGCAAAATCCCTGCATTGACGACGACAGCGTCGAGCGGCCCAAAGACATCTACCGTCTTGGCCACCGCCCCACGAAGGGCGTTAGCATCTGCGCTGTCGGCTTGGATGGCTAGGGCGCGGCGCCCGCTCTTCTCGATCTCGGCAACGAGCGCCTGTGCGCTGTCCGGTCGCGAAACATATGTGAAGGCAACATCGTACCCCTCTTTTGCAAGTCTTTCGACTGCAGCGGCGCCGATGCCACGGGCACCTTGACCTTGCCCCCAAGTTTTATCCAGTTTTAAGTTCGCTCCAGCGGTTTTGGGTTGCTGTATTCGGGGCGGTAGCGGCGGGGTGCGGTGCGGAGCCATTTCGGCTGCGCAGCACCGCATCACGTCGCGGGTTGATTGTCTGAGCGAACTCGGCGGGTGTCAGCCAGCCGAGGCCAGAGTGTGGGCGGTGATCGTTGTAATCGTAGCGCCAGTTTGAAAGCGCTGATCGAGCATGAGCCAGCGACGAGAAGAGAGTCTCATTCAGGAACTCGTCTCGCAGCCGCCCATTGAAGCTTTCGATGAAGGCGTTCTGGATCGGCTTGCCCGGTGCGATGTAGTGCCATTCCACCTTGGTCCGATCCGTCCATTGCAAGATCGCGTTGCTGGTGAACTCGCTACCATTGTCGCTGACGATCATCTTCGGCTTGCCTCGTCCCTCGATGATCCGGTCCAGCTCACGGGCAACCCGCAGACCGGAAAGCGACGTATCGGCGACGAGAGCCAAGCACTCCCTGGTGCAATCGTCGACCACCGTAAGCACCCGGAACCTGCGACCATCGGTGAGCTGATCCGACACGAAGTCCAATGACCAGCGATCGTTGGCGGCAAGCGGGATCAGCATCGGTGCTCGTGTGCCTATCGCTCGTTTCCGACCGCCGCGCTTGCGCACCGTCAGTTTCTCTTCCCGATAGAGCCGGAAGAGCCGCTTGTGGTTCACAAGGTGACCCTCACGCCTGAGCAGCACATGAAGGCGTCGATATCCAAAGCGGCGACGTTCATGCGCCAGCGCCTTCATCCGCTCGCGAAGGTCATAGTCATCGCTGCGCCTGGTTTCGTAACGGATCGTCATCCGGCAAAAGCCGATGGCTTTACACGCCCGCCGTTCGCTCATCTGGTGGTGATCCATCAGATGCGCGACAGCTTTTCGCCTTGCTGCGGGCGTCACCACTTCTTTCCCAAAAGGTCTTTCAAAGCCGCATTGTCCAGCATCGCATCTGCCAGGAGCCGTTTCAGCTTCGTGTTCTCGTCTTCCAGCGTCTTCAATCGCTTGGCTTCGGATACGTCCATGCCGCCGAACTTGGCTTTCCACTTATAGATGCTGGCATCGCTGACGCCGTGCTTGCGGCAAAGCTCCGAGACCGGCGTGCCAGCCTCGTGCTCCTTCAGAATGCCGATGATCTGTTCGTCTGTAAAACGATTGCGCTTCATTCCCTGGTCCTCTCAATGGGCCAGAGCTTACTTCAAAATGGATTATTTCAACGGGGCAAGGTCAACCTCCAAACACGAGGGCGGTCTTGCATTCTTCGATCGTCATTGGAATTTCCTTTCTTGACAGACCTGTCCATAATTAGGCAAATAAAATGCCCCCATCTGTGGAGGCCGCGTTAAGGCTTGAGGCGCTGCGTTGCAAAACGTGCCATCGCCTTCAGATCAGAAGCGTTTGCGCCGCCGCGCGCAGCCACTTGCAGGCCGGTCATCGTCATCTGAATGAATGAAGCAGTTTCTTCAGCGTCAAGAGCCGGATTGATTTCTCCTGAACGTTGGCCGTCCAACACTCTCTCAAATATACGTCGACCGAGCGCAGCACTTGCAGCGCCGCGGCGCGCATTGATTTCAGGGTCGGTCACACCAAACTCGCCGACGGATCCCACCCCCATGCATCCAAGTGTCCGCTCGCAATCGTCTTCCGACACAAGACCGACAAGCAGATCCTCGATGCCCCGTATAGGCGATGCCGGGGCGCTTAGCCTCTTGACGTGGCCAGTGTTCGTCCGTTGCTGATAGGTATCCAGCGCCTCCAGGTAAAGTGTACGCTTATCGCCGAAGGCGCTGTAGAGGCTTTGTCTGCCAATGCCCATCGCCTCACGCAGATCATCGGTGGAGGTCGCCGCAAATCCCTTCGCCCAGAACACCCTAAGTGCTTTCTCTAACGCTGCGTCTCGGTCGAATTCTCTCGGTCTGGCCATACAAACGACGTAACAATTATGGACAGATCAGTCAATAATAAAATTCCCCTTGCAGCAGAGATGCGTCGGGGGCGCTGGCACAACATCCTCCGGCGTTAACAAGTAGTCCCCGAACTTCCTGCCCATGACGAGGCGCCCGGCTGGCTAACTCCTGTGTCTGATCCGAGATCCAAAATTTCGGACAGACCTCACGAACAGGGATTGACTTCTTCCTAATCATAGACATTTAATATCCACGATTAGGAGATGCAACATGAAACTGAGCGAAGGCGTAGAGCAGGCCATCCACTGCACGGCATTCCTGGCGGGTCTGTCGGAAGACGGCGTACTGTCGGCGGCAGCCCTGGCCGAACTCCACGGCGTGTCGACGAGCTATCTGCTGAAGCACCTGCAGGCGCTGTCCGGCGCCGGGATCGTCGCAACGACGCCGGGTCCGAAGGGCGGCTATCGGCTGGCGAAAGCGCCAAAGGACATCAGCCTCCTCGACATCGTCCTCGCGGTCGAAGGACCGGCGCCCGCCTTCCGCTGCGCGGAGATCCGCCAGCGGGGGCCGAACCCATTGCCGCAGCGCTACTTCACCAAACCCTGCCAGATCAACGCCGCGATGCTGAAGGCCGAGAAGGCCTATCGCGCAGAACTCGCCAAGGTGTCTGTCGCGGATCTTCTGGCGGATCTCGTCGCAGCCGACGACGGCGGTATCGCCGCACGAGGATGCGCCTTCCTTGAACTCCACGAACGCAAGACGGGCAATCGCGCCTCGTCATAGGAGAAAGCACCATGACCAAGATGAAGAAGGTCGTCGTCATCGGCGGCACGGGCCTGATTGGCTCAAAGGCAGTGAAACTGCTTCAGGACTCAGGCCACGAGGCCGTCGCCGCAAGCTCCAGCAACGGCATCAATGCCTATACGGGAGAAGGACTGGCCGATGCGCTAGCGGGCGCCGACGCCGTCATCGACGTTTCAAACATGATGTCGTTCGACAAGGCCGTGATCGCCGACTTCTTTGGAACGTCGAGCCGGAACTTGACGAGCGCCGAACGGGCCGCAGGCGTGCGCCATCACGTCGTCCTCTCGATCGTCAATGCCGATCAGCTCTCGGCCAATCCTTACATGGCAGGTAAGCTGGCGCAGGAGGAGGCCGTCGCTACCTCGGGCCAGGCCTTCACGATCGTTCGGGCCACACAATTCCATGAATTCACGGAGACGCTGGTGGACGCGTACTCGGCCGACGGCGCCGTGAAAGTGCCGGATATCGACTTCCAACCGATCGCGGCCAATGACGTCGCCGCTGCTTTGGTGGAAGCCGCGCTCGGCGAGCCGAAGAACGGATTCGTCGATCTTGCCGGGCCCGAACGGGGACCGTTCGGATCCTTCATCCGGACCTATCTCGATGCCAAGAGCGACGTTCGTCCGGTCAACGCTGACGCGGCCGTCGAATACTTCGGCGCTCCGGTTGTCGCCGGCTCACTGGTTCCCGGCGGAGACTACATCAAGGGCGCGATCACGGTCGCCGAATGGCTCAAGGCATAGAAGGAGCGCACGATCATGAAGATCATTGCATATGCGGCTGCGGCACTCGCGGCCACCCTTGCCACCGCGTCCGCTCACGATGTCGCTAAGCCAGGACTCGCCCACGATACGAAGGACGCCAAGGTGACGCTCGTCTACGAGCATCCCCTGCCCGACGTCCCTGGCAAGAGCGTCAAGGGCGTCCTCGTCGAGTACGGCCCCGGCGGCTACAGCTCCGCCCACACGCATGCGAAGTCTGCGCTGATCTATGCCACGGTCCTAGAAGGCGCGATCCAGAGCGCCGTGAATGGTGGCGAGACGAAGACCTTTACCGCCGGTCAGAACTTCACCGAGCTGCCAGGCGACCGCCATGACGTCAGCGCCAATGCAAGCAAGACCGAGCCGGCGAAGCTGCTCGCCGTCTTCGTCGTCGATACCGACGACGCCGTCCTGACGACGCCGCGCAAGCCGTAGCGCTACCTACCAGATCCACCCCCTCACCTACCGCACAAGCAACGATGGTTTCACCGGCGAACGGAGAACCGCGTCCACAAGAAAGGAACAATATGTCCCGCATGAACTGGTCCGAAGTCGCCCCCGAGGGTGCCAAGGCGCTCTTCGGCGTCCATCAATACGTCACCAAGAAAACGAACCTACCTGAAGAGCTGATTCATCTCGTCTTCCTGCGCGTGTCGCAGATCAACGGCTGCGCCCATTGCATCGACATGCATAGTCGCGATCTGCGCAAGACGATGTCCGTAGACAAGATCACTCTGCTGCCGGTCTGGGACGAGGTGCCTCACCTGTTCAGCGAGCAGGAACGAGCAGCGCTGGCCTGGGCTGAAGAAGTCACGAATGTCAGCCAGACCCACGCCTCCGACGAGGCCTATGCCGCCGCCGCCGGAGTATTCGAACCGAAGGATCTCGTCGATCTGACGATCACGATCGCTGCGATGAACGCGTTCAATCGCCTCGGGGCGCCATTCAGGCTTCCGGTTGCAGCCAAGGCCTGATCGCGCTACCAGCGCAACGCATAGGCACCACCCTGCCGGGCCGTCCAGGTCCGACAGGGTGTTCTGGCCAGTGGCAATGCGACCATCCGCGTCGCCATCTCCCAAAGACGGAAGGCATTATCGCATCGATCACGTCAGTAGATTTCTGAAGGTGAGCCGCTGCTTTACCATTGCCCGATACCGACTGACCATAATGTAGCCGGTCATCGACTGCCCAAAGGCCTCGCCTGGCGACATCGCAAAGCGCTAGTCTGCCGATATGCCTCAGCCTCGACGATCACCTACTGACAAGCCGGTTGCATGCTCAGAAAGCAGCCAGAGCCGTTCAGCAGCCTGTGGATCCATGGCCCACGGGGCCACGCCTCTGGTCCCATCCGTCTCTGCCTGCGGCAGGGCGACTTCGCAGTCTTCGCAGTAGACGCCGCCAATACCGTTGAGTTCGGGTCGCGTTGCTGCCCAGACGCTTGTTGCTGCTCCCTGTTCCGGCGTCTTGAGGTCGCGCGAAGGATCGACCCGACGATTGCCATTCTCGTCGTAGACATCAAAAGAGTTGATCTCGTCTTCGGTAAGATGGCGGGCTAGATCGGTCAGGATGACGCCCGGGTGCAACGAAAATGCCCGCACGCCAAGCGCGGCTCCGCGGCGATCAAGTGCCAGCGCGAACAGAGCATTTGCCGTCTTCGCCTGCCCATAGGCCTGCCACTTGTCATAGGGGCGCACCCTGAAATCGATATCGTCGAAATCGACCGGCCCGATTTGGTGGCCGCGCGACGATACAGAGATCACCCGCGCGTTGCCCGCTTTGACCAGCACAGGCCACAGACCTGCAACCAGCCGGAAATGGCCGAGATGATTGGTGGCAAACTGGCTCTCGTGCCCAGCCTCACCACGGGCAAGCGGCGTTGCCATGATGCCAGCGCTGTTGACCAGGATTGAGATCGGCATGCCCGTCGCAACGATCTTGCCAGCAAAGGCGGCAACCGATGCGGGATCTGCGAGATCCATCGCTTCGATAACAACATTGTCGATACCGGCAAGTGTGCGTTCGGCCTTTTCGCGATTGCGAGCTGGTACGATGACAGTCGCGCCGGCACCAGCGAGCGCCCGCGTCGTCTCGACGCCGAGACCGGAATAGCCGCCGGTGACAATCGCCGTCTTGCCGGAAAGATCGATGCCCTCGATGACCTCGCGCGCTGTGCTAGATGCGCTGAACCGAGATCCAATAGGTTTTTGTTCGGACATGTCGTTGCTCCTTCATTTATGGCTCTGGTGTCCCTCCCCTATATCGGATAAATTATTGGAGCCCCCAGCCTCCAGGATCCAGATTTCTGTCGTGATCGTCCAAAACCTGCAGGATCCCCTATCCGACGTGCTCAGCGCCATTGATGCGCGGGCGCTGTTTTCAGTGCGTTTCGCGGCCGGCGGCTCGTGGTCCGTTGCTTTTCCTCCACCGGGCTACCTCAAGTTCAACGCGATCCGCGAAGGCGGTACCTGGCTGATCCCGCAGGGAGAGGCACCGTTGCGCATTGAAGCTGGCGATTGTCTTGTGGTCAGCGGCAAGGCGTTTACGCTTTGCAGCGATCTCAACATGAAGCAGATAGCGGCGGCAGAGGTATTCGCCGGGGGCAATCTCGATGTTTCAGTGGGCGATGGTCGGGATTTCGTTCTCCTCGGGGGCAGCGTCAACCTCGACACAGTCGACGGATCGCTCCTCACTGACGCCTTGCCGCCGATCGTAGTCGTCGATCGCGAGGAGGCGGGACCGATTGGCTGGCTGCTCGAACAACTGGACCTGGAGTGGAACAGCACCGCGCCAGGTGCTCGCATCGCCTGCAACGATCTGCTGCGGCTCGTCTTCATCCATGTGCTGCGTGCCTATATGGCACGGCAGACATCGCAGCATCCCGGCTGGCTCGCCGGCCTTGCGGATGCCCGCCTGGCGCCGGCACTGCGGGCAATCCACGCCGATCCGTCGCACCGCTGGACAGTGGAGGCACTGGCGTCTCTCGCGGGTCAATCCCGCTCCGGATTCGCCGAAAGATTTCGTGCCATCGTTGGAGCATCACCGATAGACTATCTAGCGGGCTGGCGGATGCGGCTTGCGGCCGCCCGGCTGAGGCGTGGAAACGAGCCACTGCCAAAGATCGCTCAATCTCTCGGCTACGCGTCCGACAGTGCTTTTGCGGCGAGCTTCCGCCGTACGCTCGGCCAATCGCCTGCGCGTTATCGTGCCTTACATCGCGACGATAAACAGCGTGAGTTGGTGAACGCATGAAAGCTTACCTGTCGATTGGCCCGTCACGGGTGTCGGGGCACGCCACGGCAAAACAAGTCACCATGATCTTTCACCGCTTCCAGTCTTCTCCTCTTAGCCGCATCATCGCTCGTGATGGGATTCGAACTTGCGGCCCACAATGTGATCGATGTCAGCCTGCTGAAGTACATGAGAATGTGCTTTATGACGTCTGGAGCCCTCCGGAGGAGCACACTCGGAAATTGCTCCCGCCCGCAGCTTGTACTTCAACCATTGTGGCGACCGGCTGCCATTGCAGCGCAGAGACCCAGGGTTGCAGCAAATCCTCCGATCAAGAAAACCGAGGAATATCCCGCGTAGTCGGCAAGTACTCCGACAACGGGCGCGGTTGCACCGTATGCCAGATCCTGAAAGGCCGCGAAGCCACCGATTGCTGTTCCCCGAAGCTGAGGCGGCACCTGCTTGATCACGACGGATCCCATCGATGGGAAGACCATAGAGCAACCAATACCGGTCAAAAGAGCGCCCGCAAGAGCCGCATACGGCCCAGGCGCAAGCCAGATGAGATATTGGCCAAAAGCTTCCACCACGAGAGAGACGGCCGCAACGCGTGCGCCTCC
Organism: Shinella sedimenti; assembly: GCF_022601905.1. Lineage (NCBI taxonomy): Bacteria > Pseudomonadati > Pseudomonadota > Alphaproteobacteria > Hyphomicrobiales > Rhizobiaceae > Shinella > Shinella sedimenti. The sequence continues at coordinate 60,769 of NZ_JAKVIN010000010.1, forward strand.
CATCCGGTCCGGCAAATGCCCGCAGAGCAGCCGCATCGCGACAAAGCCAGTGCCGAAGAACGTGAGGCCAAGTCCGGCCTGATGCCAGCCCTTGCTTAGGAAGTAGAGCGGGAAGAAGGCGCCGAGCGCGGCAAAGCCGACCCCTTGCAAACCCACTGCCGCACCGGGGAGCCAGATCCGTCCGACCATGCGCCAGATGGACTCGGGTGGACCAGCATGAGGTCTTACGGCCGGGACAGACTGGATGATGATTAGTCCCACCATTGGCAGGATACTGCATACACCCATCAAACCCACAAAACCGATCCGGTCAAGCAAGGTCAACCCCAGAGGGCCACCAGCGGCAAACGCGCCATACATGCCCATCCCGACAAGGGAGATGACACGTCCCGACCGTGCCTGTCCCGTCAGGCCGATTGCCCAGCCCATCATGCCCACCAAGGCAAGGCTCTCGCCCAGACCGAGCACGAGCCTGCCGACGAGGAGCAGCATGTAGCTTTGTTTAACCGAGAGGTCAGGCCAGGCAGCCAGGGCGCAGACAAGGCCGGCTGCAACGTAGATGAGCAAGCCGTATTGCATCGCGAGCTTGCCCCCGACCCGATCGCTCCATGCACCGGCATGCCCCCGTGTGAGGATCGTGGAGAGGAAGGCGATGCCGACTGCAAGGCCGCCCCATGTATTGTCGAGGCCGAGACCTTCGACAACATGAACCGGTATGGCCGGCAGAGCCATGGCAACGGTGAGATAGGAGAGAAACAGGGCGACGGTCAGGATGACCACGCGCGAATAGCCAGGCGTGGCTTCAGTGATATCAGTCATATAACGCACTCTTTTGGTGATTTTGGGTGCGTTGGTTGACGTCAACGCTTACGGTTCCAGCGATCAGAGGAACATGGAAGGGACCTGATCAGGCCGATCCGAGGACTTCGGCCTTGTAGTGTTTGGCGTATTCGTTCTCGATCGCGGGAATGATCTTCTCGATGGTGAAGTAGCTGCTCAAGAACTTGGTCTCACGAAGATCATTGACCACGCCGTTGTAGTGCTCGAGATCGGTTACGGTCCAGACCATGACGTCGGTGCAATCGGCGGTGAATGCCTCGCTATCAAAGAATGCCATTCTGGCACCTGGGTAACGTGCCAGGATCGGGTTGAGCACGGTTTTGCCAAACGCAAACCGACCTCCTTCCCCCTGCGGCGGGAGTTGTAGCCATTCGGGCGTTGTTTTGATGAGCCAAAATATGGTCAACGGGTTGGTCGCAAGGTCGTACTGTGATCCAGCGGTGTCCATCATGCCTCTCCTTTATACGGCAAACACGGGCATCAGCTTTTCCTGGCAGAATGCCCGGAAGCTGGTGTGGCCGGTCGTTTCAGGGGTGCGGGCAGCAGTATTGTCGATGCCCTCTTCCTTCGCCCGGTACATATCGACATAACCCTGAGCGACGGATTCGCTTGTGCCTCGGGCCAGGAACTGCTGCTTGAACTGGTCATAGGAAATCTGCTGGTAACGCACAGGATGACCGGTGACCTCGGAAATGATCGCCGCCTGGTCGTCGAACGACAGATCTTCGGGCCCCAACACTGGAACCTCCTGCTGTCCGCTCCAGGCACGATCAGCAAGCAGGCGGGCCGCCGCCGCAGCCATGTCCCGCGTTGCCGTAAACGGCAGCTTCCGGTCGGAAGCAATCGGACCGAAGAACATGCCCTTCTCCTTCATGACACCGACCTGACGGGCCGTGTTTTCCATGAACGAGGGCATGGCCAGTGCGCGGAATGCTGCGCCAGTCGACATCAAAAGGTCGTCCATCTGGAGCGAGGCGGTAACCGGCCCCGCCCGGTCCTGCCATTCCGTTCCCCGGCCGATCGCGGTGATCGACAGGACGCGCGGGACAGAATGGCGGCGGATCGCCTCTGCCGCGGGCTGAGCGAAGGCGAGGTAAGCATCCTCCAGGGACTGCGCCCATGCGGGCGGTGCCAACCAGAACACGGCGTCGGCACCTTCGAAAGCGCGGTCGACAACGGAGGCGTCACCGTGGGATCCGAGGACGATTTCCGCTCGATCGCGAACATGTTCGGGCAGCTTGTCAGCATCGCGGACGATCAGACGAAGCGGAGCGTCTGCTTCGATGAGCGTGTTGACAACCTGTCTGCCAATTTGGCTGGTTGGGGCAGTGATAACAATCATGATGAGCTTCTTTCATTCTGTTGAGGGATTGGTGGTCGCAGGCAGCAGTTCTTCGGTTCACAGGCGGATCGAAAGTTCGATGTCGTCGGCAACCGCTACCGACAGATAATTGCCGTGTGCCGTGCGCATGTGCTCAAGGTAATCGGGGCACAGATCTGCGTTATCCGCGATGATCAGAGCACCGGGCCGGAGGCTGTTTTCCACCAGGCGCAGGACGTCCGCGTAGAGCGGCTTTGCGCCATCGAGCAGCACGAGATCGACCTGGTCCGGCAGGCCGACGCTCAACGTCTGAAGGGCATCCCCTTCCCGGATTTCGACAAGATCAATCAGGCCGCCTTCCGTAAGGTGCTCGCGGGCTTTTGCGACCTTGGAAACCTCGAACTCGGTAGTGATGAGGCGTCCACCGCCATTGTCGCGCAGCGCTGACGCCAGAAACAGCGTTGAGATTCCAAATGACGTCCCGAATTCGATAACGGTCTTTGCCCCGATGCTGCGCGCCAGCATGTAGAGGAGCCTTCCCGTTTCCGGCGAGACCGGAAGCCAAAGGTCCTTCATCAGCGAGTAGAGCTGAAGATATTCTGTTTTGCTATCCAAGAGACGCGCCCGTTCGCTTCCCGATAGACTGCGAAAGATCGGGCTGGTTGCGGTGTCAGCTTCAGTGAAGAGCCGATCCAAAAGCGGCGCAACGCGCGAATTCTGTAAGGTAGTCATCGTCTTCCAATCAGGTTGAGGTCGTGTTTTGGATGAGCTATAATGCGACTAATCCGTCACATTTCGCAATTCGCATTCCGGAAGATCCTCTATGACCAAGCGCGCAACTCCGCGTATTTCTTCGAGAAAACAGCCTAGACAAGCACGTTCGGAAGGGCTGGTTGCGGCAATCCTCGAAGCCGCTATTCGCGTTCTGGCGGAGGAAGGAGCGCAACGATTTACAACCGCACGCGTCGCGGAAAGGGCTGGGGTCAGTGTAGGGTCGCTGTATCAGTACTTTCCGAACAAGGCATCGATACTTTACCGCCTGCAGAGCGACGAATGGAGACAGACGACTGAACAATGGCGGATCATTCTGACGGATCAGGCACGGCCACCCACTGACCGTTTACGACACCTGGTGCATTCGTTCTTGCGTTCCGAGGTCGAAGAAGCCGAAGTCCGTCTGGCGCTTGATGATGCCGCGCCACTCTATCGTGACGCCGCCGAGGCCCAGGAAATTCACGCTGAAGGCGACCGCATCATCGAGGCATTCATGGTCGAGGCGCTGCCTGGGGTTCAGGACCCAACGCGACAACGCGCAGGCGATCTGATCGTGATGACGATGACTGCAGTCGGGAAAGAACTGACAGAGACGCCGCGCGAAAGCTCAGAGATTGATGCTTATGCAGATGCCATGTCAGACATGTTCATCGCTTATTTGGAAAAGGTACAATCGGTTTGACTGAGGGTCAGGGCGATCTGCATACCTTTCCGGCTGTGCTGGCGAACCTTCTCGAGCAGTCAGGGCCTTGCCGGGCAACAACGGGCGATCGCGCATCGCACGATCTTGCAAGGCAGTGGAAATGTACCAGCGACCTAGTCATCATGATCCTCGCCTGGGTTCGCGATCCCGTTGGGTTCAGCTGACGTCGGTTGTCTCTAAATGCAATGGCTCTTTGGGCACTGCGGCGGCCTTCAGCACCAGGTCAGCATGCTGCAGCGTGGCCATTCGAAGCTGCCGTTCGCTGCGGATGCCAGACCCGGAGAGGTAGAAGTTCAGCACCGAGCACAAGGCGGACCGTCACTCCAAGATCCTGCTTCCAGCTGCTGAAGGCCCTCATGCAGGGCCCTGAAACACCGCTTCAACGTTGTTTCCGGCTGGGTCTATGACGAAGGCCGCATAGTAATTTTCATGATACTTCGGGCGTATGCCCGGTGCGCCGTTGTCCGTTCCGCCGGCCGTCAGGGCAGCGGCATGAAATTCCTCCACCTCTTCGCGGTTCTTGGCACGAAAGGCCACGTGAACTGGAGTCGGCTCTGGTCCCTGCACCCCGCCGATGAAAAGCTCGACGCGCTCGCGTCCAAAGCCGGAAACACCACCTTCTTCACGCTCCACATAGAACCTCTTGTTTATGCCCAAGGCCGCGAGGGCCGCTTCGTAGAACCGCTGCGTTTCTTCCAGACGGGTCGTCTTGAGGCTGACATGATCGAAAATGCTCATTCGTGTGTCCTTTCATTCACTACCTTGTTTGTCCTCAGGCGCGTGTCAGCTGGTCGGTAGCATTCCTCCGTCCAGGCGAAGGTTTGAGCCGGTGATGTAAGCGGCGCGCGGACTGGCGAGGAAGGCGACGGCATCCGCGATCTCCTCCAGTGTGCCAACCCGTCCTATGGGGACGCTCGCGAAAAGTGGAAGAACTTCCGCTTCTACCTCTTCCCACGGGGCATCCGGCGCAATACCGCGCTGCTGCGCGACCTCGCGGAACTTGCGCTCGAGTTTCTCGCTGCGGATGGTGCCGGGCGAAACCGTATTTACGGTCACTCCATCGGCCGCAACGGCTTTGGCCATGGAGGCAGACATCGCCAGCATCGCGGCCTTAGCCGCCGAATAGTCGGGGTTGCCAGCGGGAGGCATCAGCGCGGCGAGGCTGGAAATGTTGATGATCCGTCCCCACCCGGCTTGGCGCATCTGCGGCAGGACCGCCTTCGCCATTCGCATTGCCGCCAGTACGTTGGCATCATAGGTCGATGCCCATGCACCGACCTCCGTCGTGCTCCAATCCGAGTTACCGGCCGAGCCGCCCGCGTTGTTGACGAGGATGTCAATGTCTCCAAGGACGCGCACCTCGGCTAGCAGCGCATCGACCTCCGCCTCGTCTGTCAGATCCCCTGTCACGACATGCGCCGTCCCACCTTCCTGCGCGATTTGCCGCGCCACGGCGTTGGCTTGCCCCCGGTCGCGCCCGTGAACCATCACCGCTGCGCCTTCGCGTGCCAGTCCACGGGCAATACCGGCGCCGATGCCCTTGCTGCTCCCGGTCACCAGAGCAATCTTGCCGTCGAGATGTAGATTCATGGTCGAGCTCCTTTTATGATGAAGACGTGATGTAGGAGCGACATGATGGACCCCGCAAGAACGCACCAAAAGGTGCCTGTGACCGACCTCGACCGCAGCGCCTGCCTCGGACCGGATGGCGCGGTGACACAGGTCACTCGGTGCCTGAAAATGATCAGCGGAAAATGGAAACTGCCAATCCTGTTCCGACTTTATGCCGATGGGATGCAGCGCAGCTCTCTGCTCTTGCGCGACATCTCCGACGTTTCGCAGAAGATGCTGACCCAGCATCTACGCGAACTCGAGGCCGACCGGCTGATCAGGCGGATCGATTTCGGTGAGACTCCTCCTCGGGTGGAGTACCGCCTGACTGACCGCGGCGAAGCACTGATGCCGGTGCTGCTTGCCGCACACCAATTCTCGGAGGATCACGATCAAGCGCCTGATCGCGCTGGGGACCGCTTGCGGGCTCACGGGTCGTCTAGGCCCCGTGGATGACGTGCTTTGCGTCGGGCTACCTGACTATGTCCGGTTGGGCTTTGGAGCGGGGTTCGGCAGCGCAGAAAAAACCCCAATCTTGGTCGCCTGAATGGCGGCTTCATCTTTGTTAGGTAATCGGATTGTCACGGCGGCGAGGATCCGGCTTCCGCCCTTTTCAGACCTTCATTTGACTCGCAACGAACGGTCGCTCTTTAGACCGGGTAATGAACCACCGCCAGTCGAAATGAGGGCACAAAGCGGTCATAGCCTCGCCTTGAAGGGATTCGAACTTGAAACCCGTCCATTTAACCTGCTTGCGATCTTCGGGCTTTGGGACGACAGCCATTATCTCGCAGGGGAGTTCATCAAAGCATTATCTCAGTAGGTGACCCGTCCGCGAAACGGACACTCCACCTATGTTACGGCTCCAAGGACGTGCTGCAAATGCCTCAAGCTTGTTCGGGCGACTTCCGCGGGCTCGACGCCACGACGGCCGAAACCGGTCTCGACGGTAACGTGGCCGGTGTAGTTTGCCGTCACGAGTGCCTCAATGCGGGGCAGCCAGTCCGTCGTGCCCTCGCCGATAGCCTTTCGCTGCGTGTCCGCCATGTGGATGTTGACGAGGTCGGCGCCCATCTCGGCGACGTAGTCCGCGAAGCTTCCGCCTTCGAAATCCATATGGAACGTGTCGAACATCAGCTTCACGTTCGATGTCCCGACTGCCTCCATCATCCGACGCGCATCGGCCGGCGTGTCGATGAGGTTCGTATCGGACGTGGTCGGCTCGATGGCAATGATAATGCCCCTGTCCTGCGCGTGGACGGCGATCTCGCGCAGGCATTCGGTGCTGTAGTCCCAGCCGGTTTCCAGCGACATGCCCTGCGCTCGCCAACCGCCGATGTAGAGAACCATGCCGGCGCCGAGATCGGAAGCGAGATCGATGATGTCGATGTAATGCGATACCGTCGCCCGACGCTCCGCCCGCAACGATGAGCAGGGATTACAGCCGAAGCCGCCGCCGATGGCAGGAAGGAGCGCTGAGATTTCCACGCCCTCGCCGCCAGCGATCGCGCGGATTTCCTGCCGGCGGTCCTTTGCCAGGTGCTGCGGCCAGGCATGGGGGGCGCAGCAACCGATTTCGACGGCATCATAGCCGGCCTCGGCGATGGAGCGGATCGTCTCGTCCATCGTGTAGGTGGGCAGGAAGGTCGGGAAGCTGCTGTAGGGAAAGGTGTTGAAGGCGAACTTCATGGCATGGATGTCCTTCGGCTGTCTTGCCGGGCCGCACGCGACGGAGGGTTCGAGAGATCAGGCCGCGATCGGCGCCGCCATGGCACCGGTCATGATCGCGACCGCGTCGGACATGGAATAATCCTTCGGCGAGATGACCGCCGCGCGTCGGCCGAGACGATGGATATGGATGCGGTCAGCGACCTCGAAGACATGCGGCATGTTGTGGCTGATGAGGACGATCGGCACGCCGCGGGCCCGCACCTTGAGGATGAGATCGAGCACCTTGCGCGATTCCTTCACGCCGAGCGCGGCTGTCGGCTCGTCCATGATGATCACCTTACTGCCGAAGGCGGCCGCGCGCGCGACGGCAACACCCTGCCGCTGGCCGCCCGACAGCGTCTCCACCGGCTGCTGAATATTCTGGATCGTCAGGAGGCCGAGTTCAGCGAGCTTCGTGCGGGCGATGTCGTTCATCGCCTGCCGGTCGAGCTGATGGAACAGCTTGCCGAAGAGGTTCGGACTGTAGATTTCCCTGCCGAGAAACATGTTGTCGCTGATCGACAGGGCGGGTGAAAGCGCGAGCGTCTGGTAGACGGTCTCGATGCCAGCCTTGCGCGCCTCAATGGGCGAGGAGAACGAGATAGGCATGCCGTCCAGGCGGATTTCGCCGCTATCTGGGCGGATGGCACCCGACAGCGCCTTGATGAGGCTCGATTTGCCCGCGCCGTTGTCGCCGATAACGGCGAGGATTTCGCCCGGCATCAGGTCGAATTCGCCATTGTCGATCGCAACCACGCGGCCATAGCGTTTCATCAGGCCGCGGGCACTGAGAACGGGGGTGACTTCGGTGTTCATGCGGAAACCTTTCTGATCCACTGGTCGACGGCGACGGCGAGGATGATCAGCCAGCCGATGGCGAAGAGCTGCCAGAGAACGTCGACGCCGGCGATGCGCAGGCCCGACTGGAAGACGCCGACGATGAGCGCGCCGACCAGCGGCCCGAGAATGGAGCCGCGCCCGCCGAACAGCGAGATGCCCCCGATCACGACGGCGGTGATCGACTGGAGATTACCTTCGAAGAAGCTGGTGGGCGACACCGCGCCGACGCGACCGATGGCCGACCAGCCGGCGAGCGCGCAGATGAAACCGGCCACCGCATAGACCGAGATGAGCACGCGGTCGGTGCGGATGCCGGCGAGTTCCGCCGCCTCCTTGTCGTCGCCGACGGCATAGATGTGCCGGCCCCAGGCGGTGCGGGTCAGCGCATACCAGAGCACGAGGAAGACGGCGACGAACAGGAGCGAGCCGTAGCTGATCTTCGTTCCAAAGACCGACAGACTCTCGCCGAAGATCTTCAGGATGGGCGCGGTCTGGTCGATTTCGCTGCCCCGGATCGACTGCGCGCCCGAGAGATAGAGATTGAGCGCATAGAAGACGTTCCAAGTGCCGAGCGTGGCGATGAACGGCGGCAACTTCACGCGGGTGACGAGGAAACCGTTCATCAGGCCGATGCCGGTGCCGACGAGAAACGAGGTAAGGAGCGACGGAATGGGCGGCCAGCCGAGCTTGACCGCCAGATTGCCTGCCACGACCGAACTCAGCACCATGATGGCGGCCACCGAGAGATCGATACCGGCCGTGAGGATGACCAGGCTCTGGGCGACGGCGAGAATGCCGATGATCGAGACCTGCTGGACGATCAGCGACATGTTGTAGGGCGTGAAGAATTTGCTGCCGGCGAAGAGACCGAAACCGATCAGCGATACCGCCAGCACGATGAGCGGCACGAAAGTGGGGTAGCTGTGCAGGAAACGCTGAAGCTTCTGCACCGGGCCGATCGCGTCGGTATCAAATTGCGCAAAGCCGCGCGCGGGCTCTGCCGCTGCATCGACGCTTTCCGTCTTGTCGGCCAGCGCGTTGAGATTGTTCGTCATGGATTATATCCCTATGTGAGCCGGGAATGGGGCGGGCGGGTGACCGCCCACCCCGCAGCTTGCCCCGGGAGTGGCAGGCGAAATGTCGTCAGGGACGTGCGGGCGCTAGCGCCGCATTAGCCCCAGCACTTCTTCAGGCCCTCATCGGCGGTGATCGACGGAAGGCCGTCGACGGGCTGGTGGGTGATCAGCTCGACGCCGGTGTTGAAGAAGTCAAGGCCGGGCGTCGGCTCCGGCTTCTTGCCGCTGTCGGCAAAGGCCTTGATAGCCTCAATGCCCATGGAGGCCATCAGCAGCGGGAACTGCATGGAGGTGGCACCGATCACGCCTTCCTTGATGTTCTGGACACCCGGGCAACCGCCGTCGACGGACACGATCGTCACGTCCTTCTCGCGACCCGCGGCCTTGATCGCTTCATAGGCGCCGGCAGCCGTCGGCTCGTTGATCGTGTAGACGAGGTTGATCTCGGGATCGATCTGCAGCAGGCTTTCCATGCCCGTGCGACCGCCCTCTTCGTTGGCGTTGGTCACGGCATTGCCGATGATGCGCGGGTCATCCTCATCGCCGATATCGGTGGGGTTCTTGATGTCGATGCCGAAGCCGGACAGGAAGCCCTGGTTGCGCATGTAGTCGACGGTGATTTCCTGGGCGTTGAGGTTCAGAAGCGCGATCTTGGCATCCTTGGCGGCGTCACCAAGCTTGCCGGCTGCCCATTTGCCAACGAATTCGCCCGCCTTGAAATTGTCCGTCGCGAAGGTTGCGTCAGCCGCGCTTGCCGGATCGAGCGGCGTGTCAAGCGCGATGGTGAGCAGGCCGGCCTCGCGCGCCTTCGTAATGATCGGCACGAGCGCGCTGGAATCGTTCGGCGTCAGAAGAATGCCCTTCGCGCCGCTGGCGATGCAGGATTCGATGGCGGCGATCTGCGTGTCGGCATCGCCGTCCTGCTTGCCGGCAAAGGTCAGAAGCTCGATACCGAGTTCGGCGGCCTTGGCGCTGGCGCCTTCCTTCATCTTGACGAAGAAGGGGTTGATCTCGGTCTTCGTGACCAGGCAGGCGGTGATCTTTTCCTGGGCCTGGACCGGCGCGACGAAGGCGGCGGACGCCAGAAGAACGCCAAAGGCGGCGCGAGCAAAAGTGGAATGCATTTTATCCTCCCATGAAGCAGGGACTCCCCTGCGAATGTTGCGCGGACAGGCGCTCTCCCTAGCGCCCCGCCGGCAAGGACTGCCCCTTCGACCGGCGACGGGAATGCAAACATCGATGGCCAATCTTGTCAATATTTAATGCGGTATGATTTATTAAACACCCGCCTTGAATGCAAAGACATGCGGCCGGGCGACCACTTTTGAAATCTAGATAATGTATTAACATATTGCTTTAACATCAATATTTTCGTTATGCGCCATGAAGCATATGCTGAAATTTTGCAAGGAGCAGCGCAAGCGATACGCAATATAAAGACTTCCGCATGATTTATTATTGACGATGCGGTTGTTGCCCCTCATATTTCGCTCACATCGGAGGAGCGACGCACATCCAGTTGGTGTGCAAGGCAAAGCGATATAAATTCGCGTCGGCGCAATGCGCATGATGGGAGGTGCAGTGAAGATGTTGAGCACGGACAAGGCGGCCGGCGATGCCGGTGAGCGGCTGGATACCAGCCGGGGCACGAACCAGACCGGCGTGAAGCTCTATAACGAGCGGCTCGTGCTTTCGCTCGTGCGCACGCACGGTCCACTGTCGAAGGGCGAGATTTCGCGCATGACCGGGCTTTCCGCGCAGGCCAGCTCCGTCATCATGAAACAGCTCGAGATGGACGGCCTTCTGGTGCGCGGCGAGCCGCAGCGCGGCAAGGTGGGCCAGCCCTCCATTCCGATGGCTCTCAATCCGGAAGGTGCCTTCTCCGTCGGCTTCAAGATCGGCCGGCGCTCCGCCGATCTCGTGCTGATGGATATGGTCGGCACGCCGCGCCAGATGATCCGCACGACCTTCGCCTATCCGACGCCGGCGCTGCTGAAGCAGTTCTTCCAGACGAGCCTCGAGACGATCACTGACAACATGACGCGCATCCAGTTCAGCAGGGTGCGTGGCGTAGGCATCGCTGCGCCGTCGGAAATGTGGAGCTGGGAAGAGGAGGTCGGCGCACCGCATGACGTGGTCGATGCCTGGCGCAGCTTCGATCTCAAGGCCGAGGTCGCGCAGCTCTGCGATTGGCCGGTCCATTTCTACAACGACGCCACGGCGGCCTGCGCAGCCGAGCTCGCCTTCGGCGAAGGCGGCAAGTATCCGGATTTCCTCTACGTCTTCTTCGCCACCCTGGTCGGCGGCGGCGTGGTGCTCGACGGCAGCCTCTATCCCGGCCGCCGCGGTTATGCCGGCGCGATCGGGTCGGCGCCGGTTTCCACGACCGAGGCCGGCAAGCCGCCGAAACGGTTGATCCAGTGCGCCTCCATCTACCTTCTCGAGCGGATGATCCGCGACAGCGGCGGCGATCCGAGCCTCATCTGGCACAACAACGAGGACTGGAGCGCGCTCGGCGGTGTCGTGGACCGCTGGGTGGAGCAGGCAACCGACAGCCTCGCGCTGGCGATCGGCAGCGCCATCTCCGTTATCGACTTCCACAATGTGGTGATCGACGGCGGCTTTCCGCCGGACGTGCGGGCGAAGGTGGTGGCGCGCACGCGCCAGAAGCTCGCCGCCATGGACGTGCAGGGCGTGGCGCCGGTGGAGATCGTGGAAGGGAAAATCGGCAGTGATGCCCGCGTGCTGGGAGCGGCAAGCCTGCCGCTGCTGGCCGAATATGCGCGGCACCGGGACCTGCTTTTCAATTGACCGCACGGCGCGGGAGCGCCTTGCGGGCAGGAACATCGACAGACAACGAATGGGGCGCCCGTTTTACGGGTGCCGGGAGGATTTGCGTGCTTATCGGAATCGACTGGGGTGGAACAAAGATCGAAGGCGTGGCGATGGAGCCGGACGGGCGCGAGCTCCTGCGCCTGCGCCAGGACACGCCGCGTCATGATTATTTCGGCTGCATCCGCATGATCAAGGACATGATCGAGGGGCTGGAAACACAGACGGGCCGCAGTGGCTCGGTCGGCATCGGCATTCCCGGCTCGCTCGAACCCGTCAGCCGTCTCGGCAAGGGCGCGAGTTCCACCTGGCTGCTCGGCCAGCCGGTGGAGAAAGATCTCAACGACATCATCATGCGCGAGCTGCGCATCGAAAACGATGCTGACTGCTTTGCTGCCTCGGAAGCAGTCGATGGCGCGGGGGCGGGCCACAACGTCGTCTTTGCCGTCATCCTCGGCTCGGGCGCGGGGGCGGGCATCGCGATCGGTGGAAAGGCGCATCACGGTCCCAACAACAGCGGCGGCGAATGGGGCCACAATCCCCTGCCTTTTCCCGATGTCACCGAGATTTCCGGCCGCCCGTGCTATTGCGGCCGCCATGGCTGCATGGAGACCTGGGTGTCCGGCCGCGCCTTCGAGGCGGAATACACCCGCCACACCGGCGAGAAATTGAAGGCTCGCGCTATCATCGAAAAGAAGCGGGCCGGCGACCGGCTTTGCGGCCTGCTCTGGGACCGTTATGTCGATCGCGTGGCGCGCGGCCTAGCGACGGTCGTCAACACGCTCGATCCGGACGTGCTGATCATGGGCGGCGGCATGTCGAATGTCGACGAGCTCTATGACGACCTGCCGCCGGCGCTTGCCAGACGAACGTTCTCGACGGTGTTCCACACGCCCATCAAGCGGGCGGTACACGGTGATTCCAGCGGCGTGCGCGGCGCGGCCTGGCTCTGGCGCGATTGAAAGGAAAATTCCGATGGCCAATTCCACGCTCGCCGAGCGCTACGCCTTCGCACTGACGCTGATCCGCGATGCCGGCGACCTCGCCCATGGCTATTTCCGCCAGCGCGACAGTCTGACGATCAAGAGCAAGGGTGCCCAGGACATGGCCAGCGAGGCCGACCTGAACACCGAGCTTCTCATCAAGGAACGGCTGGCGACCGGTTTTCCCGAGGATGCCTTCTTCGGCGAGGAAACCGGCATCTCCACCTATGCGCCAGGTCAGGGTATCTGGGTCGTCGATCCGATCGACGGTACGCAGCCGTTCATTTCAGGCCTGTCCAGCTGGTGCGTGTCGATCGCCTTCGTGCAGGACAACGAACTGAAGTTCGGCATGGTCTATGCGCCGGCGCGCGACGAGCTGTTTGCCGGCGGCGTCGATTTCGCGGCCACGCTGAACGGCAGGCCCGTCGAGCGCCATCCCGGCCGCTCGGTACGCGAAGGCATCTGCGGCGTGGGCTATTCGCCGCGCGTCAAACCGGATGAATTCCTGCCGATGTTCGGCCGTCTGCTCCATGCCGGCGGCATGTTCTACCGCGAGGGCTCCGGCGCGCTAACCCTGTGCTACGTCGCAAGTGGCCGGCTTCTCGGCTATATCGAGCCGCATATCAATTCCTACGATTGCCTGGGCGCCATTGCCGTCATTCGCGCCGCCGGCCTGAAGACCAACGACTTTCTTGCCGATGACGGGCTGAACAAGGGCAATCGTGTCATCGCCGGCAACGACGCCGTCTATGCCGCACTTCTCGAAATCTATGGCGGTTGACCCATGACGGAGACCGCATTCCGCGCCGGGCGCACCTACGATGCCTTCCTGTTCGACATGGACGGCACGCTTCTCGATTCGACCGCGGTGGTAGAACGCATCTGGGGGCGCTGGTGCACGCATCACGGCTTCGACCCCGCCGTGTTCATCCCGACGATCCACGGCGTGCGGGCGATCGATGTCATCACGCCGCTCGCACTGCCGGGTGTCGATCCGCTGCGGGAAGCGCTTGCGATACAGGACGAGGAACTGGAGGATGTCGCGGGCATAACGCCGGTAGCCGGCGCGATCGATTTCCTGAATGCCCTGCCGCGCGATCGCTGGGCGATCGTCACCTCCGCGCCGATCGAGCTTGCGCGCAAGCGCATGGCCGCGGCCAGCATTCCATTTCCGGATGTCATGATCAGCGGCGAGGATGTGGCGAACGGCAAGCCGAATCCGGCCTGCTACCTGCTCGGTGCGAAACGGCTCGGGTTCGACCCGGCGCAATGCCTCGTCTTCGAGGACGCCACCGCCGGCATCCTTGCCGCCGAAGGTGCGGGTGCCGATGTGACGGTCATCACCGCCACGCATCACACCAGGATGACGACATCCCATATGTCAGTGCCCGACTATCGTGCGCTTCTCGTCTTAGCACTCCAAACCGGACAATTACTTCTATCAAATACCCTGGAAGACGCAGCAAACCACTCGATTTAAGCTCTTGAAAGGAGTCGAACCACCGACCCCGTGATTGATTAGCTTTTATTGACAGTAAGTTTTGTAGTCCGCGCAACTACTTGCTCTCCGGAATGGCGTCATTGACACCAATAGATGACTTGATGTGGTAGTGTCCGTCATCAAGACTGGAGAAGCAGAATGAACGACGTCACTCAGATCCGTAAGATGCCGCCCTTTCCATCGCGAGGGTTACTTATCGCATCCGCGAATATGTTGAAGTTCGTCGGACATTCCGGCTTCGAAGCGCTTCGATTGGAATGGGATTTGCAAGATACCGACGCTGGAACGGGAAGTGGTTTGATGGCTAGGGCGACATCCCTCGCGACTTATGCTCTCAAAAATCCGGAGCTGCGAACTCCCGACGGCAATTATCTTCAGTCTGAGATTGTGGCTAAAGCAGGCGAGATCTACCGCAATGGTTGGATGACTAACTTAAGCGAGAAAGAACGATCTGCTTTTAAAACTGCGTCGGCGAACGCGGGCTCGATGAACGACGTATCAGAGTCTGGGGTAGTGGTGGTCTCGACTGGAGATCCGCATTCTTCCTCCGCCACCGCCGCCCCAACGATATCTCCTCAAAGCAGTCCCTTGAAACGGAAGATATTCGTTGTTCATGGACATGACGAAGGGGCACGGGAAACTTTGGCTCGATTCCTAGAAAAATTGGATTTCGAAGTCATTATCCTTCACGAACAGGCCAACCGCGGGCGCACAGTCATGGAAAAAATAGAAGCTCATGGTGACGTGGGCTTCGCTGTCGTACTGCTAACACCCGATGACGAAGGTCGAAAAGTGAACGGAACGTTGAAATTCCGGGCTCGTCAAAATGTCATGCTCGAACTGGGCTATTTCATCGGCCGTCTCGGGCGGTCAAACGTCTGCGCCCTCACACGCGGTGACGTTGAGCTACCGTCGGATTTCGCTGGTATAGTTTACCAACCAATGGAAGACGGCTGGCGGGCGGCGGTAGCACGGGAGCTGGCCGATGCAGGCTTCGAAATTAACTGGGAGAAAGCTTCCAGATCATAAACCGGGATATCACTCGTAGAAAGCCCTGTTGTCGACGGAGACGACGACGCTGTCCCGCAATATACGCTGTGGCTCTACTACTCGCGCTTTCATCCTCGCGGTATACGGATAGGAGTCGGACAAAATGGCTCCCATGTCGTTTCGAATATCCGATCGCGAGCCATACTGAAGCTCGACATAAACGGTGCCCGCGACGGCCAGTTCTATAAACTCGTCATTGACAAAGGTGATTGTGTAGTTGTCGATCTCATGTCCATCTACGGATGTATGCGTCGATAGCTCATCAAGCTCCTGCAAGGTCTCAGAAAGAAATGCGTCGAGAACCGTGTCAAAAACTTCTGTTCTTAACGAGCGATGCACTTCCTCCCGGCAAGTTCGAGCAGCGTCATAGATATCCAGCAGGCCATTGAGCGAGTCATCCACTAGTACACGAATCTCCTCATCGTCATCGAGGATAGTTTCTTCCCGCACATGCGTTGACCGATTGAGCCTTTCGATTGTCTTCAGCAAGGGTTGCGCGATCTTGCTCAGGTCGAGCTTTAGAACGTTTTTCACGAAGTCCTTTGGCAAAGCGCCCTGGACTATGTATGTGACCCGCTGCAACCGTGTCGGGCCTTTGGTATCTTTGACAGGCTCAAACCAGCTACACGCTGTCACGCGTTGATCGGGGGCCATTGAATGAAGCACGTGACCAGTGAGTTCACGCATCGCTGCCGCACATAGGTTGCCCCGAATTGGATTTTCGCTCTCGCCGACGAGAAAGGCACCCTCAAGCACAGTCTTCATGAAATGATCATCGGGGTGTTCGGCTGCGAGCGATTCTCCCTTTGCACGTATCTCCGACCATTCCGGGACCCTATAGGGCATTTCCATGTCACCCGTTATTTGTTTCTGGAGCCCTCTACCAAACAGGGCTCTGCCCATCGGAAGAAGACAAACTTAGGCCAGTGGAACAGAGTCCGCCGGCGCCCTGGTAGCGTTCAAAATTTTCGCTGCGTCACCATTCGCACGATCCGACTCGACGGAAATGGCACAACGATGGATTTCTTCAGCTCGGCTGTCGCATGGAGGAGGATGAAGCTGTTGAATGGCGTTGCAAACCCCTCGGCGGTGAATTCGACGACATCACCGTTCTTGTCCTCAAGTCGCAAGGTTCCAGGACTGGACATGCGTCTGCCTGCAAGTGGTACGAACTCCGCAAGCGGGCTCAATCGGTCGACATATTCAGGCAGTTTCAACTCGCCGAACCGTTTCTGAAAGAGCGGTGAGAGCTCTGCACGACGGAGCTCGGAACGCATTCCCAGGGCAGGGCATATTTCTACAGGATTGAGGACTATTACAGCGCACGCGCGCTCATTTCGCCGAACATATTCCCTCATAGAGGCATACGCAGATGCACCAAACTTCTTACCCAAAGCGAGCGGGACTTTGATACTGAACGCGCTATCGGCGGCCATCTCCGCAAATCGGTCATCCTGGAACAGGACGACAGACGCAAAGATGTTGGCTTCTCGCTCAAACTGATCGGAGACATCCGGCGATAGGGACTTGTCGCAATCCTGGATCCAGCGAAAAAGTTTCGATTGGTGGGGGATATGTTTATGGCCCGCCTCGTGAAGCTTCAGGAAATTCTGCTTAGACTCCACGACCGTCGTGTCAATATGGATTAGATCTTCGTGGACGTCGAAGATCCCCCTGACTTTGTCGATTGCAGACTTGACCAAGCTCGCCGCCCGCTCACCAAATTCGCGGGCATGACGAAGAAGCTGACGCGGATCGAATGCGCTCATTGGCGCAACGCGAAGTTTCGCGGCGCCCAGCAGATCTGGGACCGGCGTTGGCAGCCGGTCCCATGCGCTTGCCTTATTCAACAGATCGGTCGCTGCACGATGGATTGCTGCATACTCGCTCGCAGTGAGCGAACTGTCGTCAGGCTTCAAGAGGTCAATCCTTCTTCGATCGCAGATAGCCGAGATACTTCAGCAGTTCGGATTCCTCGGCCTGCGTTAAGTTCAATTCAGCGAAAGTCGCCGCCCTCCCATGGCGTTCAACATCGGTACGCGTCGTCGTTATATAACCTGCTAACTCCATCAGTTTATCGTAGTCCACGCCATAAAGATTCGCGAGGGCATATAGGATGTTTGGGGACGGCTTCTGAATTTTACCGTTCTCAATCTGGCTTAGATAAGCATTTGAGACTTCTTTATTTGTCGCCTCTTCGACAGCGCGAAGAGTAAGCTTTCTATCTGTGCGGATTGACCCGAGATATTCTCCAAGGGTGACTTTCACGACTCTCCTCTTTCGATGACAGCGTTTCGGGCGCCAGCGCTGCCAGTGGATTTCGCGGCGCAACACATTCTACCTCCGTCGCTTGATAAGTCAAGCATGCGTGCTGCATGCTATTTCTATCAAGCATGCTATTTTTGTGCTTGACAGACTTAGCACGCTTGAATGATGATGCAATCACTGACCGACCGCGGTGGGATGGTCAGCCAAACCACAAACCCACGAGGGTAAAATGCACATCATCGGAAATGAAAACCCGGTCTCCCGCATCGAGGATCTTCTCGAAGATGTCCTTGATGAGATCATCGAACTGGAAGCCTACGCGAAGGACGGCAAGCGCCCGCCCCTCGCAAGGGGCTACCGCTTCAAGATCAACGACAAGTCGTTCGTCTGGGACAAGCCGTATATTACGGGCCGCGAAGTTCTCGTTCTCGCCGGCCTGACCCCGCCGGAGAACTATACGCTTCGCGTCAAGCTCGCCGGCCACAAGCCGCAGAAGGTGGAGCTCGACGAGAAGGTGGACCTCCGGCATCCAGGCACAGAGAAGTTCCGCGCTATCCGCAAGGAACAGACCGACGGCGAAGTTCAGGGGCGGCGCGATGCGCCGCTCCTGGACGCCGACATGGCCTTCCTGGAGGTCTATGGTCATCGCTTCGATATCGTCAAGGACGGCTCGACGTGGGCCATCCTTCATGACTTCCAGGTGCCCTCCTGCTTCGACCATAAGAGCGTGTCGCTCGCGATCCGCATCGAACAGGGTTACCCCATGACCCCGCTCGACATGCTCTACGTCTATCCCAAGCTGTCCCGCATCGACGGGCGCGAGATCCCGCAGACGCAGGTCGAACAGCCGATCGAGGGCAAGATCTTCCAGCGTTGGTCACGTCATCGTTCTGGTGCGAACCTGTGGGTGCCCGGCGTCGACTGCCTGGAAACCCACGTCTTCCTCATTGAGGAGATTTTTGAGCAGGAGGCTTCTCGATGAACGTCACCCTCAGCATGACAATCGACCAGCATGAAGTTCTGCGTCATCATCTCTTCCCCGGTGACGGTCTTGAGGCCGCCGCCCTCCTGCTCTGCGGCGGAAGCGGTCATGGAGACCGTTACCGCCTCTCCGTTCGCGATGTCGTCTTGCTCGATCATGACAAGTGCAAAAGGCTCGACGACCGCATTTCCTGGCCGACCGACCTGATCATTCCACATCTCGATCATGCAGAAGAGCTCGGGCTGAGTGTGGTGAAGGTTCATTGCCACCCCGGCAACTTCCCGCAGTTCTCCGAAGTTGACGATGTCGGTGATCGCGAGCTGTTGCCGGTGGTCCGCTCGTGGGTCGGTGCCGATATTCCTCACGGCAGCATCGTCATGCAACCCTGTGGACGGCTGTTTGGCCGCTATCTTTGGCAAGCTGACGAGATGCGGTCGATGGACATGATCAGCGTTGCAGGGCCTGACATTCGGCTCTTCCCTGCAAAGGCTCACAATCGCAATTCTCCGTTCGCCCGATCTCAGGATCAGGCCTTCGGGGACGGAACCACTGCAACGCTTGCAAGACTGCGCGCCGGCATTGTCGGTATTTCAGGAACCGGCAGCCCTTTGCTTGAACAGCTCATCCGCCTCGGCTTCGGCGAAATCGTCATCATCGACCCTGATACCGTCGAGGAGCGCAATCTTAACCGGATCTTGAACAGCAGCGTCGCCGATGCCCGCGCCGATCGGCTCAAGGTCGATGTGGCTGAAGCCGCAGCGATCGCAACAGAGCTTCCGACGAAGATCATCAAGGTCCCGTCGACATTGATGTCACCGGCGGCGATCCACTCGCTCTCGGTCTGCGATGTTATTTTCGGTTGCGTCGATACGCATACCGGGCGCTTCGCGATGAATTTGGTCTCTACATACCATATCATTCCGTATTTCGACGTTGGCGTCATGCTCGATGCGGTTGGTGAGGGCGATGCGGCCGGGCGAATCCGCGACATCTTCGGCACGGTCCACTACATCGTCCCCGGACGGTCGAGCTTGATTTCGCGTGACGTGATCTCGCTTCGCACCGTTGCGCAGGAAGGCCTGGCCGAAGCCGATCCGCAAGCGGAAGAACAGCAGGTTCGCGATAAGTATTTCCGCGGCTTGAACGTCAGCCGGCCCGCGGTGATCAGCATTAATATGTTCGCGGCAGCCTTGGCGGTGAACGATTTTCTGGCACGGGTACACTCCTATCGCCAGATGCCGAACAGCGATGTCGGCTCGATAGAGTTCAGCTTGGGTCAATTGCGGTTGACTGCAGACGAAGAGCAGGAAGATTGCGCACTCCTGCGCCCTTGGCTTGGCCACGGCAGGATTTCGCCGCTTGTTGGCCTGCCGGAACTTTCGGAGGCGCGTTCATGATGTGGCTCCGAGATGCCGCTCAATATGTCGCAGGGACACTCCGCGCAGTGCTACGCCGCCCCTACCGCGGCGTAGTCCGCGAAGGCAGCATGCCTCGGTTTGTTGCCCCGAAAACCCTATACATCTTGAATGAAGACGGAGACCCGTGGCAGGCGACGATGGTGTGCCCCTGCGGATGCGGAGCAGTCCTCGAGATGAACTTGGTACCTGACGAGAAAGCCGTCTGGCGTGCTAGAGTAGAAAAGGATGGAACAGGCACGCTTCACCCTTCGGTCTGGCGGCAGATTGGTTGCCGCTCCCATTTTTTCATTCGAAACGGAAAGATCCGCTGGTGCGATTGATGTGGACTACCTGCGGATCGGAATTTCGACAACTGGACGCAGCGGTTCGAGCTGCGTCTGATACCGGCGGACAATCTGATCGTAGAGATCCGCGACACGCTTGGCCTTAACGCTGACAACGAGTGCGTAGCGTAACTCGTCTTCTGGTTCGAAATCTCGGCTTTCGAGGCGGGCATTATAGTGGATGTCGAAGGCCGGATTGCGCAGACTTTTTCCAAGAAAACCGACAGAGGCGTGGAGCGTGTTCTCCCATTTCCAGGCGTCCCGGCGCAGATCCCCCTCCGTCAGACCCTTCTGCGCCTTGCCGAAGAAGCTCTGCGTATCCGCATGCAGTTTCTTGTCTTCTTTTCGCTTCGTATCTTTTGGACGGAAGGCAATTTCCAATCCGGCTCGTGTGTAGTTACCTGGATGGTGGGGATCCGTCAGGGTCTTGTAACAGATCGTCGCCGTTATCTGGACCTTGCCCTCCATTTCGGCAACCGGAACAGGGATTGGCGCCCTCACGTAGCTGCGTGCGGAAATAGTACCCTGGTAGATAACCCGGACGGTGTCATCGTCGCACAACAGGATGTCGTCCATCGTTCGGGCGACCCGACCCCGACCGACTTCTTCAGCAGAAATCGATGTTTCCTCCGCCGTATGAACGAGCAATGCTCTTACTGCAAGCATGTCGACGTTGGCGCCAAGGTGTGCCTTCACGCCCGCGGCTACCCTCAGCAGGCTCGGTGCGGCAAAGGAAGTTCCTCCGGTTACCTCGAGCTGTGGTCTTCCGTCCAAACTTGCAACCAGGAACGGTCGCTGCAGCGAACCGCCGAAATCGACAAGATCAGGCTTGATAAGACCTGGGCTTCGGCCAGGACCGACAGAACTATATGGCGCTCGTGCCCAGGTAGCGTCGGGACTATCGGCGGCGCCAACCGCCATCGCATTCACACAGTCGGAAGGCACCTGTATCCTATTGAACCCAAGTGCCGCGTCCCGCTCTCCATCGTTTCCGACAGCGATCGCTGCCAGGGTATCGTTCCTCGCGAACCGGTCGTCGAGCACCGCAGTCCACGCGTGAACATCGTCATCCTCAATAGGGAGATTTGGCCCGAGACTGATGTTGACCAGGTCGAACTGCCGAGCAAGCAGTGTCTGATCGATCCGGTAGAGCACCTCGTAAAGCCCATCCGGATCCTGGCTGGGGTCGGTGTCGAGAATACGATAGTGCTCAACCGGCGCGTAAGGTCTTGGAAGCGGTTTAGTCGGGTCGATATGGCCGAACAGAAAAGCCGATGTGACATGCACGCCGTGACGGCGAAGATCCTCATGGGAGCTGCCTACGCCCGTGGTATCGATTGGCGTCGTCCAGGCTGTCACCGGATGATTGTCTGGCACACCACCATCAAAGATGGCAACCCTGATTCCCGGATCCATCGGCGCTTCCGAGGGATATTGAATCTGAGGCGACGGGGTAGCGGCCGCCCGAATTGTCGGTCGGAGCACGCGAAGGGTCGGCATCTGCCGAAGTGCGCGGACCGCGGTAAATGTCGCAATGTCCTCGGCGCGTTCACTTGGCGCGGTTATCTCGACAAAGCAAAGCCCGCCCGCGTAAAAGCGGTTGTCCATTGGGGCGTCGATTCCAAGCTCCGCAAGATATGTCCGAAACGCGTGGACGATTTTCTGCTCGCCAAGAAGTTCATCGGTGTGGAGGACCGCTTCAAACGTTACGGTCCCTTTTTCCGGCAGATGGCCTTTCAGCTTGTCATCTGCGTCAGGAGCACCGATTTCCTCGATAGAGATAATTCCGTTGGTCGCGGTGGAGACGTTATTCCATTGCGGCATAGCTGAGCTCCAGCTACGCAGCGACGCTCTTGACCCCATCACAAAGATTTCCGTGGTCAAAGTCTCTTCTGCCGGCCGTCCTAGTGATCGCTTCTGCGGGGTGATCGATCTCGTACGGCTCCCGACCGCTTCGACTCCGACTTGCTGGAATAGCTCCTTCGGATAAAACGACTTTGCGATATATTCCGGATTGAGAACTACCGATAAAACTGCTTTGTCATCGGGACATGCCGCTTCTGGCAATCTGTCGACCAAAGAAACGGCGCGGGTCAGCATTGGTGCTAGACGCGACCGGGACTCAAAAAACGTATAAGGATGCTGTTTGGGGGAGCCACCCCTGACGCCTGTGACAGAAGATACCAGGCGCTCGCCCTTCCCCAAGAGAAAATTCTGCCTCGCCATCAGACACCCTTCCTTTTGCGCGGGCTAGCTTCAGTCCGCGAATGGCTACGTACGGTGTCGCGGGCGACGCCCGTCAACTTCTGCACGCTCCGCTGGGAAAGGCCGCCATCAACCAACATCGTCGCTAGATTGATGCGCTCTGACTTTGACAGCTGATCGGGCGAAATCAGGGCTTGTAGATGGGTCTCCAGCGCATCTCCCGAAATTGCAGCTGCCCGACGCGCACGTTCCACAGACTGCCTAATGTCACTGAATGATTGACCGTGAAGTGCGATCGAAAGGACATTCGCCCAGTGATCGGCGTTTTCATCATGGGGTCGAAGCAGGCCATTGACGAGCTCCTGAATTGCCGGCCGTTCTGGCATAGGAAACTCAACTTTCATCTCGAAGCGTCGCCAAACAGCTGGGTCTAGCAAGTCCGGATGATTGGTGGCTGCAAGCAACAGCCCAGTCGCCGGCCAATCATCGATCTGCTGCAAAAGTACGGTCACAAGCCGCTTGAGCTCGCCAACCTCGTCGCGGTCGTCCCGACGCTTTGCAATTGCATCAAGCTCATCTAACAGGAGAACGCAGTCCGCCTGCTTGGCATAATCCAGTACCTGACGAAGATTTGCTCCGGTCCGGCCGAGATAACTGCTCATAACCGCGGCAAGATCGAGGATCATCAAAGGCTTGCCGAGCCGTTTTGCCAACCATCTTGCGGCAAGAGTCTTGCCGACCCCGGGCGGACCGACGAAAAGTGCAGTCCTGGTCGGATCCAGCCCTGCCGCGTCGAGCGCTTCGAGCCGGCCTCGTTCCGCAATCAGCTGGTCAAGCGCGGCGGAAACCTCCGTGGCTAGCACTGGCGGATAATCGAGCTCGATAGTCTCCTCAATCTTTAGAAGATGGAGGCGCGAATCGGAATCAACCGGCATCGGGACTTCGGCCATCCGGCGCAGCGGGGTTTCTTTCGAGGGCGCTTCTCGAAGAAGAGCGGTCAGCGAACTGGAAAGATCAGGCTTATCCGTACGTGTTTTGCGCGCAATGCGTTGCACCAACATCTGGATATCCTGAGCTCGGCCGGCGAGAGCCAGGCGCGCAAGGCTGATGATGTCGGAATCGAGATCCGCTTTTGCCGTCGTCATGTGTGGAAATCCTCGTATGCTGGTATCCAGTCTCGCCTAAAGTGGACGAGATTTCAATAACGAATGGTAAATTTCTTCCACATGGATTGCAAGAACTTGAAAAATATGGATTATATGATGGCCTATAGGTTGGTCGGGACATTTAAAGACGGAGGCAACATGCTCTACTTCGCCTATGGGTCCAACATGGATCCGGATCAGATGATGGAGCGTTGCCCCGACGCGAAGCTCATTGGCCTCGGCTATCTGCCGGATCACATCCTGTGTTTTCCGCGTCGATCAAAAAACCGCGGCTGCGGCGTGTCGTCGGTCACTCCGCAGATCGGCCATGATACTTGGGGAGTGGTTTGGGAGCTAAGCGACAAAGATTTTGCCTCGCTCGACATCAACGAGGGCTATCGTCGCGACAGGCAACCGTCCGCAAACGCCTACAATCGCCTGACCGTCAAGCTCAATTTGAACGGGGAGTGGATCGATGCCGATACCTACCTCGCGTCGCCCCAGGAAGGCTTGCATCTCCCGAGTCTCGCCTACCTGGACCACTTGCGGAACGGCGCGAGCCACCACGGTCTCCCGGAGGTATATCGGACCTACCTCGCCGGACTGCCCCACGATTCCTTAAATTCCAATAGTTCTACGCCTCGACTTTGATCTAACGCCCGGAACCCCTGAAATGGCGTTCAAGCTAAAATCACAGATCATGCCCTGCTCGCTTTCCGCGATGGGAGATGTGAGGTAGGAATTTTTGAAACAATCCTCTGAAAAAAAATCAATGCAGCACGTAAAAATCACTCGAACTCAGCACCCGGTCGGTCATGGCGGTTTCCACTCGGGATTGATCTCGATAGTCGAGGGAAGGCCTGATGGCATCCGCACGACGAGCGACCGTCCAATTACCAGTTTTTCTTACGTCTACGATTGTGGTTCGGAGCGAAGCGGTGCCTTCAATAGCGAACTGTCGCTATATCGTGCGGCATCCTTCGGAATGACGGACGTCCTCTTTGTTTCTCATCTCCATGCCGATCACATCAATGGCATTGATCGCCTTCAGGCCATGGCGCCGGCCAAAACGGTCGTCGTTCCATATCTCGATACCGTCGAGCGCCTATTATTCGTGCTCTCCGATTTTGAGCAAGGGTCAGCATCCAGGACTTCGCTCGATTATTTCGAGGACCCGGGAGCTTGGTGGCTTTCAAGAGGCGCGGAGCGGGTGATTTTCCTGCAGCAGGGCGGACCAGACGACGTTCCGCCTGCTCGCGAGGGAGAGCCTGATGGACCGGTCGACGGTCCTTCAGGTGGCCGCCGGATAGAACTTGAGGAGGTTCCTCAAAAGAGAGTACCTGCAAGCCGGCTGGCAACCTACTGGCGCGCACCACACGGCGCGACCGATGAACAGCTCATCCCTGCTGACCCTACATCTCGTGAGTTCGAAAGCGGCTCCTTTATTGCAGCGTCCGGCTCTTATCTACAGCTTGAGTGGCGAGCCTTTCGAGGCGACCGTTGGCGCAGGGGAGACTGGATTCTTCTCCCCTACGTTCATCCGGTTGTCGATGCGACCCGCAAGCGGTTCTTGACGGATATCAAGAAGGCGATCGGCTTACGCGGAAGTGACCCGGTCAAACTCGCGGAACGGCTGCTCCAAAAACTGCGGTCTGTCGAAGGCGCCAAGAAGCTTATCGACATCTATAGCCGGCATTTTGCAGGAGGTCACAATTCGATTTCCATGTCCCTTTACTCGGGACCATTGTCCACGCGCTCGGAAGAGCGCAGGGATCCCATCAGTTTACCCAGCGGGTGGCGTTCTTCTCTCGAAGAGCCAGCTTATGGTCGGTTCTTTTGGCAGCAGGGCGGCAGTGGCTGGTTAAGCACGGGTGACGCCGCACTGCGCCAGGATAAATGGCGACGACCTTGGCAGGAATTCTTTGGTGACTTCGGGGAGCGAATTGCCGTCATGACCTTGCCGCATCACGGCTCAGCAAACAATTTTCACTCGGATATTTTAGACTTCAGCGGTTTGCAGTTCGCGCTTGCAACCACCGTCGAAGCCCGAAACCGGGTTGCCCGCCTCAGAGAGACGCTCGGCGAGGTGGAAAGCAAGGGCATCCGCACCCGCGTCATCGATGACGAAAGATTGGCTCGCTTTACCGTCACTTGCGAGCGGAGCATGTCTTGAATGTTCTGTGTGAAGCCAAGCTGAGCGCGTGGCTGATGCGTCACAGTCAGCTTCGGCCCGATAGCATAAAATTCCACCGCTAAACCTTTGCCGGTTAAACCGGAATCAATGATATGGATAGTCTTTCGTCTGACGAAATATCTGCAGAGCGCTCAGAAGAAATATATGTGCCCGACAATGTGGTTGGGCCGTTCATGCCGGTTACGCAGCACGATATAAATTTTTTCAATGATCTTATCGCGCAAGAAGTGGACTCCGCCTACACGTCGAGCATCTGCTGCTGCGATGCCTGCTACGACGACTTTCAACGCTACTGGCCGGGCGTGGCGTACCGGGAAATGGAATTCCAGACGCAGGCGATGAGCCTGTTCTGGTTCATAGAGTATTCGCGGATTGTTGACTGCTACACTCCGACCGAACTCTCTACGCTGCGGCATTTTGTCGAATGTCCGCGCTGTCACGAAAACATCGCTGGCAATATGTGGCTGTACGAGCATCGGTTCAGTGACGCCGAGGAGTTGGAAGAAGCCATTGTGGAACTGTCGATAATTGGAAGGCGAACGCCTTTCCTGATCCTCGAACATGAGCTTGCAAGGCAGCTTCTGGAGGCGATCCGCCAGCACGCTTCGACGGTCTCGCTCGCGCCACTTCCTCACCTGCTCTATAGGGCGAGAGCAGCCGCTAGTATGATAGAACTCGGCCAGTTGCCGAGTGAAATCCAATCCTACGGTGCGGCGCCGCCTGAATATGTGACCGAAGGGCGCTTCAATCATGCCGGCTCGCCAATGATTTATCTAGCAAATACGGCGAACACGGCTCTGAGGGAAATTGGCGAGCCTGAAAAGGATTTCAACGTCGCCGCACTGGCGATCGATCAACCGTTGAAAGTTTTCGACCTCGTCGACATCGATGATGAAATTTCATCCTACGAGCTTTTCATAACTGTTGCCAACTCCGCTCTACTCGCGGCGCCCCGTACAGGCAAGGGTTGGCTGAGGCAGCAATATGTCTTTTCTCGCTTCGTTGCCGATTGCGCAAAGTCAGCCGGCTTCGACGCTATTCGATATGGGTCGACTAAGGATCCTTCGGGCTGGAACTACGTTTTGCTGGAACCCAGCGAGAGCGTCGCCCGGCTTGTAAGCTGGGAGGGTCTACGCTCGAACTTCAGATAGGCCTTAGACTATTCCAGTTCTAAGACCGGAGAAAGCCGGCTGCATTCGCTCAACAAGTTCATAGCCACAACTACATCACACTCCATGCCCGAAACCTCCCCCTCCCCGTCATCTCGCGAAGCCCGAGCACCGTCACGATCCGCCGCGCCGCCTGCGGCGTCACCTCGAGCGTCTTCGCCACCATCCCGGCCGACACCAGCGGCTTTGCCATGACGAGCTCGACCAGTTCCGGCAATTTTGACGATGTCCGGCGGCCCGCCAGTTTCCGGTCCATCATCGTCTTCGCCAGCGTCAGCCGGTCATGCTCTTTCACGCCGATCTCGGCGGCCGCCAAGAATCCGTGGGCGATGGCCAGCAGCCGGGTTTCCCGATCGCGATGCCGGCGCCGATCCACCGGGATGGTTCTGAGGCCGGTATTGATGGCGGCGAGATGGGCACCGGTGGTGATCCCGGCATGGCGCAACGTCGACGCGGCCAGCAGCCGGCCGAGCCAGGGCGCGTGCTGAAGGACAGACAATTCGTTCCAGGCATCTAGGGCAACGATGGTCTGCAGCACCGCCGGCAGGTTTTCCACCTGGCGCAGCACGCCGCGCCATTCGTCGAGCCGGGCATCCTCGTCCCAGTCGAGATCATAGACCAGCGCATCCTTTTCGGCAGCACGGCTGCCCGCGGGGCGCCCCGGCCGCGTGGCATTCTCGATCGCCGCCTCCGACCGCGCCAGCACCGCATCGATGGCGGCATAATCGACGCCGGGCAAACTCTCCGCACCGTCACCATCATCCCCCTCCCCTTCCCGCTCGACCATTTTCGCGGGCTTGGCGTTGCTGTCGTCCGCGGTGCTCTCAGGACCGTCTGATGATCCAGGCCATGCCTGGGGCTGTCGCAGGGTTCGGATACCGTCGGCGGACAGTGCCCAATCCGGCGCTTGCCCGGCGATGCGCCGGCGAGTCCGAAGAACGTCGCGGGCGATTGCGAGCTCATGGGTGGGGGTGCGGATATCGCGGGTCGCGTCGTGGAGGACGAGATCTTCGAGATGCACGAGCTCGCCGTCGATCCAGAGGGACGCGCAGGCGTCGGTGAACTGGGATCGTTCGATCCATCCCTGGCCGACCGGCGAGCGGGCGATACGCTCGTCCAGACGCGCGAGAGCGACACCGGCTTCAAAAGTCGGTCTCATCAGGGCAGTCATGCTGATTTTGGTAAGATCGTAAGCCATTGAAATCATGG
The DNA here is from genome assembly GCF_022601905.1 of Shinella sedimenti. Classification (NCBI taxonomy): domain Bacteria; kingdom Pseudomonadati; phylum Pseudomonadota; class Alphaproteobacteria; order Hyphomicrobiales; family Rhizobiaceae; genus Shinella; species Shinella sedimenti. The sequence goes on from NZ_JAKVIN010000010.1 coordinate 88,923, forward strand.
TAAATGATTTGCTAAAGGAACTCTATGGGAATATTACGGTTCCTCACATGGTATAATTGCCAGTTGAGGTTCTAACCACCGATAAGTATCCTTTATCGTTGGTTATCGATACGCCTCCTCAGCTTCTTAAAAGAGAACCGCACCTTCGATTCCCGAATTTATTTTTTTACATTCACGAATCTTTACGGTTTGCATTGATTTTCTAAGGCGTTATTGGACTTATACTGCGATGAATGCGACCTCTGCGCTCCGAGAAGCATGCCACGGGGCTGTTCGTCCCGTGGCTGATATGTCGCTCTATAGCGATGTCGCCCGTCACAACGCGCCGGCTGCGGTACATTTTTTGTTAAACGTCACCCCCTATTTCCGCTCGCCCTCGGCATTGATGTCGAGTGAACGGGAATGCGAGCATGTCAAAACCAGACCTTTCATCACGTCATTTTCAGCGCAAGATCTCGAAATTCTGCGAGCTGCGCATCGCGCCAATCGCCTCGAAGCGTTCGTCGAGCGCCATCGAGGCTTATCTCACCAAACTCATCGCGCACCGTCTGATCCCTCCCCTCCTGAATGGTCGTTTCGACTGGACGGAGATCGCACACACTTGCCGCCTCGGTGAAGAACTGACCGGCGATCTCAAGAAGCAGATCCGTATCGCCCTGGATGCCATCCTGCGATGGCTGGGTGCCCCACCCGTAGCGGAGGACGTCCGCTCGTCAAGACAGCAGGCATCCCGATCCCGCGGATTAGGCCAGCCTGAAGCCGCAGAAGCCGCAACTGCAACCAGAAAGGCGCAGGTTGGAGATGAGGGCTTTCGCGCTCGATCGACCTCAGTTCAAAGAGGACCAGAGCCTAAACACATCCCTCCGTTTCCGGAGCCATTGTTCGAGGCGAGCGACGACCCAGCCGCGTTTCAGGATGCTCTGGTCTATCAGATGCGCCGTTTTGGCGAGAGCTACTGGCAGCTCTTTCGCGCCGTCGTCCGCCTTGGCGAGACGTTTGACCACAAGACCTTGTTGTCCTGGATCCAGGGCGAGCGCGTGCCGCGCTCCATCGCCAGCTTCGATATCCTCGCGCGCATCGAACATCGATACCGGCTGCCTGCGGGCTACTTCAAGGCGAAGCTCCCCCGTCAGGCCCGTTCCCTGCACGGCCATGACCTGAGCGACATCACCCCGGCGCAGCGGCGTCGGATTGCTTGGCACCTTCCCGATGATTTCAGCAGCTTGCCGTTCAACAAGCGGGAGGAAATCGTCGACTGGGTGCGCCGGGTCATCATCTCGGGATCGACGGACTATCGGCGGTATCAAGCCGCGGCCAGCAAACAGCGTTACGCCATCCGCTTTCCCGGGATAGCCTATGGCGGAGGGGCGCTGTCTCCGCGCACCAACTCCCTGATCGCGAATGCCAACAACAACACTGCGGAAACCTTCGAAGACCCGGATCTCTTGTCCGGAGTGGTCGAAGCGCCGCCGCGGCTTGCCATGGAAATGGCCGACCTGATCCGATTCAAGACCTCGACACTGACGGCGATCGGCTTTCAGCGGAATGGCGTATGGGGCGAGGAGACGGCCGCGCAGAAGATCGAGCATCTCGGCCTGATGTTCGGCGCGCTGGCAGCGTCGCCCGCCGGCGTCGTCAAAGGCCGCGGCGTGCCGCTCAGCCAGTTGACCTTTGGCCTGCTGATCTTTCCCGGCGTTTGGGACTGGTATCTGCAATGGCGCGAGCGGCGCCGCGGCTTCTATACCAAATGGGAAGAAGACATGCTGATGGTCGCCCAGGCACTGACACGCGCTGAGGTCGGCTGGATTAGGCAGCATCCCGAGCTTCTGAAGAATGTGCGGCCAATCGATAGTCTGATCGCACCGGAGGAGATCGCATTCGCCCAGCGCGACTGGCATGGCGCCTGCGACGCGTTTCATCGGCACGCCGCCAACCGCTCGAAGGAAATCCAGCGGGTCATGCGCGTGCATCGTGACCCCTTCGAACCGATCATGTGTGTTCTGGAAGCGGAAAGCCCGCTGGCGGAATATCGCAAGATCACAGACGAGATCCTGAACCGGATGCCGGACGAGGACCGCTACCCACGTGCTGCCGCGGAGGCCGTTCGATCCTTCCTGCTGCTTCGTCTCGGGATGCATCTCGGTCTTCGACAAAAGAACCTTCGCCAGCTGCGCGTCTGCCCGCGCGGACATTTCCCGACATCCGAACGGCGCCTTGAAGATATGAAGTGCGGGGAACTGCGTTGGAGCGACCGCGAGCAAGGATGGGAGGTGCTCGTTCCGTCTGTCGCCTTCAAGAACGCCGGCTCGTCCTTCTTCGGGCAGAAACCGTTCCGGCTCATTCTGCCGGACCTGCTCGATCTCTACAAATATCTCGAAGCCTATATCGACCGGCATCGCGGCGTCTTGCTTGGACCGGCAAAGGACCCCGGAACATTGTTCGTCAAGACGGTGAAGACGAACAGCGTGGATGCCGCGTATAATTCAGCGACCTTCTATGAAGCCTGGCGGACCGTGATACAGCGGTACGGCATCTATAATCCCTATACAGGTCGTGGCGCCATCAAAGGCTTGCTGCCTCATGGACCGCATAATGTGCGGGACATCCTGGCAACCCACATTCTCAAGCAAACAGGGTCGTATGAACAGGCAAGCTATGCGATCCAGGATACGCCGGATGTGGTGCAGCAGCACTATGGGCGCTTCCTGCCACAGGACAAGGCGGCGCTGGCCGCCAGGATCTTGAACCAGGTCTGGGAAGCGGCGTAAGGCAGCCACACCGAGCAGCGGTCCCTCAATATCCGAGCGGATGTGGAAACGTCCATCCGCTCGGGCGCGTGTCGATCGCGCTGCGTTGGGGCTTAAGGCAGCCGGCTCTATGCGAGCCAACCGATGATAAGCCCTATCGCGAAGAGCGCGAGCACCATGACAAACGTACCGCGCCAGACGGACGATGTGGGCTGTGCGCCGGCATAGTCATTGTCCGGTCCAGGCGAGCGATCCCATCCAGTCATTGTCCAGCCTCCTATTGTAGGCGACACGATAGCAAATTCACGACCAACGGGAAATCAGTTTTCGTCCTCACCCTAGACTTGTCTGCCGGGTTCAAGTGAGCCAGAATTCGGGCGGGGATAGGGGATGAAGAAACGATACTGGCTCATAGGCGCACTGCTGATTTATGCGTTCTTCAGACAGATGGACGATGGGTCAACCGTGCCTTCGTCCCAGGATGCAGTGTCGTCTCGCGTTGAAAGGGCGGCTGACACCGAACCGGTAGAGGACACCGCAAAGCCGACGCGCGAACTCTCGAGCGCAAAGGTCGAGACGCCATCCAGCGATGGCCTGGTGCTTCGGCCTGTCGATGCGGCTATTCGCTACGTGTCGGGCAAGCGTGTGGGGTTTCGATCGGGTCCCTCAACCACCGATTCTATCATCGATCGTTTCGATGCCGGGAGAAAGGTCTTCCTGATGGACGAGGCGGGAGACTGGTCCAGAATTCGAGATGATCTCACCCAGCATGAGGGATGGATCGCCACTCGCTTTCTTTCCGAAACCGCGACCAGGACGAAGGCCGCACCGGCAAAGAAGGAGAACAAGCCGGAGGAGATCGAGGTTGCCGTCCCCGTCGTTCCGGACTCGGTCTTGATCCAGCGCATTATCGCGGAATCTCTCGAGTCCTATCCCAGCTCATGTGCATGTCCATATAGCCGCGACCGCGCGGGGCGGCGCTGCGGCAAGCGGAGCGCCTATAGCAAACCGGGCGGATATGCGCCGGTCTGTTTCCCTGGCGACGTCACGAAGGCGATGGTCGAGGCGTTCAGATTGCGGTAGCCTTTTCCTCACGTATCATCTGCGCTTATGATTAGCGGATAGTCTTCTTCGCCAGCCTCACCCCAGGACCGCCCCCGTTTTCCGGGATGAACTCCACACCAGCGGTTTCAAACGCCTCCTGAATTGCCTTCAATGTGGAGGCATGTGCGGGCTTTCCAGCTTCAATACGCGTAATAGTCGCTGCCGTCACCTGAGCTTCGCGGGCCAGATCTCGGACACCCCATCTCAGTGCCGCTCGCGCCATCCGAATTTGCTCTTCAGTGATCAAAATTATTACCTTGACATAATTTCCAGAACCGCCAAATTATGCCAGTGATATAATTTGGCATAACCAGGCGGCTAAGCGGAGTGCGGTAACACTCCACTCAGCCTTACCACAACCCAAGCTGATAGGAGCTCGGATCAATGGCTGATTCGGACGATACCACGACTTTGTCTTCCGTCACGCGCAGGATGCTGCTGACGTGCACGATGGCGACCATGGCAACGTTGCCATTTGGACCCGGCACGGAGAGTGTAAAGGCATTTGCCCCCAACAAGATCTGCGACCCCGCGCTGGACGTTTGGCGACAATGGTTTGAAGCCTTCAATGAAACACAGCGCCTTTGGAAATTGCAGCTGGATCTTGAACGCCAGATGGTTGCTGCTATCGGATTTCCACAGGTCGAAATCATGCTCCCCGGAGAAATGAAGCCGGTCCGCGCATTCAGCCTGGAAGAAGTAGATCGGATCTGTGGCGATGCATCTGGGCATGAGGCCGTAAGGGCAAGGGCAATAGCATCCTACCGGAACCGCCAGGACGCCTGGAATCGTTTGGATGATGCCTTAGGATATACTCGGGCCGCGAAAGCCGAGGTACGAGCTGATCGTACTGAAATGATGACAGCCGACGCCCTGATGAGCACACCGGCCGCGACACTTGCCGGCGTTGCGGGCAAGCTTGATGCGGTCCTGCGCAAGGGCGAGTACTATGGATCGCCCCCGGATTTCCCCTGGCAGCACGTGCGTTCAGCGCAGGCCGATCTGATACGCATCGGGCAAACCCTGCAGCCTAACCTCTTCATGTTTGGCAGCGGCGCCGAGATCTTCCTGGAGTCCGACGGGGACGCATTATGAAAGGCGCTATTGGCGAACAGCACTCCGAAGCCCTCCGCCATATGCATGCAACGAGGGCGCATGTTCAACTGACGTCGCCTGAACATATTGGTCATCTCCCCGAGCACAGGCGTCGTGAACTGGGATCGGTCGCGCGTATCCTCTTTGAGGAGTTCGAGCAGGCACAGAAAGACAAGCAACTGAAGAAGGGCACGGCCGGCAGTATCGTGAAGCTGGTTCTGTTTGGCTCCTGCGCAAACTGTTTGGGTGTCGAAGCGTACGAGGGTGACGATCGCGCTGCATACAACCTGCTCGTCGTCGTCAGCACAAAAACCTTTGCCGATCCAGGTTTCTGGGATCGGGCCAGGGATCGCCTGTGGTGGGAACTGACGGTCACGAGGTGTCTGAAGACGCCGGTCAACTTCATCGTCTATTCAATCATGGATTTAAACAACCAGCTTGTTCACGGTCGTCCCTTCTTCGTGGACATCGTCCGCGACGGCATCATGATCCATAACAGGCTAGGCTTTCCCTTCGTTAAACCCAAACCGCTGGATTTAGAGGTGGCCAGAGCCGAGATGCTCCAGCATTTCGATCACTGGTTCCCGAACGCCGAGTATCGCTTCGAACTGGCGAAGCATGCTGTGGGGCGTGGCTACAACAGGGAAGCAGCCTTTGACCTTCATCAGACGGCCGAACAGCTCTACCATGGTACCCTACGTGTCCTGACGCTTCACAGCCCGAAATCGCATCGACTTGCCTGGCTGCGTACACATGCGGAGCGGGTCACGCCGCGGCTGATCGCGGTCTGGCCCCGCGACAGCTTCTTTGCCGCGCAGCGCTTTGCTCGCCTCGACAAAGCCTATATCGGGGCCCGATATTCGCGCCATTATAGAATCGATGAAGAAGACTTAGCTTGGCTGATCAAGCGTGTGACCGTGCTGCAAAGAACCGCTTTATCGGTTTGCACCGCACGCCTCGAAAGCGCCGAGCGGGCTTCACTTCTACCCAAACCCCAGACGAGATCGCTCTGATCACCGTCTGGTCCGATGTGCCTCATCTGTTTCAACAACAAGCAGGCGGGCTTCGCCTGGCTCGAGGAAAGCTACATTCTTCAAGCAAATCAAGCGTCGGAGGAGGCCTTTTCATTACGCACGTGGACTCAGTGCTCGAGAGGATGGGTGCGATATTCAGCATCGTTGCGTTTCAACGATGTTTGACCCTTTCACCTCCGGGCCTTCCGATGCTCGATGACACGGCACGCTCGCATGATACGAGTTGAGATTTCAGTTATTGCAGTTAGGCATCGCAGCTCCTATATTGCCGTCAAGGAGACCGCATCATGGCCAGCCAAATCATTCACTTCGCCGGGTTGTCGGATCGGGACCGCATGGCAGCCTCGCCGCTGCCAAAGCTTACTGCTGGCGACAGGTTGGAACTTCATGTTCATCAAGAAGGGGGACGCGAGCATAAGCTCTCGATTCCACCGTCGGCCGCCGCCGCGGTTGAGGCCCTTCTGGCCCACATGTTGCGCGGCGAACGAGTTGCGCTCCTCACTGAGGAGCAGGAATTGAGCCCAACAGAAGCATCCGCGATCCTAGGCATCTCCCGTCCTCTGGTCGTTCTGCGCATGGATCGCGGCGATCTGCCGTTCCGTTACGTGGGCAAGCATCGTCGCGCTCTCCTCAAGGACGTACTCGCGTTGAAGACCAGGCTCGACACACGCCAGGCCGCGATGGATGCGCTTGCCGAAGACACGGAGAATCTCATTCAGACCCATGGCCTCTAAACCGCCCGTCGCGGTCTATGATGCCTGCGTCCTGTATCCATTTCACCTACGCAATGTCTTGGTCCAGTGCGCCTTCGACGGTCTGGTCGAAGCACGCTGGACGGACGACATACATGGAGAGTGGATCCGCAATCTCGCGGCCAACACGCCGACTTTGCCCATCGAGCGCCTCGTAGCGACACGCGATAGGATGAAAGCGGTCCTGCCGGACGCCGATGTCGCCGATTATCGCCGTTTGATCCCGGACCTCCGACTACCCGATCCTGACGACCGGCATGTTTTGGCCGCCGCCATCGCTGGAGCAGCCTCCCTTATCGTCACCTGGAACCTCAAGGACTTTCCGGCAAGGGAACTTGTCAAATATGGGGTGGCAAGTAAGTCTCCAGATGAATTCCTTATCGATCTATACGCGGCGTTTCCCGAGGCGCTGATCTCCAGCGTCAAACGAGCCCGGCACAATCTCCGAAAGACGGTTCCCTCCGTCGACGCATTCGTCGATGGATTTCAAAAAAGCGGCATGAAGATATTTCCGGCACTGCTTCGTCAAAACATCAACAGGCTGGTCTGAACCGACAAGCTCTCGCTACGCTAAACACCATCTATTCCGCCTCGAGCTCTGCCGCCACGAAGGATTTCCCCTCCACGCCTTTGCGGCGGAGCAGGCCCGCATCCTTCAACGCCAACGGTGGTGAGAAACTGTTTGGCCGTGACATAGCCAACAGGCGCCCGGCATCGGGCTGCCGCCCGGAGAGGAAGTTGGCTTTGCCCAGGTTGGCGATCTGCGCGCGGGACAGCGCGAGCGCCGGATGCACATCAAGGCCTGCGACGCCCGGATCGTGGAAGCGTAAGCCGAGCCGCTTGGGTGCTGTCAGCCGCCGGCGACGAAGACGATCTCATTCGGCCGGTCGCGCTGTTCCGCGCGCAGATCGCCGAACTGTCTCATCTACCTTGCGGCAGTTTTCAGGGCCGGGCGAGCGCCCAGCACCTGGCCTAAATAGCGCGACCAAACAAGATCGCCCCGCGAATTAAGTGCGATGCCGGCGAAGAAGGCCGCAGCAAGCGCGCTGGCCCTCGCACACGCGACAAGGCCCAGCCGGGCTGAGAAGGCGTGATCGCCTGGGCAGAATTGCATGAGAAAACGGGCGAATCCGTAGCCAGCTCCCTGGCCCGGATGTGCACATTTGGCCGCAAAATAACTTAATAAGCGCACCGCTCGTCCGGTAGGAATATAGACGGATAATCTTGCATTATCGGATATCTAAAGGCAGCAGAGTTGCGCCTTGGGGAGAAGATTGTCCCTTAGCTGAATATACGGTTCCTCGTGCCCGCGCCACCGCTTCCCATAATGTCCCTAAGCCAAGCTCCAGAATCATCCGCTGCACTACCTGCGGAGCTCGGTCGAGCGCCTTCCCGGCCATACCTGATAAGACCGGCGGTTCCACCATCATCAGCTTGACCGACTCCGGCAGCTTTAATGATTTTCGCCACCTTCCCTTCCTCTGTCCAACGTCGTTTCGGCAGCTTCAGCCGGTCGTGTCCCTACCTACGATTTCGGCAGCCGGCGAAGGCCGCGAGCGATCATCGCTTTCATCGCCAGCGGGCTGTCGCTCTAGCACGTGAAGTCGCGCCACTCGACGAGCCAAGCACTCTCGTCTCGGTCGAGATCGCAAACCTAGGAATTCTTTTCGACTGCCTTATTGCCGCCAGCGCGGCTTTTCCATTTGACAATCGATTGCAGGCTGGACCGGGCGACCATCTCTGCCTTTTCAGCTATGCGGTCGCTCGCCGCTGGGTCGCAACCGTCTGATGGTCCAGGCAAAGCCCGGGAATTCGTAACGTTAGAATACGCTCTGCGGAAACGCCCAATCAGGCGACTAAGCTGGAATCCACCGGGAGCTGTTTGACCTCAAAGCAACGAATCAGGACGGCTTCGTAAAGCGCACGCCCGCACCACCGCCATTCTCAGCGAGAAATTCAACACCGACGTTCTCAAGAGCAAGCCGGATCAGCTTTAAGTTGGCTGCTGTTACGTTTGGCTTTCCATCTTCCGCCTCGGCTCGCCTAACCGTAGAGATACCCACGCTGGCCGCAGTCGCTAAGTCTTCAGCAGTCCACCGAACCAACGCTCTTGCAGCGCGAATTTGAGCTCCCGTAATTACATTCATAAAAGTCAGCGTTCTCGGTTGAACTTTTTTCGTTCATATGGCACTTAGTGGTTCATTCAGCCGCGCCCGGTGCTCACAACACCAGACACGGCCTGACCACAATCAAGCTGGTAGGAGCTCGGATCATGGCTGATTCTGAGAATAGCAGAACTTTGCCTGCAATCATCAATAGAAACCTTTCCATCCTCATCACGTCGCAGCCGCGTTAGCCCGTAGGCCGAAGCGCCACTTCAGCGATCGAAACCGCACGCGCCTCCCCACGGAGCAGTACGCCCCTGCTCCGTGAACAGCGATTCGCGTGTTTCAAACACCCTTACGTGTCTCACGTAGCCAGAAAAACATCCAGGAGGGAACACCATAATGGCATCCATGCACCAATTCCGTTCGTTCACGCTCGCCGCGGCGCTTGGCACAGCTGCATCGGCAGCGCTTCTGGCGGGCATTGCCCACGCTGAGGATCTTCGTGTCGGAACACAGATGAAGCTGATGACGCTTGACCCGCACTATGCGGATCTCAACGAGAACAATTCGCTTCTGTCGCACATCTACGAGCGGCTGGTAAACCAGGACGAGCAGTTGAATCCCCAGCCCGGCCTTGCTGCCTCGTGGAAGAGGGTGTCCGAGACGACCTGGGAGTTCAAGCTCCGGGAAGGCGTTACCTTTCATGATGGTTCCGCCTTCACGGCGGAAGACGTCGTCTACTCGATCGAGCGTATCCGCGACTTCTTGAAGCCCCCGAGCGGCGGCTTCCAGTCCTATACACAGGCAATCAAGGCTGTGACGGCGCCAGACCCCATGACCGTCGTCATCGAGACAAGTGAGAGCGCTCCGACCCTTCCGCTTTCGCTAACCTCTATCTTCATCATGAAGGACAGGGCAGACGGCTTCGCCAAGACGGAGGCGCTCAATGCCGACTCCACGCCGGTCGGAACTGGCCCATACAAATTCAACGGCTGGCAGTCCGGCGAGGTTCTGACCCTAACGAGGAACGACGCATACTGGGGCGGAACCCCCGCGTGGGACAATGTCGTCTTCCGTGTCATCGAAAGCCCGGCGGCGCGGGTCGCGGCGCTAACCACCGGCGATGTCGATGTTGCGGACTATATCCCGGCTCGCGATGTCGCGGGGCTGCAGCAGAAGGGCAAGAAAGTCGAAAGCACTGCCGCTGCCCGGTCGAACTTTCTTCAGTTCGACATCGGTCGCGAAAACGCACCAAGCGTGACCGACCTGGCGGGCAAAGCAATTGCCAACCCTTTCCGAGACAAGCGTGTGCGCCAAGCGTTGACGATGGCCACCGACCGACCTTTTATCGCCGACCGAATCCTTCTCGGATATGGCACAGCTGCCGCACAGCTGTTCCCGGCCGGTCTCGCTGGAACCTCAGAGAAGCTGACCGTCAGCCCACCCGACTACGAGCAGGCCAAGGCACTTCTTGCCGAAGCCGGTTATCCTGATGGTTTCAGGGTCGTTCTCGCCGGCCCGGGAGGCCGCTATCCAGGAGACAGTGAATCTCTGCAATCCGTCGCACAGAACTGGGCGAGGATTGGCGTAAAGGTTCAGCCGATAGTCGCCCCCTTCTCCGTCTTTGCCACCAAACGCTCCAAGGGCGAATATCCGGTCTGGTACGGTGGCTGCTCGGGCGAGGCCGTCACCTTCTGCCTCGGCGCCCTGCTCGGCACCGCGAACGACGATGCTGGAACGGGCTCACTCAACTACGGCAAATACAGCAATCCAGCTTTCGACCAGTTGCTCGCCGAGGCAATGGACATGGACGACGGTCTGGAGCGTAACGCAGCGATTGCCCAAGCGACGGAGGCCGTCCTGGCGGATTATCCGGTGATTCCGCTCTACCATTTTCATCTGATCGTCGGTCACGGGGACAAGGTCGGCGACTATGCCGTCCATCCGCGCGGCTGGACAACCGCCATGCAAGCCAGCCCTGCAACAAAGTGAGACGCGCGCCATGATGACCATGATCGCCGGGAGGCTCTCGCAAGCCGTCCTTCTCCTTCTCGTCATGTCGGTGATTGGCTTTGCTGGAATCCACAGCGTCGGCAATCCCGTCTTCAATGTCGTCAACGTTGAAACGGCGACAGCCGAGGACATCCGCAATGCCACGATTGCCCTAGGCCTGGATCAGCCCCTTTGGCGGCAGTACCTGCTTTTCATGGGCAACGTCGTCACCGGCAATTTCGGGACGTCCTATATCTATCATCTTCCGGCATTCCCGTTGGTTATGAGCAAGCTGCCGGCCACATTCGAGCTTGCCCTCACCGCGATGCTGGTCGCCGCCCCCTGTGGCGTTTTGCTCGGTCTCGTGGCTGGCCGGCGCCAAGGCGGGACGCTTGATCGCATCGTCCTGAAGGCGAGCGTCTTCGCCCTCAGCCTCCCCTCGTTCTGGCTGAGTATGATGCTCATCCTTATCGGCGCGATCGCGCTCGGGTGGTTTCCGTCGAGCGGGCGCGGGCAGACGGTCTCGTTCCTCGGCCAGGACTGGAGCTTCCTCACATTCGACGGACTGCGCCATCTTGCCCTGCCGGCCCTTGCCCTCGCCATTCCAAAGATCGCGCTAATCGCGCGCCTGGCGCGGGCTGGAACGATTGAGGTGGAAGCGCAGGATTTCATCCGCTTTTGCCGGGCCAAGGGCCTGTCGCCCAAGCGCATCCTGTTTGGGCATACGCTCCCCAACATAAGCATACCCATTATTACCATCGTCGGCATGCAATTCGGTGGGATGCTGGCGTTCGCCGTTGTCGTGGAAACGATCTTTGCATGGCCGGGTGTGGGCAAGCTCCTCATCGATTCCATTCAGCTTCTCGATCGGCCCGTCGTGATGGCCACCCTCACCTTTGTCGCAGTCGTCTTCGTCGGGCTGAACGCTCTCGTCGACCTCACCTATGCCGTGCTCGATCCGCGCGTGCGTCTTTCCACATGAAGGGGACTATTATGAAGGCCGAAACACTTCGCGCTCTCTGGGGCTTCCCGAAAAACTATCGCATGCGCGCATCCATACTTCTGCTTGCCGCCTACATTGTTCTGGCGCTGGGCGCGCCGCTGATTGCACCGCAAGACCCGTATGATCCCCTGCAGATCCAGGCGTGGGAGGCCTCCTCGCCGCCCGGCTCGTCTGGGTCCAGCGGATATATGTACCTGCTGGGAACGGACGGGCTCGGCCGGGACGTGGTCAGCACGATCCTCTATGGCCTGCGGCTCAGTCTGCTCGTCGCTGTGACCAGCACAGCCATCGCCGCTTTCATCGGTCTGATCCTCGGTGTGAGCGCCGCCTATTTCGGGAAATGGGTCGACGCGATCATCATGCGCGTCGTCGATCTGCAACTGAGCCTTCCCACGATCCTCGTCGCGCTCGTCGCAATCGTCACTCTGGGGCCTGGTGTCGACCGTATCATCCTCGCTATCGTGATCGTACAATGGGCGAGCTATGCCAGGCTCGCGCGTGGGGTGGCGCTCAGTGAGATCGGTAAACCATATGTCGACGCCGCCCGGCTCCTGCGCCTTCCCACGTGGCGCGTCCTCCTTCGGCACCTTCTGCCCAACAGCGTCGCACCTGCAATTACCTTGATCCCTATCGAACTGGGCCATGCCGTCGCGCTTGAAGCTACCCTTTCATTTCTTGGCCTCGGCGTGCCGATCGACAAGCCTTCGCTGGGTTCGACCGTCGCAAACGGCTTTCAGTACCTGATGACGGGTCAATACTGGATCAGCGTGTTCCCCGGCATCGCCCTTTTTAGCCTCATAGCAAGCATCAATTTCGTCGGCGAGGACGTCCGACGTCGTCTTGATCCGCGGAGTAGTTCCCATGACGCATGATAACAGAGACAAACCGTTGCTGACGGTCAGCAACCTTACCCTGAAATTGCGCGCGCCTGCCGGTGGTAGCGGCACGACCATCCTGCAGGACGTCAGCATCACCCTTCGACGCGGTGAGGTTCTGGGCCTCATCGGCGAGTCCGGCGCGGGCAAGTCGACGCTTGGCAACGCGATTCTCGGCCTGTCAACGACCAACTTCGAACAGACCTCTGGCTCTATCGTCTTCGACGGTGCCCCCCTCGATTGCATGAACGTCCATCAAATGGCGGCCATTCGCGGGCGAAGGATCGCCGCGATTTTCCAGGATCACACCGCGTCCCTCGATCCGCTGATGGGAATAGGACTTCAGGTCGAGGAGGCGATCCACGCGAACGCCGGCACCAAACTGAACCGGCAGAAGGCGCGTGATATTGCGGTCGAGCTCCTCACCCAGGTCGGTATCTCCGAGGCGTCAGAACGCTATCACTGCTACCCGCACCAGTTCTCGGGCGGCCAGCGCCAGCGCATCGTGATCGCGATTGCGCTTGCCGGGTCCCCCGACATGATCATCGCTGACGAGCCGACCTCCGCGCTGGACGCGACTGTGCAAAAGCAAATCCTGATCTTGCTCCGCAAACTCGTCGAAAAGACGGGCGTTTCCATTCTTCTCGTCACTCATGACATGGGTGTCGTCTCCGCCATCACCGACCGGGTGGTCGTCATGCGGCACGGCAAAGTCATCGAGCAAGGCGATACCGGATCCGTGCTCGACGCGCCAGAGCGAACATACACACGCAGCCTGCTGGCTGCCGTGCCAAGGCTACGGTTGTCCACGGCAGGGAAAAACGCCGCGAGCTCGGAAGGATTTCCGGATTCGACTGGCTCTCTCGATGAGGTAGCCCTGCCCAATAACCCACCAATTCTCGCCGCCCAGGGCATTGGTAAAACGTTCTCGGCAGGTGGTGTCGCTTGGTTCAGGCGTTCCGCTGCCAAAATGGCCTTGCGAGATGTCTCTGTTGTAATGGTGCGCGGCGAAATCACAGGCATCGTCGGCGAAAGCGGAAGCGGCAAGAGCACGATAGGCCGCATTCTCGCCGGTCTCGAGACCGCCAGTTCAGGCACACTCCGCGTAGATGGCGACCATTTCGAAATCGAAAAGCCCGGCCACCGGAGCGGGCTGCTGGGAAGAATCCAGATGATCTTCCAGGATCCCGCTCTGTCTCTAAATCCGCGAATGACGATCGGCGACACACTACGTGAGAGCGTTCGGTTTGCCAGAAGACACGTGGATGCGGGAAAGGATGACGTCGGAACCATGATGGACCGGCTTAAAATGCCGCGAACTCTGCTTACGCGCTATCCGCATCAACTGTCTGGCGGGCAGAAACAGCGCGCCTGTATCGCACGTGCCCTTCTCGCTCAACCGCGGATCATCGTTGCCGACGAACCCACGTCCGCGCTGGATGTCTCGGTTCAGTCCGAGATCGTGGCGCTGCTGAGGGAAGTGGTCATCGAGCAGGGCATATCCATGCTGTTCATCTCGCACGATCTTGCTTTGGTGCAGGCGCTTTGCTCATCGATCTACATCTTCAAGGACGGCAAGGTTGAGGACGCGGGTCCATCCGACTTCATCTTTGGCCTATCGCAAAACCCCTACACACGCAGCCTGATCGACGCCCGCCCGCCCCGCTTCGTTCAATAACCGCCCGGGATACCGCCTCGGCGACGCCTTGAGCGGCCGTTCGATGCGGTCGCGTCGTCCGCAGAACTATAACGCGCCTATGCGCTCGAGAAAGTACTGACATGAAAAACTGGGTAAAGATCGCCGTTACCGGACAATCGCTTATCAAGCATGACATCCGCCAGATAGACAAACCCGGGTTCCGGGAGGTCTGCAGCCTCTTGCACAAGGCCGATCTTGCATTCACCAACTTCGAAAGCACGATCCTCGGGAGCCATGGTGGATGGCCTCTCAAAGGGTCCTTCTTCGGCTGCAGCCAGCCGGTAGTTCTCGATACGCTCCAGGCGCTGGGCTTCCAGGCTCTGTCACTCTCGAACAACCATGCCTTCGACCTCGGCCCCGCCGGCGTGCTTTCTACACTGGAAGAGGTTGATCGGCGGGGCTTTCTGCATGCCGGTATCGGCCGCAATCAAACGGCCGCGGTCCGTGCGGCCCGCGGCACGTTCGCCGGCAGGAGAGTAGCCCTCGTCGCGATGGATGGGGGACCGGGCCCCGACTTCATGTACGCGGCGGACGGGGCTTTTGGACGCCCCGAACGCCCTGGCATCAACCGTCTGAAGATTACCAAAGTCATTGATGTCGATGCCGACACATTTGAGCAACTGCGCGTCCTGCGCGACAAGATCCGGTACACCGCGGCCGATCTAGGCAATGACAGCCAGCCTGATGACGCGCCGCCTGTTGACGCCGATGGCGAGCTTTGCATCGCCCGGGCAATCTTCCGCCGCGCCGGGCGGGTCGGCAAGAATGTGAAGGTTGATGAGGATTCGCTGTCCCGTAATCTCGCAGCCATCACGTCGGCGGAGGAAGACGGATGCCTCGTGATCGCCTATCTGCACCATCATCACTGGGAATCGGTCTGGTCCGACGTACCCGGCTGGGTTGGCGACGTCGCGAGAAAGTGCATCGATTCAGGCGCGGCCATGTTTGTGAGCCACGGCGCCCCTGTTTTGCAACCGATCGAAATCTATCGCGGAAAGCCGATCTTCTACAGCCTCGGCAACTTCATTTTCCATGTGAGATCCGAGAAATCGCCCTGGCGTGCTCGCGAAGTGTGGGAAAGCGTCGTTCCTGTGTGCACATTCGGCGAAGACGGCGCGCTGACGGAAATCAGGGCACACCCCATCGTCATCGGCGGCGCGGAGACTTTGGAGGACAACGACCTGGAGAAGCGCCTCACGCCCGAACGCGCCTACGGCGAGGACGCGGAACGGATTCTGCGCCGTTTTTGCGACGTGTCCACGATGTCCGGTGCGACCATGTCGGTAACGAACGATACGGGTCATCTTATCGTGTCGGGAGGGCCTGACTCATGAGCCGCGTACTCTCAATTGCTACCGTCGTCTTCACAGGAGGTTGGAGCGGAGCCGTCTTCAGGCATGAGGAGCTCGTATGGCTCCACGCCAAGAACCTTCGCAAGTGCCTCGAGGCGATCAATCGACACGCTGTATTTGCACCGCTCGATGGCGCTGACGTAAGTGCGATGCAGGTCCGCTCGATGGGCAAGCTCCTCCTGTGAAAGGCCGCGCTCAAGCCGCCGCGCTCGGAGGTTCACGGCAAGAACGTCTCGAATGCTCATTCACGATGATGAAGCGCGAAGCAGCGCGGCCATCTACAGAGTATACTCTGAATCGAGGTGGAAGGGCCCCAGCCGCCAGCGGTTCGACGCTGGCGCTGAGTTCGACCGAGACGGGCACTTCGATCCGGCGCACGCTTGATCACTTCGGTTCAACAAAACCGAAGTGCCATAGCGAACCCGGAATCAATCTCGGAGTGAAGACCACGCATAAGGAAGAAACAACCAGTTACAGGCGCCTGGGCGCAGTTCTTTTGTTTCACAATCGATCTAACAAACGTCGTCCGCGATGCGGACGCCGACAAATGCAGCGATCAGCCTGTCAACCTCCCAAAGTTGACAGGTTGTTAGTCGTGAACGGTGTTTGCAATTCTCAGCGCTCCCAAGGGTGGAGAGGGCAAGATGCTGGGAACGCTTACCAAAAAGGACCAAATTTGCTCTGTTTATGAGGAAATGCTGCGCGGACGAGCGCGGGTATTCAGGGACAGAATGAAGTGGGACGTCAGTGTCCACGACGGCAAAGAAGTCGACTGGTACGATCTCAATGCAGATCCAATCTATATCGTCTCCCTGAACGGTGACGGACACGTCGTTGGCTCCCTTAGAGTGTTGCCAACGGTCGGTCCGACCATGCTGGCTCGAGAGTTCCGGACACATTTCCGAAAAAGTATCGACGTGCAGTGCCCGACGACGTGGGAGTGCACTCGCTTTTGCGTTCATTCGCCATTGAACGGGGGAGCTGTCAGTCACTTCAACGTCTCCGCTGAGTTGCTGTCCGGCCTGTGCGAACTCGCCCTGCAATCAGGAATCAAACATATAATCGCGGTCTACGAACCTGCCATGGAGCGCCTTTACCGCCGCCTGGGCTGGTCTCCCAAGTGCATTTCAACCTCATGGCCCTGGCTCGGGCGAACGTGCTGCGGGCTGTGGGATGTGACGCGAGACGCCGCTCATGCGCTTCGCCGGCGCACCTCAGACCGCTAAGTTAAAAGTGTTCAGCGTTTACGCTGTGTAGGGTTGCTTTCCTTCGCCATATGGTGGCTTCTAAAAATCAACACAATGCAGGGGTGCGCACGTAGTGGCTCTGTAAAATCGTGCGCCGTAAAGGAGGTATCCAGTGTCGGAGCAACCTTTATTTGCACAGTGCCTGAGCGCTGTAGATTCAGTATCGACACTTGCTGAATTGGAAACCGTGATTGCGTCCATTCGAGATTGTTATCGCCTTTCACACTTGGTCTTCCACGTGGTCCGCCTAGGCGCAAGCGATGCAGACCATCCATTGATCCTTTCAACATATCCGTCCGCCTGGACCGAGTATTACATTGAGAACGACTTTTTCGCCGTCGACCCGGTCGTCACCGTTAGTCGCGTCGGCCTCCTACCGGTCGACTGGTCCTCTCTCGATCGGAAGAACGCAACGACAAGACGCTTTTTCCGCGAGGCAGACACCTATGGCGTGGGACGCTTCGGCCTTACGGTACCCATCCGCGGCCCCGCGGGGGAACGCTCCTTGCTCACCGCAACATCGAACTCGACCGAGCATGGGTGGAGGGCTCTACGCGCCGACTGCAAGCCAGACCTTCAACTTCTTGCTCCTTATATCCACGAAAAGGCACTTTCCGTTTCCGACTTGCGTACCACGGCGATGCAAAATTTGTCGCGACGCCAGCTGGAGTGCCTGGATTTGCTCGCGCAGGGATGGCTTCCAAAGCAGATTGCGGCGCATCTCGCCATTTCCGAAAGTTCGGTACGCCTTCATATTCGCCTGGCAAGACGCAAGCTCGGCGGGTTGACGACCACACAGGCCGTCGGACGAGCCGTCGAGATCGGGATCATTCGTGGCTAGTGAAAACCCTCGTCAGAATGAAAGGGCCAGCTGATCAATTGCTTGACAGATACGGAACTCCCCTTCCTGAAGTTGATCCCTCCAGCCTTTGCATGGCCCTTTTCCTCAATGACCGCGAGGTGAGCAGACTGACGCTTGCACGCACCGCGACGTCGAGTTGCAGCGTCTGGACGAGCAAGAAGGGGCAGGTTGCAACCTGTTAATGGTGTCAGATCGAGCGCTTCAAACTTCAAACTAATCCTGGTCAGGCGCACGAGCTTGATCTCCAAGCTGAATAAAATCTCGAACAGGTGTACAGGTGCAAATCCACGAAACTTTAGCCGGAGTCATCCATGTCGCGGAAGCGTCTATCATCGGTGCTCGAGTGGAACAGATTGCAGACCGCATTTGCTCGAGAATGCGCGAATATTGTATATCAATCCGGCCAACGCAGTCCGAGATGCGCCTGATATTCGATGATGCACACGCGATCATCAGGCGGGCCGACAAAAGCCTCATCATTCGATTGGAAGCAGCCGATCTCGCCATGTTGTGCGGTGTTCAGATGATTTTACAGATGGCAATATTGGATATTGTGTCACCGTCACATGAAACCCTGGTCTGGCGTGCACCGGCCTTGTTCGACGTACACGAGGGGAGCCGCCGTTGAGATAAGATCAGACTGGAAGACCCGTAATCAGCCCGCGGTGCGCTTCAGACGCCGAGGCCGTTTTGGCTGCCGTACGTTCGGGTAGGCACAGCATCCGGGCAGCTCCGACCTCGAGTTGATACGGTCTGGCCGTTCGCGCGAGAGCCCACTTGCCACCGTCAGCGCATATTGACGGTTGTTCGGGTCGCGCAGAGGTCTGCATGCGACAAGGTCTACACAGTTATCACGTCATGGGAGCGGATGATCGCGTCGTTTTGGCCTTCCTGCTCCCGTCCTTGTCTTCTCCCTTCATGTTGGCGCCCTACTCACCGAATGATGCCCCGCCCGCGGTC
>NZ_JAKVIN010000011.1:0-101479 GCF_022601905.1 Shinella sedimenti
ACGGCAAAGCTCAACGACATCGATCCGCAGGCGTGGCTCGCCGACGTTCTTGCCCGCATCGCTGACACGCCGATTATAAGGCTGGAGCAGTTGCTTCCGTGGAATTGGACGCCGCCGACCGTCAACGCTCAAGCTGCCTGACCTGTGGCCTTCACCGGAGGCTTACATCGCGGACGACGTGATGTTCACGAAAGAATACGAAGGCTCTGGTAATTTTGACTTGTTCCCTGTGCCACCGTTGTCCTCACCGTTCCACTCACTTTGCAGAATAAGACAGGTTGCATACGGTCGATCCGACCTTGGTGAGCTTGATCGCTTCCGCGCCGTGACTCCAGTCCGAAATGTTGATCTTGCCCGCCGACATGGCGTGCGGGACGCCGTAGCGACTTGTCAGCGCTTCAACCAAGGAGTCACATGAGCCTATTTCGGTCGGATTGAACATTACGTAGCGTAGCTTCCTATCCACATCGAATAGAAGCAATGTTTGACCTGAAACGCCCTCTACCGCGTGCGAAAGCTTGATTAAAGGCGCGTACTTCTTGCCCGCGTGCTCATGAATTTCTTTGCTTTGAGGTGGATATTGGACAGCGCCATCGAGCACGGCCATGGCCTCATTCGGCGACATGCCCCATTGCGTGGCTTCCCACCCCGCATCAGCCGGCGCAGCGAGAACAAGCGCGAATATGATAGCCGCGAAACTGGAGCGCATTCTCATCACCATGGCATCATCCTTTCATTCACTTCAATCTAGGTCGAACCTCAAGCAATAGACGTTGTTCGACGTAATTTTAAAGAGTTGAGACAAAACATTTTTCTTTGCCCGTATCGGGACGTTACTGACAAATCTGACCATTCCCGCATATTAAATCTTTAACGATCTTGAACAAACTTTGCGAAATTAATCGCCAGCTTCCGAACAGCTCGCCTGAACACTCTGCCCTCACCTGTCGACTTTGCTACGAGAAAAGCCGACCCCTCTTCCGTTCTAAAATGCTCGATCAAAAGACTCAACTCAATGTCAGACAATGTTCCGTATCTAGCCGCGGTCGTTTCTAGCACTCGCTCAGAAAGCCGACTTTCGCGGAGTCTATTCTTCAGTTGTGACAGTGCCGCTTCAACAGAAGTCTTCGGCAAGACTGGCACTAACAGGGCTTCCACCAGCAAGAGGAGATTGCCGTTGACATCTCGTGGGGTGGTCAGCGTCGCCAGCTCACGGTAAAGCCTGCGGCGGTTCTCTGAGAGAGTTGCTATTTCGCTCGCTGCTGCCCTATAGCGCTTGTCGCGTTCATCACCGCGCGCCACGACCACTTCAGCTGCGGTGACTTTCAACCCGAGTTCGGACGTCCTGAAGGCCAAAATCTCCGGAATTGCAGTCGGCGCAATTTCCTTTGAAAACTCTAGCCGGAAGGCTTGGGTCAATCGAGCAGGCGAAAGTTCGTCGTTTGCCGCAGTTTCCCATGCCGTCATAACGCTTTCGTCAGCGCCAAGTTGTCGCGCAACCTCTGATGCTGTTTCCGGCGCACCAGCAAACGAACTAGCTAACCCACTTAACTCGAAAACCTTGTCACCATCGCTTTCGGCGAGGGCGGCCGGCCCTACCAATAGCGTCATGGCGACCAGGACAGCGTGTGCCGCCAAACGTTTTATCGCTTCGTAGTGTTGGGACATGAGTGTCTCCTCCTGCGCATCGGCTGCGTTCAAGCTAATTCTCGGAACCCGGGGGCACATACGGACACCGACCCAGAAACGTTTTGCGGGTCGGCACGTGGGATGTGGAGATGATGCTCTCCATAATTTCACCGGGAGAAGTCTCATAGGCATAAGGGGTGTCACTGGACCTGCCTTCGTTAGAGCGGTTTTCGATTGGACGTATCCGCATCGACCAACCTTGGTCAGGAACGCTTCTCGTTGTCACGAATTACGAATGGCTTGATCTTTATGCCAGCATCCAAAGCTCCATTGTCTTCTTGAAACGCTGAAAGTTGCTCACTTCGCGTGGCCTGAAAAAAGGAAGAGACGACCCAGGATTGGCTCGACGCTTGTGAAGTTCCAGAAAACTTTTTTGGCGCGCGCCAAGGCCTCTCCACGGTCAGCCGTCTAACCTTTGGTTAGAGGAGAACATCATGCTCAGACAACTAACGCTGATTTCGATTGTAGCGGGAATTTGGTCGCTCCCGTTGGGTGGTGTGGCGCAAGAAATCTCTGTCCCTTCTGTGACAACTGCGAGCCCCGGCTACCTGTTTCCCAATGATCAGTACCAGCGCAAACGGCAGCAGCAGGTGCGCAAAGCGCGAAAAGCAGACGTCCCTGCGAGCCAACTCAAACTGGATAAGGCAGCGCATCGAAGGATACAGGCTTCCATAAAGGCACTTGTGCCGGAATATCAGCGGCGAGCCAAGCGGGATGGAGAGGTCAAGGCGAACGCATGGATCCGACAGCAGGCATTCCTGCTCGGGCAGCGCGAAGCCGAGAAGATGAAGCGCCGATTACGACAGAATCAATAAGCGCTTTCGGCACGGCCATCCTCATTTGCCCTCGATGTTCAGCTCAAGCGAACCCTTATCTGCGCAGTGACCGCGACCATCGCTTGATCAGTCTGACATCACCCCGTCTTGAAATCGTTTTGAAAGAAGGATCGATGTCTCGATTTTCCAAACCCATTATAGCGCTTATCCTCGCACTGGCGCCGTTCTTTTTATTCTTTGGTACAACCAACACAGTCACCGTCAACGGTGAGATCGTTCAAGACAGTCAGTTCAACCTTGGTGGACTCCTGATGGGACTGATTGGCCTCGGGTTAGCGTTTTCTGTCCTTCGGGCGCCTGCTCCGAAACACAAGGCACCAAAAGTCCTTGCTGTTATCGCCGGCCTTGCTTGCATCGTGCAGATGGCTAACGCTGTCGAACTCGTCAAATTAAACCCGCTCGACTGGATCTTTCCTGATCGCAATCTGCCGGAGCTTGTCTACTCAGGCCTCGCCGACAATGACAACATATTTCTGTCCGTTAAGACGCCGGACTCCTACAGGCGGGCTTTGATGGTGGAAAAATCGAAAATCGCCGGAAAGGCGATGGCTCATAAGACCTACGCCGATCTTTGCCATGGCAGCCGTTACCGCGTCGAGCTTGAACGCGCCAGCAACATTCCCGATTACCTCAACCCCGACGAAATCGCCTATCTGAACAAGGAAGCCAACCGCCATGCTAAAGCGGGCCCGACGGAATGCAGCCAAGCCAACTCCAAAAGGGTGATGGGACGCGAAACCGATGAAGTGAATCGAGCCATGGACCTTTTTGACCGCCTGGAGAAGGAGTATTTGGCCTCAACGACCCAATAAAGATACCGGTCGATTATGTTGAACCCCGCCGCAACGCGCAGGCGTGAAGTCAGCGGTTCACATCATTGCCAGCGCATCTTTGCGTTTGAGCTTCGCCAACCACGTTCTTGTCGTTGGCGACTATTTGCTTTTCTCATCGATCATGATTTGAGGGTCGTCACGACCGTCAAAACTCGCGTCAACAGCGAAGTAGACTAGCTCGAACCTCGCATTTCGGAATGACCATTTTGCGAGAGTATATGTATCCCCTACTCCGCGCCATTTTGCTTTCGCCGTCAGGGTCAAAGTTTCAGTGTCGAACAACGGATTGGCGACTTCACGAACCATCTCCGTTGCAGTGATGGCGACGTTCTTGACTGGCGCATTTTCTCCCTCGCCGACGTAAGTCACATCAATCTTTGGCATCGGAAATTCTACGTTGGAGAGACCTCCGTCCCGGTTCGAGAGCAAATAGACCTTGGTTTGATTATAGGCTCCTGCCTGGCAAGGAAACTCTATCAACAATTCTCCCCGCGCCGACGCGCCGTTACCAGTGGGCAGATTGTAACTGATGGGTTGGCTGGGAGAACTCTCTAAGGCGTTACAAGTTTTCGGTGGGTTCATAGCATGAAATGCAACAGCCTTTGCCAACGCATCTCGGTGCCAATCCGTCTCTGCGGCAGCAGAAGACAGCGCGAACGGGGCGGCACACACAAGCAGTAAATGTCGATACACCATCAACGCCTCCTAAACTCCGACTAAGGAGTAAGACGGTGCTTGTCGTATGAACCTTAGCCCCAGAAAGACGATGCGCTTCACCAAGGCTGGTGACTTTCGACACGTCTTACAAACGATCAGTTATGGATCCGACTAGGAGATTAGCCATGTTCCGCTCTATCCTGTCCGTCCTGGTTATCTACGCTGTTAGTTTTGCCTCACCTGCGGCGGCGAAGGACGTAAAGGACTTTCTGGGAGTTCCTGGCCCCGTCACGCTCGGCGAGCAGGTCTACACACTGTCGTGGTCGTCAAATCCTCAATCCGGCTATTTCAAGCAGGAATACTTGCCAAAAATGGCGACGACGACCGCTATAACAGTATGGTCATCCTGGAGTTTTTTGAAACAGAGCAACAACTTAGTGATGTAGTTGCCGCGCAGACGGCGATGATAGACAGGCGAAAGACCAGCGATCTCGTCGCCAATTTTTCTGTTCTCAAAAACCCAAAAACGAACGAGATCAGTCTCGATTTTCTTATGTCGTCCAAAGACAAAAGCGGAGAATACATCGTCGAATGGAATGGCTACCGCTATGCTGAAGGCAACTTCAAGGGACGTCGAGGCGTAAAACTGTTTGCTCTCAGCGAGAGAGCGTACGGCAATAAAGCATCCATGAAATTTCTTCAAGGCCTGAAAAACTTCAAAGCAAAACGGATAGCCGAACTCACACGGGCGCCAATGCCTGAATTTGTACCATCGGACTGATCCTAATGATGGATGCAGATCGCACCACCATCAGCGGAGCGTACCCGACCTTTCAAACTTTCCTAGGTTTTTTGTATGTTAGCTGAGGCGCAAATCATTTTACTTCTCGATGAGGTGATAGCGATATGCACCTGAACCGAAGGAAAACCTTTGAGAATCTTGCTGCGGCTTCTCTCTTTCTAAGCGCGTTTACCTTGTCCGCCTCGGCCGAATGCCTGCGATACGGTCCGCAGCACGCTTTAGACGGCGTTCTGAGTTTAGAAGCCGTCATACGGGCAGAGAGCGAAGCGCCTATCGAGTATCCTGTGCTGACGCTCTATGCACCAATCTGCGCCTTCCCAGACCCGGTCGAAATTGAGAACGGTGCCCTTTCGAACATCGCTCGCGTGCAGGTCATACCGCCCTTGGAGCAGAACTTTATGCCACTTGTAGGCCAGCATGTAACGGTTCGAGGCACTGTTTTTGCCGCAATCAGCCGCCAGCACGTTCTGCCAATGGTGATCGATGCAAAAGATATAAAAGCCATTAGCCCAGCCACCGAAGCTTTTCGAGCCTTCTGGTCTGAGTTCCACCAAGCCACATTGGAAAAGCGATGTGAGCAAATTGCAGCGATGGCTGCATTGCCTCTTGCCGTCTACGGTTCGCTCGACACTGACCCCGTTCAAGCACTCAGCGCGATCGAGCTTATGAAACTGTGCGGCGCAATCAGTGACGATCAAGACCACGCGATCCGGAGGATGGGCAAACAGTTGCCAGTGGATTGGCGTAGCGCACCACCTTTCGACGACCACGCGCGCCTGGGACAGTTCGAGTTCCGCTACATTGACGATACGTGGCGGTGGACAAGCTATTATCGATAGCTTTCTTCACTACAATGTGCACCTCTCAGGACGGTTTTCCGTCGACCAAACGCGCAGCTGGCAGCTGGCCTTCAAAAACTCGGCAACGCGAAGCGATCGATGTACGTGTCGTTGGCCACCCTACGGAAAGAGAAAAGGCCTGACTCGTCGGCCGACCAAACGAGATTGCCCTGACTTCGATAGTTGGTGGGCATCTCTAGTGTTGCACGGAGAACACCATCCCGAACGTCCCAGATCTGGAATTTTTGATGATTATCCTCTTTCGTCGCGTCTTCCACCAGCGCGATGTATCGACCGCTTGGCGATACGGAGAGCTTAGGCCTTGTCCAGCGACTGGAGGTAATTTCAGCAACCGCTTGCCCGCTCGTTGTGTAGATCCGAAGCGCATCGTTGTCTCGGCTCACGATTCTCTTGCCGGCGTCTGCAAATATTGCATCGAAAGGGAAAGGCGGACCGGGCTCGGGATCGCCTAGCGCAGGGCGGGGAGACTGGCGCCACGCATCTGCGGTTTCGATCTCCGCACCGTCATGCAAGGAAACAATTGAGACGCTTTCTCCCGTCTCTGCGCAATACCTGGTCGTCACGCAGTCCAGACCAGCGCGTTCACCATCCGCGGCAAGTGTAACCCGTTTAAGGCTCCCTTGCAGTCTCAAAGGGTAGCGCGCCGCCTCGCTACCGGTCTCAGGGTCCAGCCTGATCATGGCTGGAGCGTCACCATCTTCGATAACCACAGTCCCAAACAAGCTGGAGACACCATCGGCGTCGGGTGCGGACATGGTAACGCCCTCGAGCGACAGGAAATTGGCAACGACCACACTTCCGAGGCAACCGGACAGCCCCAGTAGACGATCAAGCAGTCGACAAGTGCCCAGGGACCAGTGGATGGCACCTGCAACGATGACGACAAGAACAGGCAGCAATATTGCGGCAGCGCGACGTTCCTTCATTGCGCGAGCCCCGTCCGGTATGCACGAATTTGCGTCGAGGCGTCCTCGGCGACTGGAGACGCCGTCGCGACGAAAACCAGGCTGCCATCTGGATGCCATGCCAAAGCCGGTGCCAGATCGGACACGATCTCATGCCGCGTGACGAGTTCACCACGCGCAATATCCCATATCTGCAGAACGCTGCGGATTGCCCCTTCACCGGAAAAGCGGCGCGACAAGGTTGCCAAACTTTTGCCGTCACGAGACGTCGCGGTTTGCAAGCGCGTGAAGGGCACAAATCCAGCCGGCAAGCCCAGGGACCGTCTTTGCCCCGCCAGCTCGAAATCATAGCTGGCGAGGAGGGTAGCATGAGAGGTTATGCTCACCTGCGCGCTCCCCGATCCGCGGGCGCCGTCTGCCACGGAGAAGACGACGGGGCCGGCGACAAGCGAACGCCCATCAGCGGAGAATGCCAGATCGAATGCGCGACCTTCTACACTCGGCGGCGCCTCTTCTCGCATGACCGCGCCAACCCAGTTGATCGAACCATCCTCGTCCAGCAGCGCAAGTTGGGTCGCACCAAAAGCGTCTTGGCCGGATGGTAGATCGGCCAGGTCGCAAGCGTAGAAACTGCGGCAGGTGATTGCCATGCCCTCGTTCGTTGCCGAAAGTATCAGTTGGTCCGGTCTGCCGGAAAAATCCGGCTCGATGCGGCGCACTTCTTTGCCTGCTTGCCAGTCTATGATCGCAATCTGGGCACGAACGTCAAAATCACCCTCTCGATTTGTCGCCGTGTAACGATTGCCAAGCACAACGACGTCGCCATCGGAATTCACCGCGACGGTGCTGCGCACGCTCGCGATATTATCCAGGGTGACGGAGCCAGCACAAGAACCAGATCCAAACGCGGTCTCCAGCCAACCGCAGTCGCGAAAGCCGCTAAAGGTGACAATCGCTGATCCGGAGATAATCGCTAAAACAACCAGAACCCTGCGCACCATCGCTGCCTTTCACACACAGAAGCACTGGCATTGAGACGCTCCGAGGGGCGTTGACCTTGGTCGTCCGCAACTATTTTTCGTGTGGCTGCAGCTCTTTTCGACGGCGTAAAGGATGACAGCCTCAGAAGGGTATTGATGGTCGAATCGCTCCTTCCTCTTCATACTAAGCGTTCGACTTCTCAGTGAAGCAACTGGTTGGTGGGCGTGTGCTGCCTACCAAGCCAGCGAAGAGCTGCCACCAAGGATAGGCCGATCTCAACCGTCTTACGGGTAATCCAACGGGAAAAGTCCTTATGACGAAGCGTCTGATGTCAATTTGCCGCAAGATCACTCGATCAGTGACTTTCTGCACGGTAGCTTATGCGACGGCCCTGGCAGGTCCAGCCATTTCCGGTGTTTACGAAACTGGACGCTTGGCGATCGGAAGAACCTCCGTCAACTGTGTAAAATCGCCATGCCCATGGCGTGGGATCGTGGATATTGGAAACAGTTCACGAAATCCGCTTGATCCTCTTTGGACAGGGGGACGCCTTGCCAGTGCTGAACGCATCAGATGGAGATGCCAACCGCATACGGGCCGCATGGGAGAAGCGAGAATGTCTGGTTGTCGATGGGACTTTCGATAGCCAGAAATTAATGGTCAACAGGATCCCGGGAGGTTGCCTGTGAGAACGTTCCTTCTCGCGCTAGCTGTCGCGGCTTGCATGCCGTTGGCAGCGTACGCGGACGATTCTGAAGAGTTCACGAAGGATCTTGGAAGGGTCGTCGGCGCTTTCACAGCCGCCGAGCTCTACGTCGATAAATGCAACAGTCATGACCCCGATGGGGCGTCGAGCCGCCGGGATATTCTTGCTGGCTGGGCCCATGCCAATGGGCGGCCGAGCTATGAACGCCTCATGGAAGGTCTCACCGCCCGCGCTCCTGAACTGGCCACCCAATTGGAGCCACAGAGGAGAAAGCTCGCCGCCGCCATAGAGGAGGAGATTCAAAAAGCCCCAAATGACTGCTCCGACGTCGCAAAGATTTTCAAACAAGACAGCCAATTCTCGGTAGAGAGACAGGTCCGTAAACTCATGCGCACCGCAGCGAGTATGGGTATCGACATACCGGCTGAGCCCGTGGTCGTGCCACAAGTGAAAAAAATTGAAGATATAGAGATCCTTCGTTTGGCTGCACTCTCCGCTCGTCTTGAGGCAAAGATGGCAGAGATAGGCAGCAAGCAAGGCGCACGCCGTAATCGTGATCTTAGCAGCGCACGCGAAGACCATGCCGAGCGTTGGTTAAAGTCGGATGGTGTACAAGTTTTGTTCGGACGCGTTGTCAGTGATGACGAACTCCGGGAATGGCGGGATGACCGGCAGTCGTCCTTCAGTGTGCAATGCAAGAGTTTCGCTGACACGGCCCATGAGGCAAACGCCGCGCGGGCGGTTGGACAGGACCGCGTTGTCGTTGGAATGGTCCGCTCGGTTATTGACATCAGTTCAGGCGGAAAACTGACGCTTAACAAATGCAGGCTTTTCACTGCCGAGGAGATCGGCAGACCTTTTGTCGAGGAGGACGACTCAGCCGGTCTAATGCTCCGGCCGCTGGAGGAGAGCGAAGCCTATGCTGGACCTGATAATGGTATCCAGATGAGCAGTGTCGACCGCGTTCTTTATGAAGCCAGTTTCGATAATCGCATGGACGGGTTCGGGAATGGGTATGTCGACCGGGACGAAGCGATCTACGTCCTGCTGAAGGACGGAACTGCGTACCGGCACGATTGGAGTTTTCCTTTCACAGATCTCGCGGTTGAACGCTCCAGGCAACGAGAACCCCAGCGTTGGTTTCAGTGGACCGAACGCGACGAGAAGGTTGTGCTTACTCACCAAGCTGGCGATGATATTGGTCAGGAGATCGAACTGCAGCAGCCGCAACGGCTTGAACCAATGTCTCCTACACATCTCCACGCTCGCTATTACTACCTTCAGGTGGGAATTGGAGGCACCAGGCAGGATCGCAGTTACGTATTCGACAACAATGGAACGGTTAAATATCAGCGCAGTGGCTTCGTAGCTGGCAATGTTGGAACGAGTTATATCATCGTCAACGGGAAGAAAGAGGAAGCTGAAATTGCGAGCTATCGATTTGAGGACTTCGCCCTTGTCCTTGATCGTGCCGGTCAAACGGAGCGGCATTTCTTCGCCGTTCCGGCAGGTGCACAAGTTCCTTTGCCTGAAACCGTTATCATCCGCGGTGAAGCTTACTGGCTTGATACGAAGCGATTTCCCCAATAGGTTGCCACCGAAATTACATAGTTGTGCAAGTGCAACGCCAAACTTCACGATGCTGCTTGAAGGAGCGACGGAGGACGATATCGGGGTGCAAAGGAGCGTGGATGAGGATCATTGTCGAGGTGAGGAAAGCAAAACTGTGGTCAAACGAGCGCAGAACGGAGATGTTGCTGCGTTTGAGTACCTCGTAACGCAACATTATCGCTTTATCTACAAGACAGCGTTCCGATGGCTTGGCGACCAGACCGATGCGGAAGACGTAACGCAAACAATCTGCATGCGCCTTGCGAAGATCCTTTCTTCATTTGACGGACGGGCCAGCTTCACGAGTTGGCTCTATCGTGTAACATTGAATGCTGTTCGTGATCTGCAACGAAGCAAAGTGAGGGCGGAACGCCGCGCAGCCGAACTTTCTCTTACAGCGCAAGAGGAAACGAGTGGCGGGCAGGAGGATGCAGTGCATGTCGCCGACATCTGGAAACAGGTGCGGCAACTGCCCGACAAGCAGCGCGACGCCGTTCTTCTTGTTTACGGCGAAGAGATGAGCCATGCGGATGCGGCTCAGATCATGCAGTGCAAAGAGGTTACCGTTTCCTGGCACATTCATAATGCGCGTAAGGCGCTGAAGGGTCGCCTATGAACCAGTTTGGAAACGATCCATTCGAGCATCTTTCCCACGGACCTGTTCCGGTGCCGGATCCTGCACGCATGCGCGCGACGATCAAGGCTAGTACCGAACTCTTCGCTCAGAATGGCATTCAGGCTCGGCAAGGAAAGTTCACGGGAGGCCTCTGGCAAGGAATGACATCGTGGTTGGGCCGGTCGGGCCGATGGGCTATTCCGCTTGCCGCCGTCAGTTGTTCGGTGGTCGCAGTGGTCGTGATTATACCTGGCCATTTTTTAGTCCCGGCCCAAAAGCCATCAGATCAGCTATCGGAAGCCAGTCCGGGGTCAATGCGCCGAATGGGCGCCCAACAAACTGCCAGAGCCCCGCAGCAGAGCGCTGCGTCTCTCGAGCGATACGACTTTGATGGAATTGCCCTAGCTGTTCGCAATATGCCCGAAGCTGCCGAAATCCTCCTGAATGAACACGGAGAACAGTATCGTATCGATTTCACGATCAAAGCCCGGTCAGAGCACATAACTTTGTTCGATGCTTCTCGCTTTATAACTGGGAACGGCGAGGAAGTTCTTGCCGTCCGTTCAGGCGTCGGGTCGAAACAGCGTTGGGACGCCTTCGTTCAGAAAGATGGCCGCTATCAACGTTCAACCCAGTACACGCAACAGATCTTTGAGGCGTCGACACGCGAAGAGGTCATGCGTCGCTTATCCTACTCGTCGCCACGTTAAGCCCGCAATCGGAAAACCGCGCCGCGTGGCAGAAGTTGGGAGAAACACCCAAAGGGGAATAAATGGTTATCAAGCGACTATTTTCCGCCTTTCGCAAGAGACCGGCTACTATACGGGCGGAGGCACCTTCAGCAACCGAGCTACAAGACGCCGTGGTCCGCAGCATTGTGGATGATCGCATTAATCTGCATGACTTTGAGTGGGAGGATCGGGACTGGGTTTATATCGCAGTCAATCATGAGCTTCTCATCGAGGACGGCCGACGATCGAGCACGCAGACGGCGGTTCTGGCACATAAACCCGGCGGCAGCCTCGAAGACCTGAGTTTTCGGTTGAGCCCGACCTCAAAGCAAAAGCTCATAGCCTTGCAGGAGGCTATGCGTCAGGTCGATGAGAAACCCTGGGCGATCGTTGATATCGCAATTGAACGAGATGGACGCTACCAGTTTCATTTCAGCTACGGTGAACCTCCACGGATCAGTGGTGACCTATTGCATAGTCCTCTTACGGGACTTCTTGATCGTTACAAGTCGGAGAGAGGCCTAAAGTGACCTCACGATAGTTCCTGCCGCGTCCCCTCCCCCGCACGCCGCATCACTTCAAGTGTGTTTATCATGGTGCCATCGTCGAAATACCAAAGCGGTACCCGGCGCAAAGATGCGTCTGCCAAGCGCGCGCGCCATGGGAAGAGTGCTTCTGTGACCGGGAACATCCACGCCATCCATGAGGAAAGGGACACTTCCGGATCTCTCAAAGTGACGTCCAAGCGTGGGCCCGCGCCGGGCGCCACGTTCGTCCACGGCGCCGAAACGGTGTAGCCCAGTCCGCGAAACCGCAGACCAGAGCTGTCTAACGAGAGCTTCATGTTACTTAGCCCAACCGCAAAGAGGATCGCGACAATCGCTGGTGGGGTAATAATCCAGAAACTCCACCACCAGATTTCAGAGCCGGAAAGGATAAAGAAGATCAATGCAGCGCAAAACAGAATGGCTGCGACCGGAACGAGCGCCACAAGTCGCCATTGTGCGTTCAATCGATACTCGCGCGTCAGAGATACTGGCTGATTAGAGTGCAAAGGTGACCTCCAAAAATGCTTTTTGTTAAGACGCCCAAGGTCGAGCAAACCTTGGTGAGTGGGACAGTTCTCACCAAGGTTGTGCAGACAGGAGGCGTCTTATGTGCAGTGAATAGCGGAGACACGAATGCGCAAAATAGCACTTGCAATCGGCCTCATGGCAGTATTTTCCAACCAGGCACTCGCAAAGGACAGCACCCAATCCCTTCGTGAGGCGCTGTCGGCAATCCCTGAAAGCGGTGGTACGACACTGGCACCAATGCTGGCCTACTTCTTCGACGTACAGGCCTGGCGGGACAACGGGAAAGAAGTGCCATCTCTCGCTTCCCTGAACCGCCTCGCGCTCGCCGTGCAGATCGAGCCGTTGCAACGGTTAGATCTGAACATGCTCTCCAACTGGACGCAAAAAGCCGGGGTGCGCTTTGCTGATATCGAGTACTTCGTGGGCTTCGGAGAGCAGCCCAGGCTCGTTACCCTGTGGGGTTTAAAAGATGAGACCGCAGCCGACGGCTTGTTGACGAAACTCAAGAAAATGGATTTTGCCGAAGTACCCGGTGGTATTCCCGGTCTTCTCGGAAACGGAGGCATCGAAGGGAAGATGGACCTTCGCAAAGCCGACCCGTTTAACCCCTGGCGCGGATTTCAGGGTAAAGCATATTATGTCAAGCCGTTCGGCTCAAAACTGGTTCAGGCTTCCTCACCCGAAACCATGATCGCGTTGTCCGCGCCGAAGCAAACCATGGCCGACGCCCCGTACGTGGCGCCTGCGCTTGATGGATTGAAAGGCGCCCTGACGGGTAGCGAGGATAAGATCATTCAAGCTGTCGTCATATCACCGTCGATTGGGTTATCCGCAAGGGCCCCGGCCGGGCTCGTGACGCAGCAACCAGCCACTGCGGATGAGTTGAGAGACGGACCAACAACCAAAAGTGACGGGCTACCTCACTATCTTGGAGGGCTCATGGCAGATGTGCAACGCAAGCGGCCCGGCATGGTCGTTTCCCTGACCTATTCCAATTGTGAAATGGCCGAGCAAGCGATTAAATACCTGAAAGCGAGCGCGGTTGCTTTCGAAGCGAGCGGAATCGACGCGGAAATTGCAGGCGCGTTAGTCACTGCGTCCAAACCGTTCTGCGCGGCCACTGTCACTTTTGACACCACGGCAGATGGACAGTCGGCTAATCCCCTGTTGAGTCGTGTTATGGAGAGTTACATGAGACGAGATCTCCAGCTCCTCCGCATTGCTGAAGAGGAATAAGTCTGATGAAACAAAAATCGAAAAGAAGCTCGACTAGAAGAAAAGCGATGATTGCGACGATTGCGACAACGGTCGCAATCCTTCCCACGGTTAAACACAGCATGACTGCGGCGGCGCCTCGACTGGCGATTGAGGGAGAGACGCTGCATGGCTCGACCAAGCATTTACCAACAATGGTCCAATCGACACAGGCCACGCCGCTTGAGCAGGCAATTATCGACAATGACTACGGTCAGTTTATGAAACTCCTGAGGGCAGGAGAGAATCCCAATGTTCAAGGCTGGTATGGCTCTACCGCTATGCATCTTGCCGCTCAGCATCAAAACATTCATTACCTTGAGCAGCTCCTTGAGAATGGGGGCGATCCTAATGCCCTTGCCTCCAGACTGAAGAGGCCACCACTGTTTAATGCTCTAGACACTCGGCGGCCGAAGAATCGCGACCTGCTGATTAAGCATGGAGCGAACATCGAGCAGGAGGATAGCTCTGGAAACCGACCACTCAAGCACGCGGCTGACATCAACGATTCAGGAAGCGTTTTGCGCTTTCTTGAACTCGGAGCGGACCCCACAGCCGAGAACGACATCGGCGCGACGTTTCAATCATCGTTCTTCCGAGGGAACCCCGAGGTTATGACATGGGAAGCGTTAAGGCACCGACGCAAAGTCATCGCGATCCTGGAGGAACGCGATATCGCGCTTGATCCGAAGGCAGACCGCTACCGATAGCGGGAATCATTGACGCGTCGAACCGATTCCAGCTCCGTGGAGAACGACGCTTGCGGGCTCATCCGAAAGACCTGCTTCTGGAGCTCTTTCAGCTGATCTGTTTGACGGCACAGCCCGGATTTTGAGAAACTTGCTAGGGTTTCCCGTTGGTTGAGTTCGGAGACGAGGCCCAGGACCAAGGACTATCGCACTTCACACGTCCCATATTTGATAACGCTGATTTTGAAGGAGGAACAGGTGTCACCTTTTAACCTAATGGCGGTCATTGGTTGTTTTGCGATCGCCCTCCCATCACCATCCTATGCGATAGATTGGCTTGGTAACAGGATTGATTCCAATCTGGAAAACAACCTGCGGACCCATCAGCAGCAGGGAGCCCGGCAATATCACGGCCGTTCAAAGAAAAATCTCAACGCTCGACGGCCACTGATGCAGCACAACAATCGAAAAATGTCGGCGCAGGCCGAAAGACAAGCGCGGGCGGAAGGTCAAAGGATAATGGAAAGCCATCGTCCTCGTCTGGAGCGCGAGCATCGTCGCCGAGTGGCCCAAGATGGCAAGGCCTCAGCAGATCGATGGCTGAAGCAAGAAGCTTACGCCATCGGCGTACAGGTGGGTCGACAGATGACAAGAAAATACGCTGGCAAATAGGCTTTGGCGCGGCCTCAACGCTGACTGGTAAATGGTACCATCTGGCGACGATGGAGTGGTGCTCAGGCCCATGGCGAGATTGTCGCTCAGCTCCGAGCGAAATTTGCCAATGTATCCGACAACGAAGCCGTTGACCGCATCGAGAACAAACGGCGTCTGCCAAACGAATCCAACCAAAGGGCCGACATCCGCTCTCCGCAGCAGGCTATGAGCCCGCCTGCTCCAACGTCTTCGCAGCCAGCGGACTGAGAGGCAGGGCAGCCAATTTCCTGTCCGTCGCTACTCCTGACAATAGGCCTAACCCCAATCGAGCATGATGCTTGCCTTCCGCCAAGGGATTCGACGGGGCAAACGTCTTATCGATGAAGAGTGGTGCAAATCTTGCTGCCATCATATCGGGAGTCAGAAATGTCTGGTGTTCGTTTCCTGTTAACCGGCTTGATCATGCTCTGTATCGCCGCCCCATTACGAGCGACGGAGATCGAGCCGATCAACGGCCGATTCTCGGTTGGTAGAACAGGGATTATGTGCACCACCCAGCCTTGCCCATGGCTGGGGATCGTAGAGCTGGATAATCCTGGGCACGACCCTCTGCGACCTTTATGGGCGAACGTCGAAATGCCCAAACTGAGGGCCAGCCATGAGGATGCAGCACGCATTGCTGCGGCATGGGAGGCACATGAATGCCTGGTAGTGGACGGTTCCTTTTACACCGATGCCGCTGATATTGAAGGGTTGCCGGTTCTTCGTGTCCGTTCGATCATCGGAAACTGCCCGTAATCTGGCTCTCCCAAGTCCGAAGCATAGCCCGGGCGTGGACGGGTTTCGGCAAGCATCCAATCTTGGAAAGAGGGGCATAATGTCGCTAAGAAGATTTCTCTACGGGGGTGCAGTGTTATCTGTTGGGCTTACCTGCACCTTGGGGCTCTGGCTTGTTGTGCGGCAGGATTTTTGCGACAACGTCATCCTCCAGGTAACAAATAATCTGGGCGGTGAGTGGCAAGCTGTCGCATTCAAGCGCAACTGCGGCGCTACCACTTCGGAGTCTATAAACATTTCTCTCTTAGCTGACCACGATGTCCCTCACGGGTCCGGGAACATTTTTGTTTCTGAGGCCAGTGATGTGACGCTCACTTGGCACAGCCCGTCATTACTGGAAGTTGATTATAATCCTGCTGACCGCGTATTTCGTCAGCTCACGGACTACTCGGGCATAAAGATCCACTACTCTCCACGACCGCTCTGATCAGTTGCTGGCGCTTTGCGGTGCGAGGATGAACCGTTTTTTTAAATGTTAGCTGACGCCGCTTTCGAGCCGGGTCTAAAGTGCTGGCTCGTTGGCGCGAGTTCCGACCTTGCCAGTTTACCACGAGCAAAAAAGCGAATTACGAACCCAAGCTTCATGGCTTTAAGCACGTCATATCAACGATGAACAAAGTTTCGAGACTTCTTATGCTCAAGCGCGCGCTCCTACTTTCTGCTCTTCTGTTGACACCGCCTGTGGCTCAGGCTTCCGATCTGGGTTTCGCCGCAGAAGCGAATACCATCTGCCGAGCCATCATTGATGGCCGTAATCACCAGACGTTCAAGGCAGCCAGGGACCAAACCCTGGAACTGACGGCGGCCCATTTGCGCGGAGAAGCTCCACCAACCCCTGCCGAGGCCAAAACGCTCTCTAAGCTGCTGCAAGCCGTGAACGTTGATTTAGCCGCTGCCATCGCGCGACTACAGAGCCTGCCTCCCTCCCCCAAACTGGAAGCGTTTCTTGGCTATGGACAGTCAAGAATTGATATCAACAAGGCCCGCATCGGCTTTCTTGCCGATCTTGACAACTGGCAATGGCCACCCGCTGATGGTCTGGCTTCCAGCCGATATGATTTTAAGGCAAGTACCGCAGATCTGGGTTTCACCGATCGCGACTGCACCTTCGTTTTTGACTCGCTCGGCAATCCTCCAGCGATCGCAAATTTCATTGCCGCCGTGGCACCCGTTTGCTCCGCGGAATACGACCGCTTGATAAAGACGGATATCAATCAGTGGCGGAGGCACAATATCCACATCGTGGCCGCTCTTCGGCAAAATAAGTTGTGGGATCCCGAGGCAATTGCCGCGCTGCACCAGCTTGCTGTCGCATGGCGGGATACTACGAACTCCTTCCGACAGGCCGCCAACGCTATCAATAGTCGGCCGCCTCAGTGGGTTGACGTCCTCTCCAACATGGAACGACAGGCAGCCATATTTCAGAACCGTGCTGGCGCGACGGCTTCTGGCGACGCTGAGGCGATCGCGCAGGCCTTTGCTGTCCGTCTTAGCGTACCTGACTTCAGGGAACTGGGCTTGCAGGAAACCTCTTGCATCGCGCTGGGCACGCTGATGTAGTTTCGCTCAGCGATACCACTCAACGCGAGCAAAGCAACAATCGCGACATCAGGGGCGGCGATGAAAATTTCACGGCAAGCCCGAGAGTGCCGTCTGTTGGGAGCGACCCAGAGTATCTCGAGTCATAGGAACCTACAAATTCGAAATGGAGAAGCGCCCCGCCTTCGGGTACAATACCGCGTTCGAACGCGGGCGCTTCGAGCCCTTTTGCATCGGATGTGAGAATGCGCGAGGAAGGAAGCGGCTTCGTTGATGTCAGCTCCTGTGACCGCCTGACCAGTGACGGGTGCTACGGTCTTGATGCTTGCACCGCTCCGGAGGGGTAAGGGCCGCAGCTGTGACGCCCACTCTGAGCGATATCTTCGCGTCTGGTGAATAAAAAATGTGCTTGCATCTAATCAACGGTATAGAGGATCCATTTTATGGGCGGTGAAATTGATGTCGCGAAGCATTGGGATCACCAACGCGACATCTATCCCTGAACAAGACTTGCAGCGTCGTCCGCTGAGATTGAGTCTTGGTTCGATTGACTTTGCTCGACACCAGACTCCAGCAGCGCCGCCTGATGGCCCAGCCCTGGTTGGCCGTCAGCGCTCACAACGAGGCCAAGCCCGTGCCCAAGTCCAGCAAGCGCCTTGATGACGCGGTCGGCCTCGACTTCACCCAGCCTATCGGTGAACCGCCTGTCGATTTTGACTTTGTCGAAATGAAACTCCTGCATGTGGTAGAGGTTCGAATAGCCCGTCCCGAAATTATCCAGGGTGACCTTGACCCCAGCCGCCCTGAGAGGCGCCAGCGCCGCCTTGGCGCCATCGAGATCATTTACGATGATGTTCTCGGCCACCTCCAATTCAAGCCGCTCAGGGGAAAACTCGGAGGAAGAAAGTAGCGCGAGTATTGCTTCGCCCAGCTTTGGATCCTTGATCTGCCCGGGCATCAGATCAATGGCAACGCGAATGTGGGATGGCCATCGCGTTGCGGCTTCACATGCCTTCGCCAGTAGGCGCATGCCTATGACGTGGATATGTCCCGTCTCCTCGGCAATTGCCATAAAGCGGGCCGGGTCAATCTCCTCGCCATCATCTTCAAGCCATGAGGGCGAGACTTCGAAGGCTACGACGTTGCCCGTGCGCAAATCCAGTGTCGGTCGGAAGCGGGGGACGATCAGATCCTCTTCGACCGCCAATACCAGTGCCCTTTCCAGCCGTGCCCTCTCGCGCACCCGCTGATCCATTTCCGCCTCGAAGAACCGGATGGCTGAACGATGTTCCGCCTTGGCTCGGTAAAGCGCGACATCGGCCTTGCGCAGTGCCTCGCCTGTCGTTTCCGCGTCTGCAGGAAGCAGCGCAACGCCAATCCCTGTCCCGATCGTATGCTCAATGCCATCAATGACGATTGGGGCCTTCAGACCATGGATAATCCTCGACGCAATCGCGCCGGCGCCCTCTGCCCCCAAGACATGTGACGCCAGCACGACAAATTCGTCCCCACCCAGTCGCGCGACAAGGTCCTGCGCTCGAACTGCTCCGAGTAGCCGTTGGGCGACGACGATGAGCGCCTGGTCGCCGCTGCTGTGTCCATAGCTGTCGTTGATCTTCTTGAAGCCATTGAGGTCGAGCATGAGGACGGCATGAGACGAGCCGGCTGCCGGTGGGGAAGCAGCCGCAATTTTGAGCGCATCCTCGAAATGTCGGCGGTTGGCAAGGCCGGTCAACGGGTCTTGGAAGGCCAGTTCCCGAACATGGCGTTCAGCAGCCTGCCGGCGATGCATTTCTCTCTTTTGCTCGAAGTAGCGGCGTACTGCAAAAATGAGCAAGCCGATAGCCAACGCGACGCCAAGAAGAAGCATCTCATCAAGCTCAACTGCCTGTTCCGCAGACGACACCTGCCCTTGCGTAACAAAGATGTCGAGGGAGATACACAAGTAAGCCAGCACGGCCACCGCCGCGAGGATGATGCCAAGATCGTTGATGGAGACCCGATGGCGCATGTAAAATCTCCTCAATGCAGCTAGGTGAGATGCCGGCCTAAAGCTCGAACTTTGCTCATGGATCATTGTTTCACCTCCCGCTAACGAACTATTACGCCGCACTTGGATTAGAGGTGTTGCTAATCGTAAAGCTGGCAGAAGCCGTAACGCCTGATGTGGAGGACAGTTCGATGCACGAGCAACTTGTCGCCGAAGCCTATGAAAAACGACGAGCTGGATTGGTTCAAGAGCTCGGCCTGATGGACGATGACAGTAGCCAAGAGGCATACGATCGTATCGCCCGGCTCGCGAAGCGGATATTTGGCACGAAGATTGTCCTGATCACATTTATAGACACCGATCGGCAATGGTTCAAATCGCATCTCGGCACTGACATGACTGAGAATCCTCGCGACCAGACCTTCTGCACCCACACAATCGAGCAGAACAAGACACTCGTGGTCGAAGACGCTGCGACCGATCCTCGGTTCAGCGCCCACCCTCTTGTTCTGGGCGAACCTCGGATACGCTTTTATGCGGGCGAACCCCTATTAACTCACGACGGCCATCCGGTCGGCACCCTCTGTCTTGTCGATCACCGGCCCAAGCGGTTCTCGCAGGACGATCAGGATACTCTACGCGATCTCGCCGATCTGGTAATGACTCAGGTCCGCGTCGATCGTGACCTGACTTACCGCGATGCGGCGACCAAAATGCCAAACCGCATTCAGTTCTTTGCGGATCTGAAAGACACTTCCAGGCTTCACGATGCTGAAACTCAGTGGGTCGTCGTTATAGAACTCATAGGCCTCCAGGAATCCAATGAAGCTGTTCGTGCACTCGGGCTCGGCTATCTCTATGATCAGATTGCGCACGCTGTAAGCATTCTTCGATCAGGGCTCGGGAGCCGAACGATCTATCACGTCGGGCCAACGCACCTCGCTTTCTGTCTCGACGGCGAGAGCGACGCGCTTTCCATATTGGATGTGCTTTCTAGCGAACTTCGCAAACCGTTTGCGACGAGTTCCGGTATTCCGGCGAAGCTCGCGCCGGGGTGCGGGGCCCGCAAGATGACAAATGCGGAACTAAGCTCGCCTGATATCTTGCGCACATTGCTTCAGGCAGCGCGAGAAGCTCGAGACGACCATCGTGGGGTGGCCCTTTATGATCCAGTCGCCGACGCGGCCCAAAAGCGGTCCTACTCCCTGGCTTTAGAACTACCACGGGCCCTTGCTGAGAATGAGCTATTCCTCGTCTACCAGCCTCGCGTCGACGCGCGAACGGGACTCTGTAGTGGCGCAGAGGCGTTGCTACGCTGGAAACATCCGACACTGGGTGTTGTGTTCCCAGGTCAATTCCTGCCGTTAATTACAAAGACGCCGTTGATCCGCGATGTGACGGACTGGGTCCTGCGCAGCCTCTGCAAGCAAATTGCCGAATGGAATGCCGCCAATCTGGCCGTCCACTGTTCTTTTAACATCAGCGCCCGCAATCTCGAGGAAGTCGACTTCGTGGATCGGCTGGCAGCCGCCATCACAGAGACTGGTGTCACAAGCGCGCAGATTGAAATCGAGCTCGTGGAGGACGTATCTGTGATAGGAGATGAAAAGGTCCTTGCGAGATTGCATGCTGTACGGGATCTCGGGGTGGTTATCGCAATAGATGACTTTGGTAGCGGTTACAGTAACCTTGCTTATCTGCTTCAGCTTCCGGCCAAGGTGCTCAAGCTTGATCGCTCCATCATTGCTGGCATCCTGACCAAACCGACATACGCGACCGCGGTCGCTTCGATCATCGCGATGGGTCATCAACTCGGCTATCGGATCGTCGCAGAAGGCGTCGAGACCGATGAGATTAAGGATCGGTTGGCGGACTGGGGCTGCGATGAGTTACAGGGCTACCTGTTTTCGAAGCCCCTCGAGGTCACGGCCTTTGAAGACTGGGCACGCCGCTTCAGTGCTGAAATAAGTTCTAGGCCGTAGAACCGTCCCTGGAGGATGCTGCGGGTGAAGGCAAAAATTCGAGAAGAACGGCAAATGGCTGCCGGCCCG
The DNA here is from genome assembly GCF_022601905.1 of Shinella sedimenti. Lineage (NCBI taxonomy): Bacteria > Pseudomonadati > Pseudomonadota > Alphaproteobacteria > Hyphomicrobiales > Rhizobiaceae > Shinella > Shinella sedimenti. The sequence goes on from NZ_JAKVIN010000011.1 coordinate 21,318, forward strand.
AATGATGCCTGGGCGATGGACTTCGTTCCCGACCCGTCAGACGCTGCGAGCCCTAACGGTTCTTTGCTTCAGATTGGCTATCCGGAGACGATCTGTGTCGATCAGGGAGCCGAATTTGTGTCGCGCGATCTTGATGGACGGGCCTACGTCAGGGCGTTGTTCCCGACTGTCAATCGGCGCGTAATGTTGACCCCTTAGCAGAGACGGCTCAACTGTGCTGCGCGTAGCACCGTCCGATCGTGCCGTTTCGAACTATCCCTCCGAGGCTGCAGCTTCAACGGCGTTGAGCGCCGCCGAGAAGGCATTATCACTTTATAAGCCTTCTCCGATTGTGATACGCGTTGACGTTTGCCCCTTTTCGACGCTGAAGAATGACTCCGGTCCGGTTAGATTAACATACTGATACGTTTGTGGTTTCTCCGGTGCGGCCGGGGTCGACCATCGGCGCCGATTGTGGGGTCAAACACATCGCGGAAACACCGCAGGCGGCGCCAACATCCGTGAAATGAACGCTGTTAGAGGACCTCTGTCAAGGACTAGCGGAAAGCTTCAGAGCGTGGGCTGAACGTGGGTTTGCCGGGCAAGGTTATGGAATTCAGCAGCGGTCATTGGCTTACCGTAGAGATAGCCCTGTGCGAACCGACATCCAAGTGACTTCAGTAGGTGCGCTTGCGCATTTGTCTCCATGCCCTCGGCGATCACTTCCAGTCCCAGACTTCGTCCAAGCTTCAGAACGGCTTCCACGATCGCTGTGTCCGCCGGCGTGGTGTCGATTGCCTTTACGAACTCACGGTCGATCTTAAGCCGCGTCAAGGGATACCTCTTTAGGAGGCTAAGGGACGCGTACCCCGTTCCGTAATCGTCGAATGCAATCCCGACGCCAAGCTCACGGATAAGGTTTAACTGCGTGAGGACATCTGCCTCTGCCCGCAGGACGGTCGTTTCAGTGATCTCCAGTTCGAGAAGGTTGGCCGACAAACCTGTTGCCCAAAGCGCGCTCTGAACGTGCTTAGCGATATCAGGATCACGTAACTGAACAGCAAACAGGTTCACGCCGACTCTGATCAAACAGCTATCTGAGGCAAGTTGAGCAGCGAAGCGGCAAGCGCTTTCCAGTATCCATTGACCGACACGAGTGGCGATGTTGCTGACTTCTAGGACAGGGATAAACTCACCTGGCGAGATCAGCCCACGCTGTGGGTGGCGCCATCTTAAAAGAGCTTCAGCGCCGACAATCTTGGAGTTCTCCAAATCGATCTGTGGCTGGAAGAAGAGCTCGAGCTCCCCAGCCTCGAAACCCCTCTTAAGGTCTTCCGCGAGACGCCGTTGCCCATCTGCCTTCACGCTCATCGCGTGACGATAAACCTCGACAGTTGCACCACCCTTGGCCTTGGCCTCATGCAGAGCCAGCAACGCTGCTTTCAAGACCGAGTTGGCGTCCTTGAAGGCTTCATTTGACGATACAGAAACAATCCCCACGCTTGCGCCGATTTGGGCAACCAGCCCGGAAACGAGCACCGGATCCTTAAAAGCTGCATGGATCGTCTCCGCGACAGCGCTGTAGTTCTTTCCCTCGATGAGCACTCCGAATTCGTCGCCGCTGAGACGTGCAACCGTGGTGTGCTCGCCAACCGACTGCCGAATACGGTCGGCGATCTGTTTCAGGACCCGGTCACCCGCTGCCATGCCGAGGCTTCCGTTGACTGTTCCAAATGCGTCGAGACCGATTTTCAGGACTGCGAACGGATCGTCAGAGCGCAGATGCTGGTCAATGACCTCCAGAAACCGGGAGCGATTTGGGAGATCGGTCAGCACGTCGTGGGAGATCAGATAGCGAAGATGATCGCGCATGCTGTTTTGCGCCGACAGATCGCGAACGATGAGGGCGATCTGCAGGCCGCCATCCTGCTCCCAGCTGGCCGGGACTACTTCAGCCATGAACTCTACGCCGGTGCGTTTTCGCATCAGTACCTCGACCGACAGCCGCGATGGGGCACGGCGGGTGCAGCTGTCTTTCAGGAAGCGCTTGAGCTCATGCCAGCCGCTCTTCGCCACCAAAGTTTCGAGCGGCTTGCCAAGTGCCTGCTGGCGAGTATAGCCAAAGATTGTCTCGGAAGCAGGGTTCCAGAAACTGATCTGGCCGGCTTCATCTGCACCGACCAGAGCCTCGGGCATCGCGGCAACGATGCTGAACGCTGCCTTGTTGAGTTCGTGGAGACGACGGCGCTCGAGATGATCCATTGTCACCTCTGCCAATCGCATCAACGTCCGCTGCTGATCCAGCGTCAGGGCCGGTCGTGGCTTGCTGTCGATAATGCAAAGCGAGCCGATATTGTGGCCGCTATCGGTGGTGAGCGGTGCGCCTGCATAAAACCGGATCGCTGGTTCTGCAGTAACAAGCGGGTTGTTCTTGAAACGAGCGTCGGCGGTTGCGTCTGGGACTACCATTACCTCCTTGCCTATGATGGTGTGGGCACAAAACGACTGATCGCGTGCTGTTTCGGAAGCGTCAAACCCGACCTTTGCCTTGAAGATCTGTCGATCTTTCTCGACAAATGAAATCAACGCTGTGGGTACGCCGAAGATTTCTGTCGCAAGCTTCGCGATATGATCGAACTCGACTTCTGGCGGTGTGCCAGCAATAGCGTAGTCGCGGAGCGCGTCGCGACGTCCGTCTTCGTTCTCAGGAAACGGGAAAGTGTCGGCCATTTCATAACTCATCAATTCCGCAGGCAGAGCCTAGAGATATTGCGTTTTAGAAACGCGAATGAACATGATTAATAGATGGCCTGCTCGGGTAATTTGAGCCCGAACCTGCCGTACATGAACAACTTAAAGGGGTTTGAGCCACGCCGGATGCGCTCCCCTTTCTTTCTTCGTACGGGTTGGAATGTTGTTGGTCTGCCTTACATGCCCGTGACGCGCGCCGCCAAGCCGCATTCGTTAAGATGTGCTGTTAACTACGGTATGACATACTGGCACACGATGGGAGGTGACTGATGGATCGGGTCTCGGAAAGCAGCGGAGCGCCGTCAGCGGACGTGATGTTGAACCTTCTGCCGGGAATGGTTTGTTACCTCAGCCCAGACCTGAGATTTCTAGCCGCCAACAAGACGTACGCGGAATGGCGCGGAACAACACTCGAAGCACTTGTTGGAAAAAGCGTTGATGAAGTCGTATCGCGGCCGAATCTCGATATCCTCAGACATCACCTGGAGGCCGCCCTCGAGGGCGAGACCGTCAGCTTTGCATACGATCTTTTGAACACACATCAAAGGCGCCACGTCAAGGTGACCTATGTCCCCCACAAGGATGGAAACGGAGATGTTCGAGGTATCCTGACAATGACGACTGATCTGAGTGATCAGCAAGATCTCAAAACCCGCGCCTCCGAAAGCCAGGCTCTCTTCGACAATGCATTTGAACATGCTCCGATTGGCATGGCGATCGTCGATCCGGCCGGTATTCTCCGCCGCGTTAATCGCAGCCTTGGTCGAATTCTTGGTTACAACGCTGTCAGATTGCTCGGCACCAATTTCCGCTCGATCACCCATCCGGATGACATCGATGCGGATGTTGCTCTCTTCGAGCAGGTTCTGGCCGGCAAGCGAAACGGTTACAAGATCGACAAGCGCTACATTACGGCCAAAGGTACCACCGTCGAAACAGTGCTTTCGGTGATTGCCATGCGTGATGGCGCCGGGGACATCATTCGGTTTGTTTCACAGGTCGAGGACGTGAGCGATCAGCGTGAGGCGTCGCGCCAGCTCGCGCAGACGAATGCGCAGCTGGCGATGGCTATCGACGCCCTTGAGGGCGGTTTCTGGCATATGGATATTCCAAAACAACATTTTGAGACATCAACAAAACTGGCGCGATTCATCGACGGATCCGGCGCGAGACCTCTCGGCGAAGAGGAGTATCTTGCAAAGATAAATCCTGAAGACAGGGAAAAGGCTGATCTTTCCGCGATTGTAGCCGGTGAACGGGATCGCTTTTCGGTCGAATACCGTCTGCAGACATCGCATGGCGAGCGCTGGATGCGCTGTGATCGCCACCTCCAGAGGGACGCCGAGGGCAGACCGGCTCAGATCATTGGCGTGGCCATCGATATCACCGATGAGCGCGAACGCGTAGCCCGCTGGGAACGCGAGGCAGACACTGACAGCTTGACAGGTCTTCTCAACCGTCGCGGCATGCAAAGAGAGATGGGACGCGATCACGCGCAGGCCTCGCTCGGGGTTCTGGCAATTGACCTCGATGGGTTCAAGAGGGTCAACGATACACTCGGCCATGCGGCCGGCGACACCGTACTTATCGAGACGGCACGCCGGATACGGTCCGTGATCCGTGAAGGCGATATCGTCGCTCGCCTGGGCGGAGACGAATTCATCGTCTTGCTGATTGGAACAGACCGTCGTTTTCTAGGGTCGGTGGCCGGGCGGATCGTAGAAGCGGTCAGAGAACCGTTTTTCGAACTGGTTCAGGACCAAAATGTCCCAGTCAGAGCAAGCGTCGGGGCCGCGTGGAGCAAGACATGGCCGAGTGACCCAAGCGTGATGTTTCAGAAGGCGGATGCGGTTCTGTATGCTGCCAAGGCCGCAGGGAAGGACACTTGGCGCATGGCAAGATAAGCGCTGGTCAAGCGGATCGCAGATCCACGTAGATCGAACCACTATCCTAGGGTTCAGACTCAATCATAGCCAAAAGGCGACGAGGGTAGCCAAGGCGACCGCAGATAGGAAGTTTCTGGCAAGCTTGTCGTAACGCGTTGCGATGCGCCGGAAGTCTTTCAGGCGGCAGAAGGCATTCTCGATGAGATGGCGGCTCTTGTAGCGCTTGGCGTCATACCGGATCGGCGCTTACGATTTGAGCGGCCTGGGATCACTGGGACGATTGCCGATTGGCGCAGCCGCTTTCGTAGACTGTTTGCGTCGTATCCCTTGTCTGCAAGGAGATATCTCGCGCCCTTCAGACCAGCCAGCAAGTGTGGCGCGACCGGACTGTCAGCGGCATTACCACCTGTCAGCATGAACGCAAACGGGCGGCCGATCACGTCCGTGAGAACGTGGATTTTCGTGGTTTGCCCGCCCCGCGAAGCCCCGATAGCTTGATTTTTCGCCCCCCTTTGCCGCCATGGGCCGAGCGGTGCGCCTTGACGTAGGTGCTGTCGATGGAGGTGCTTTTGGTGACCGCGCCGGACGTCGCAAGCGCCTCGACCAAGTCAGTCCAGAACCGTTTGCGAGACCAGCGGTTAAAGCGGTTGTAGACCGTGGTCGAAGGGCCATAGTCGGCCGGACAATCGCACCACCGGGACCCGACCTTGAGAACATGGATGATGCCGGAGATCACACGACGATCATCGACCCGGCGAGCACCGCCCTTGTTCCTCGGCAACAGCGGTTCAATGACCGCCCATTGCTGATCCGACAGCCAAAACAACCGACCCATCCAAGCCTCCAATCCGTTGATTGGAAACTTGAATCTGATTTTCTACGCCAAATCAACGCGATCAATGGGTTTTGACCCTAGCCCGCTCCTTTGCGGCATAACGCGCCTGACCGGCCCGTTGTTTCATGGAACGGCGCCGCAGCAAAAAGGACTTCAGGGTGGGCCGCGTCAAAGCATCAGTCACTCATCACGACGTGCGAAAAGCACGAAGCAATTTCCTTGTTTGCACCCAGCTTCCGAGCCCACTTAATCAAAACAGGCCCATCTCCGTCATCAGCCATACCACCCCAGACATCTTTGAACACCGGTGCGCCGGAGGAACTGTCAAAGAAGAAATACCCTGGGTCTCCAACAGGTGTTGATGCGTATATTACGGCCCAGGTTTCATAACGGAGGGCCGCATCAATTTCAACACTCGCAGGCTTCACCTTTCTATCCAGGCTCTTGGCGATGAGCATTGCGTATTCGGCCTTGTTCTGTTTCGTGAGGCTTCGATCGACACCAGCGCAAGGATCAGCAGCAGTAGCGAACTGGCTGAAGCCAAAAAATCCAAAAAGAACCACCGCATATGTTGGTACTCTGTACACGTTCACCCCTCGTCGCTGATAAATTCTAGCAAACTTATTTCGTTCTACAACCTCGATGCGTTCTCGACCCGCTAATGCGCTAGCAAGAAATTGTTTTTGAACAGGCTTCAAGCAACAGGAACTCAACGTTGTCGTCGCGCGAAAGTTTCGAAGATGTGCCGCCGCAGGTCGAATAATTATCCCCCTTTGGCACCAAGCTCGGCGGACACAGTGGCGGTTTGGCCGCATTGAGGCTTAGACGACATCGATGCATCGGCGAACTATCACCGCCTGCCGTGACCTTCGAGCAACATGGCCCCGTACAGCTTCTCGTCTTAGCTCTTATCCTTGCAATCGAAGCGCTCCACGTACCCTTGTTTCCAACTGGGCAGCGCACGAAGATTGGACCTCGGACACGAGTGGAACTTAAGCTCTCGATGGGAATCGAACCGTCGCCCCCCGCGCTAGCGTAATCACCCGCTTCGCGGCAGATGTTCTGGCCATTCCTGCGCGCCGTGGAGTACGTATACATATCGTATCAACTTGCCGCTCAAGACATTGTATTAATTGTAAATATACGTTAGCCTTCGGCTCCACGGTGTCCTATTCATTTTTTGAATGGGGCTTTTACGCCTGCGGCGAAGGATGAGTAGAGCCCGAGCCGTACCATGGAACGGCTACCGCCAACTACCGATGCCGCGGACTGCTCGATCAGATCGAATGCACTCTCGAGCGAAGAGGCGAGTTTTCGTCCGGCATCTGTCAAGCTGATACTTCGTCCGCGCCGCTCGATCAACTTTTCACCGGTCGCTTGCGAGAGCTTGCGCAATTGATGGCTCGCAGCGCTCTGTGTAACGCCCAGTTCGTCAGCCGCCGCAGTCACGGACTTATGACGGGCAACAGCTTCGAAGACCTGGTATCCTCTAAGATTAAGCTGAGTTCGGCGTTTCTTCATTCCCTCTGTCCAAACAAATGCTTGTCATTCGTGTAAGACTTGAATGTGCGATAGTTCTTTGCGAACCGCCAGCGCTTTTCCTTTGCCCTGACGATTGCTCCCTGCAGCTCAACAAACATGTTTACGCCCGATTTGCTACAGCAGCGGATCATCATAGATTGCTAAAGAAGAGTCATCTGTGAACTTTGTCGATGTTGGCGAGAGATCCAGTGGCCCATCAACTGAGAGTGAGTGCCACCTAAGCGAGGAGAAGAAGCTATGAGATTGCTCGTTCTTGGCGCCTCCGGAAATGTAGGAAAGATACTGATGGAGCAGGGCGTAGCGCGGGGACACCACATCACAGCGCAAACGCGTAATCCTGCGAACCTGCCCGAGATAGTCGGCATCAGCGTGATTACCGGTTCTCCAACGGACACAGGATTTTTGAACAAGCATGTCACAGGCCACGACGCCGTTATTCTGGCCATCGGAATAAATAACATCGGCAAAACGACTTTGTTCTCGGATAGCGCTAAGGCTGTGATCAGCGCAATGCATGCCGGCAACGTGAAACGCCTCATCACAATAACTGGAATTGGCGCTGGAGAAACGAAGGGGCATGGAGGATGGCTCTACAATCGGATCATCTTTCCACTCTTCACCCACAATCGCTACGCCGACAAGGACCTGCAGGAAACTCTTATCGAACACTCAGATTTAGACTGGACGATCGTACGGCCGGCCCCTTTCAGAAGACAGGTTCACAAAGGACCACTGCATATCGTCGGGGATGTTCCAAAGGGGCTGCAATTGCGCTCTATTACCCGCGCGGAAGTCGCCGCCTTCATTCTGGATTGCATTGAGGGGGAGCGATACGTTCGGCAAAAACCTTTCATTGGTCATTCTTGATGTTGAGCGCGCGGACGACAACTTGGACCACCAGAAGGTAGCTCATGCAGTCCCGGTGTGATCTGAATCCTTCAGCTTTCGGACGCCCATAAGGCGTTCATTCTGAAGCAAGGTGATGAAGGAGTGTCGGTGGCGGAGATCTGCCGGAAGGCAGGGATCAGCCAATCGACCTATTTCAATTGGAACAAAAATACGCGGGCATGCTGCCGCCGGAGATGAAGAAGCTCAAGCAGCTCGAGGACGAGAATGCGCGGTTGAAGAAGATCGTCGCGGACCTGACGCTGGACCGTGAGATTTTGCAGGATGTCATTCGGCGAAAGCTCTAACGCCTGCTCGGAAAAGCGAGATGGTGAAAGGCGTGTGCCGGGATTGGATGATCTCGATCCGGCGTGCCTGTGGGCACTGAACTACGATCGGTGGTACGGGGCCGGAAGGGCGCACCTGCCGCGAATACCGTTTCTGGTGCATCAAGAAGTGGCGGAACGTCGATGACGACGAATACGAGCAGTATTCCGCCCGTCCGGCTACCACTCCAATAGGCACAAGACCGCGCCTAACGAGCTGAGAGAAGCGAAGTGCAACCGGCCCATCCTGAACAAGGCGAACCGGCTCGTCCCGCATTGTGCAAAGGCGTGCCACCAATGCCTTCGTGCATCTACCGCCGCATGAGTTCGAGCGCGTGAGGGCAGTCGATGCTGCCATGTGCATGCTGGCGCCGACCAGAAGCGCCGGCCCGGTGCGTTTCCCCGAGAACGTGATTGCTCAATTCATGATGGACGAGTTCGAGGCAGGCGCACAGGCTGCAGGGATGGTCCGACATGGAGCGCCAGCGGTTCAACAACCAAACCATTTTCGCGGCCAGTTAAAGAAGGTACTGCCGAATGGCAGGAAAGCGAAGACATCCCTGCGCGAACACGCCGATATGGCGATCGACCGGCTGAGTAACGTGGTCCGCGCTCGGGTTCTCGCTATTACTGCATAACTTGATGCGCTGGAAGCAGCCGAGAGGCTTGGGGAATCGATGCTGTCGCTTAGAAACATTGAAATGTTTAGTGATTTGTGGCTGCCCAGATCGCGGACCTCGATTAACGAGGCAACACTCGCCGGGCCACGGGGCGGATTTCATCGCACCGCGAATCAAAGAGTATTGCTTGAAATCCAGGGGTAAGGCGCCGCGCCGCAAGCGCGAGCCTACTGGTCGGCGTACTTCTCTTTCATCTGCCGCCCAACGCGGGCGCCGATGGCAAAAGATTCATTCTTCAGCCACCGCTCGGCCGAGGCTTTTCCGTCGCGAGCCACGCGGCGTCGATATTCTCGCTCCAGGCGGGGGCGATGACTGTCCATTATACGCTGTCCCTCAGCTCGCGCCTGGCGCTCTGCCTTGGCAGACATGGTCCGATTTGACTTGCGGGATTTTCGCTTTTTTGCGTCTCAACTTTCGCTTCGACGCGCCCTTTACTCTCCGGCTTGCTATGCGGCTGAGTAGTCCCCGTTCTATTATCGATGTTGGGGCCCGTAGGGCTCTCAAGCCCCTCGATTGCTAGCGATGGCGAAGGAAGCGCGACAGCTAGGCTGATCAGGACCGCTGAGAGTGCAAAATGTGAAAAGTCATTTCTCCTTCTATGACCGAACATGGTCACAGTTGGGTCGATTTCGAGGTCGCGGGGATACTTTGTGCTTGAGGACAGGAAAATTGCAAGCTTGGACAGTGGTTCTAGCGCGCCGTTCCTCTCCCGACCCCATACGCTATCGATGCCGAAATGTGGAAGAATTGGCTACGCGCAGCGGGGCGGTGACAACTTACATCGACTAGGGAATACTCGGGTTAATTGATTCGGGGGCGCTGCACGATGAAACTGCTGAATGCTTCGTTGGTGATCGCTCCGCTGGCTTTGGCGCCAGCCTTTGCCCTAGCCGGTGATCTGGTCGATGAGATCAGGCTTGGTGGAAGCGGGATCATCGATAGCAAGTCATCGAAAGACAAGGGCTTCGTTGGATCCGCCGAGATTTACCTATCCCCGTTTGAAAGCTCACAAACCGGTGTTGCGAAGGTCCTACTCGAGCCGCGTGTTCAAATCGGTGCCTCGGCCGGCGCTTCTGGCACAGATCAGATTTACACTGGCCTAAATTGGCATTTACCGCTTGGCGAGACGTTTTTCGCAGAGGCGGGCATCGGCGGGACAGTGCATAACGGCAACCTTGACACCGGCAACGGCCCACGGCTCGGCTGCCGGTTTTTGTTCCGTGAGCATGTGGCGCTCGGGGTCAAGGTGACTGAGACCGTGAGTGTTATGGCGACTGCTGATCATTCGTCCAACGCCAACCTTTGCGACGGCCCCAACGATGGTATCACCCACGCTGGGCTTGCGATCGGCGTGAAGTTTTAGAGCTTCAGATGCTTAGTCACCGCTCTTTCCTAGACCGGACGGACCATCAAGGCGACTGGCAGTAGCGGCCAGAATTCGTACCGCCTCCATTACTGTCGCAACGCCTTGCATGAGCATCGCGGTATCCCGTGTCTCGGCGGCCTTATCAATCTCAAGCGCTCGGAGGCGCAGCCCAGCACTTTCAGATTCCAGGCGGGTTAGAAGGTCGTCATTCATGGCGCTCTCCTTCAGGATGCGTATGCAGCTTAATTCGAATGCTTTGGTGCTTCTAAATTGACGGCCGTCCGCCCCTCCTTCAGAGGAGGCTTCTGAGCAGTTCCCGAGATATGGTCTGAAGACCCGGCTCCCTTCGTGGCTTTGGGCTGCTTGTGTTCCCTTGCCGCAGGATGCGTGCCGTCAGAGATGCTGCCTGCGTGAGGGTCTTCAACGGCCGGCGTGGGCGTGGAGGCGGTGTTGTTATGCTTGGTCATGGGGTTCTCCTTTCCAAGAAGAATGCAGCCATGTCCCAAGCGGTTCCGTCAGCGTCTCGCCGCGTTCTAAAATTGGTTCCTCTCTGTATCCTAGGTGGAGGGTAGATACAGGGGCTTCAGTCGTAGGATTTTGCCGAACGTAGCCTTGGGGCTGCATATATTCGCTCGATAGGGCGCAAACTTCCATGTTGCGCGCTTGAGATAGCGCATGGTCGTAGATTCTCCGAGCGTGGCGGCAGAGTGGTAGTGCTGGCAACAGTAGAGACGTCTAGATGCCGCAGGAACGCGAAATTCGGCAGTACCCAGCCTGTGGCTGAGGAAGGCGGGCCCAACTCAAATCCTGCTTGCAGGTCGGCGGCCTGGCCTCCGCCGTCTGAATTCGCCTAAAGGCAAACGAGATCGGGAAGAGCTTGCGGGAAAAAACACAGTCCGGTGACGCGTTGGCGCGGTTCGGCTTCGGCTGGATAAACAAATTCGCGAGCAACCGGAGGCAGCGCACGGAGACGGGTGCCACCGAGCCTTCCGACCCTATAAGGAATAGCCGACAATCATGCGGATACGGCCCACCCGGCACAATGCCGCAGAGCCGGAGACCGGAGCTTAATGCTTCAAGGACGAATGGTCCTGCCCGCAGCGCGAGCATCGCTTGTTGGGCCAAGGGTGGTAGACGTATAGGAATAGTCCGCTATCGCTCTTGAACAGCGACAAACCGCATTTCGGGCAAGTTAGTACGAACACGAAAAATAGGGCGTGCACCGCGAAGACAGCGCTGGCTGCCGTGGAGCTGCTTATTCCCAACAGGCTGGCTAGGCCAGTTGTCCAATCCGGTGACGTGAGAATGAGAGCGACGGTCCAGATCATGAACAGCCATGCTTTATAATATCGGGTCATGTGACGATGCTATATCGCGTCATATCGAGCATCGAAAGATGCGCGATCACGCCGTCCGAAACGAGAGCCGGGCTTAGGTCCGGCTTCTCGGATGCTGTCAGGGGCACCGACGGTATTGGTGGCAGTCGCGTGATGTGCAATGACCGGTTGGCTCACGGCGGTTGTTTATGCACGTGTAGACCGTCGCTTGACCAATATAATCGATTGACCCGATACAGGAGTCTCCTTCGGGGAGAGAACCGCAGGATAGTGCTTGCAAGCTAATATCGGGTACGGACATTTTTTCGTTCCACCATGTCAGCGGAATGAGCGTTACATAACTGTAGAATCGAGAGTAGCGCGAAAGCGAGCACTGCCAGTTTTCTCATGATCCTCTCCATGGGCCGAAAACAGCAAAAGATTGCAACGCAAAATCGCAAGAATCGATAGGCCTATCAGGTGCTTCTCTCTGTATCCCCGGTGGAGGGTAGAGACAGCGGCTTCTAGTCATTACTCTGTCGTAGAACATGTTGCGCGCTCGCCATACGGCCCTTAGCTGTCTAGAGATATCATTCTCATCACGGTGTTTGTATTGCTGCCAGCTCTCTCGCGATCTCGCCAATGTTTTGGTTTGTCGGATAGCGCGAAAAGCGCTTTCGGCGTGAGCGTTGATCTCAGCCATCAATTCATCATCATCTTTCAATTCACCCTCCCATGGTCAGCCCATGCCAGTATTGAAAAATGCCCGGCTGGGAAATGCGTTACTTCGTCGGTCGGACTAGCGAAATCACCCTAGGCTTTGAAGGAGCATCGAGCCAATCGATCCACTTGTCGCGCTCTTCCGTAGTTTCGAAGAATCTCCAGAGTTTGTAACCCTCGTCAGTAGTCTCCAACATCTCGCCGAGGGATACGAGTTCCAGCGGTAGTGGTACCTCGTTTCCGTCGAAGCGCACCATGTAGACAGCCTGATCCGCGAGGCGGACCACCTGGCCAGTAGCATAGCTGCCATCCGGATCGTCGACGGTGAAGTACATACCGGTGAGGGTATCGAAGGTCTTCTCATTCATGGGTAAACAGAGCCAGTCTTCAAGAGTTCTAGAGAACCGAAACTCGCGTAGCATCGACCACAAAGCAAGCTCTTGATTGAGCGGCCACAACCTCCAGAAAGCATGTTCGGGATACACGGATCACCGTTCACGCCCGCGCCGGACATGCCCGAGTGGGTGCAGGCCAGGTTCCTTGATAAGGCATCTCCAGTCGCAAACCCGGAGCCCGCCCACCTGGCCGACGCCCAAATCGGCTATCTCTGGGCCGCGGTGAAGAACAAACGCAAAGGCAAGCGGGTTATAGGCCAGTGCGAGACCGGGACCCCTCAGGGCGCGATGAGCACGTGGGCGAAGGCTCGCGTCGAGCAGCAGATAACGGATCGGTTCGGCTCATTGCCGGACTTCATCATCACGCTCGATGCCAACTACTGCGCCGCCTGTGGTGTTGCCGAGTTCATGGCTCTGGTTGAGCACGAGCTCTATCACGCCGCCCAGGACGTCGACAGTTTTGGCGCCCCGAAGTTCAACAGCCAGACCGGCCGCCCGGTCTTCACCATCCGCTGGCATGACGTAGGGCAGTTCATTGGCGCGGTTCGCCGTTATGGGGCAGATGCCGCCGGCGTCCATGAACTGGTAGGCGCCGCCAGCCGGCCGCCCGAAATTGCCCGCGCTCACATCGAGCATGCGGCACATGCGATCTTCGCGTCGCCTAGGTGACGACAATCCAACCTTTTTGCACCTGTTCGGTGACATCGATGTCGAACCGCTTCACTGCTGCCGCAGCTCCGTTCATGCTCAGTGGTGCCAGGTGCAGGAAGTATGAGGCATTGCGGCTTTTGGTACGTTCAATGTCGGTCTCGGACAGCTTCTGCCCAACGTAGGTGCCACTGGCGATCTCGTGCCCATCAACCACAACCGTTTGCTTCACCATGAACTTCATTGGCTTGATGGTCATCGACTTCCTCCATTTGAATGGACTTTGACACGGCCATGGCGAAAGCGAAACTCTCCGATGAGGTGAAAACCTACATCGTGCAAGCCCTGGCATGTTTCGATGCCCCGTCGATCGTCGTCGCGGCAGTCAAGAAGGAGTTCGGGATCGAGTTCAGCCGGCAGCTTGTCGAGAGACACGACCCGAACACGAAGGCGACTTCAAGCTGGCGGAGAGGAGGCCAGTCAATGGGCGATGCCCTCGTGATTTCGATGGCATCGCCCGTGAGACGATGCGGCCTAGAATACCGCCAGATATTTCAGCAGCGAAATGACGCCGATGATGATGACGATAATGCGGGCAATCTGCTTCATCTTTGCATCAACCGGCAGCATACCGATGAGATAAAGCACCAGCACGATTACCAGGAAGGTGATCAAGATGCTGACCAAAACTGATGTTCCCAAAGCCCCAACTCCTAAAGCGAGCGCTGAATTGCGCCATAGGGGCGTAACTATGGCGTTGAAATCAGAAGGAAAGGGTCGGCTCGCGAAATCTTGACCGCACGTGACAGCAGTCGAGCATGCGTCTCAGGAGACGGTAAACGGCGGATTAGATTTCGCCCTTGGGAAGCTTGCGGCGGGCGTTCTTCAAGCCCTTTTCCGCATCCTTAAGAAGCTCGTCTCGATTTTCGTCGGCCTCTTTCCCAGTGCGAGCGCCGGCAGCCGCGCCTGAATCTCGTGTAAGATAACTTTCGCGCGAACGGATGACCCCATCGTCACCGCAACCGGCAAAGTCCATGTTCTGGTCAATTCGACGGTATTCTTTTCGTGTTTTGGCATGCCAACTACATGGTGGGCGCGATATCTAGGGTCAATGGACACAAGCCGGCACTCCATATGAAATGGATTCAGGAATGGCTTCCTTAATCTTCGTTCGCTGAAAGCACCTTATGCCAAAGCACATGCCGCGCGTTGGTGGACCTCGCTGCGGGGCGATCGAGGAAAGCACGCTCATACACTGCTTAAGAGCAGGCTCGTCTCGCTGTTGGCGACACCATCGATCATGCGGACCTCACGCAGAACGCGGTCGAAATCCGAAAGGCTTGCGGCACGGATGTTGGCGATGAGGTCCCAATTGCCGTTTGTCGTGTGCAGGGAATACACTTCGGGCAAGCCCCGCATCTTGCGGATGACTTGAGTGGTTGATTTCCCAACCACCTCGATCATCATGACGGCTTGCACAGTTTGCTCGTCATAGTCCTCACGGACGCGGACAGTGAAGCCGAGCAGCGTTCCTGTTTCCATCAAGCGATCGAGGCGGTTCTGAACGGTGCCGCGCGCGACGCCCAGCGCGTCTGCAAGCTTCGCGAGAGACGCACGACCGTCAGCACGCAAATGCGCGATGAGACGACGGTCGAGATCGTCGGGGATGTATTTTGCGATGCTCACGTGACGAGTGACCTTTTTAACAATTCCCATGGCTATTTTGCACAACGTCTTACATAAATTGACACTATTCTGCAATTTTCGCCAGCACGTTTGACAGCTATCCTGGAATTCGATCACCACTGAGAGGGTAGCCCATGACCGCACCGCAACCATCCGCCAAGGCATTCGTGCCCTTTGTCAGCGTCGAAACCATGATGCGACTTGTCCACCACATCGGCATCGAGACGATGCTCGTCGAACTCGCCGGTACCATTGAAGCGGACTTTCGGCGCTGGGACGTTTTCGACAAAACGCCCCGGATCGCCTCGCATTCCAATGACGGTGTCATTGAGTTGATGCCGACATCGGATGGCGAGATCTATGCGTTCAAGTATGTGAACGGACACCCCAAGAACATCGCGCAGGGCCTCCAGACGGTCACGGCCTTTGGGCTGCTCGCACAGGTCTCCACTGGTTATCCGCTCCTGCTGGCCGAAATGACACTCCTGACGGCGCTTCGCACCGCTGCGACGTCTGCCATGGCGGCACGTCACCTGGCGCCCAAGGGCGTGACGACCATGGCGATGATTGGCAACGGCGCTCAAGCCGAATTCCAGGCACTTGCGATGAAGGCCTTGCTCGGCATCAAGACCGTTCGTCTGTATGACATTGATCCGCAGGCCACCGAGAAAACGCGCCGCAACCTGACGAGAAGCGGGTTGGAGCTTATTACCTGCAACACCGCACAGGCCGCAATTGAAGGTGCGGGCATCATCACCACCTGTACCGCTGACAAGCAGTACGCCACGATCCTAACCGATAACATGGTCGGCGCGGGGGTACATATCAACGCGATCGGCGGTGACTGCCCGGGCAAGACGGAGCTGCATAAAGATATCCTTCTGCGAGCTGACACCTTCGTGGAGTACTCGCCGCAGACACGCATCGAAGGCGAGATACAGCAGATGGCCGAAGGCTATCCGGTAACCGAGCTATGGCAGGTGGTCTCCGGCGCGATGGCGGGCCGGCGTGATCAGAACCAGATCACACTCTTCGACAGCGTCGGCTTCGCCATCGAGGACTTCTCCGCACTGCGCTACGTCCACAAGAAACTCAGCGGCACCGGGTTCTCGCAGGATCTCGACATCATCGCCGATCCGGACGATCCGCGGGACCTCTTCGGCATGCTCCAGCGCGCGCAGTGAGCTACAGCATGCGCCATTCCATCCAAGCCCCCGCAGCCGTCGCCATGGTTCGTCCCCACCATTTCACCGTCAACACCGAAACGGCGGCAGACAACAGCTTCCAGACCATCTCCGATCACGGCGAGGATCTGGCCTCGAGAGCCTATGCCGAGATCACCGCTGCTGCGGCGACCCTGGAGAGCCATGGGGTCAAGGTTCATCTCTTCGAGGACGAAGGCACGTCAACGCCGGATTCCGTCTTTCCTAACAATTGGTTCTCCACCCATGCGGGCGGTCATGTCGCGATCTATCCGATGAAGGCTGAAAGCCGGCGGCGGGAGCGGCGATCCGATATTATCGAGATGCTGAAAACCGAGTACCGGGTACAGGATGTCATAGATTATTCCGGACTCGAGCCGGACGCCCTATTCCTCGAGGGCACCGGCGCCATGGTGCTCGATCACATCGACCGCGTCGCCTATGCCGTTCGCTCGGACCGAACCAATCCGATCGCGCTGGAGCGGTTCTCGACCCACTTCAACTTCGAACCCATGGCCTTCGAGGCCTGCGACAGCAATGGTATGCCGATCTATCATACCAATGTGCTGATGTGCATCGGCACGGATTTCGCTGTAATCGGAACCGGGATGATCAGCGATAGACGACGCCGCGAAGAGGTTGTGGGGCGCCTCGCACGCTTCGGTCGCCGGATCATCGATTTGAGCGAAGAGCAGATCAGTCGCTTCGCGGGCAATGCGCTGGAGTTGCAGGCAACAGACGGCCGCATTCTCGCCCTCTCCTCGACAGCACTCGATGCGCTCGACGCTGGCCAGCGCGCGGCCATCGAGGAAAGTGCCCGTCTTGTCGCGCTCGATATCCCGACTATCGAGCGGGCGGGCGGCTCTGTTCGCTGCACACTGGCGGGCATCCATCTGACGCCGCGGCACTGATCGCAAGAATAAAAAGGCCCGCCTCTTGCGGGCCTTTCGCTTATTACGCTTTTGAACTCAGTCGGCCTGGCGCACAAGGACACCCAGAGCCGTCGTGATCAGCCGTGCGAAGGTCAACGCACCGATACCATCGACGTCACGCTCGGGCATGAACTCGACGAAATCCATTGCCGCGATCCGGCCGCGCGCCGCCGCGCCCTTAATGAGGTCGACGGCCTGATAATAGCTGAGGCCACCTGGCGCCCGGCCGATGACACCCGGGAGGAGGGCCGGGTCGAGCGCATCCGCATCGATGCAGATAATGATGTTGCTGCCGTTGGGAATACGCTCAAGCACCGCTTCGACGCCGTTCTTGTGCACGTCATAGGCCGGGAAGAACTCGGCACCCCATGACACCGCGTCCTCGTAATCACTGGTCGCGGCCGAGCCGATGCCACGAGCGCCGACCTGAATGATACGCTCGATATGCGGCATTTCGGACGCGCGGCGCATCGTCGAGGAAAGGCCGAGCCGCTCACCCATATGAACCTCACGCCAGTCGATATGTGCATCGATCTGCAGGATGGTGAATTTCGCGCCGTTCGCCTGCGCACCGATCGCCTCAATCATCGGGATCGGGATGGAATCGTCGCCGCCGAGAAGCACCGGCACCGCCCCGCGTTTCAGGAAGGTCGAAACCGCGTCGGCGATCTTCTGCCGGTTTGCCGCGCTGTCCGCCTCATCGAAGGTGAGATTGCCGCAATCGACCGGCCGTAGCTTGGCGCTTGGGAAGACGGGGCCGCCGTGATCGAAATCGTGCCGATCCACATTGGCGGTCAACGAACCGGTCGCCTGGCGCAGGGCGTCCGGCCCGTTGCGGCAATAGGCGCCGACGGCGGCATAGGGCGTCGCGCAGGGCGCGCCGAGGATGGCGACCGGCGCGGTCATCGTCTCAAAATCGGCGCAGGCTTCCAGCCCCAGGAATGTCTTCGTTTCGGCCGCCGCGCCAAACAGCGCGCCGAGGTCTGCCTTATTGTCCATGAACGTCTCCTCTGCCCGGCCGAACCGGGTCTCTCACTTTCGGATGGGTGAAGGGTCAGCCGATGCGGCTTTCGAGATAACCGGCCCACCGCCGCTGCACGAGCTGGAAGGCGGACACGAGTGCGAACGTCAGCACGAGATAGATGGCAGCGGCCGTCACATAAGGCTCGAACTGAATGTAGTAGTTCAGCGTGATGTTGCGCGCCACGCCCGTGACTTCAAGGAGAGTGACCGTGCTTGCGAGCGATGTGGCATGCAACATCATGATCATCTCGTTGCCGTAGAGCGGCAGCGAACGGGTCAGCATGGCGGGAATGAGAATGCGGCGGGCTTGTACGAGGCCGGACATGCCATAGGCCCGCGCTGCTTCGATCTCGCCCACCGGGATGTGGCGTAGACCGCCTGCGAAGATTTCGGTGGAATAGGCTGTCGTATTGAGCACGAATGCCGCGATGACGCAGACCATCGGGCTGGAAAGCCATGGCCAGAGCACACTTTCGCGCACCAGACCGAACTGCGCCAGGCCAAAGTAGATCAGGAACAGCTGGACGAGAAGCGGTGTGCCGCGAAACACGAGGGTATAGGCCATAACTGTGTAGCGAAGAGCCGCGTTCTCGCTGTTTCGCAAGAAGGCGAGTGGAATAGCGAGAAAGAAGGAGATGCCGAGCGACGCGAAGGCAAGGATCAGCGTCAGCTTGGCGCCTTCGAGATAGAGCGGCAGGTTTTCGACTATAACATCCCAGTTCATGACAAGACCTTTCGGGTGCCGACGTCGAAGCGGCGCGCGACGAGGAAGAGCAGCAACATGGAGACAAGTGTCACGGCAAGATAGAAGCCAGCGGCGATAAGGTAGAAGGTGAACGGCATGGCCGTGGCTTCCGCCGCCCCCTTTGCGCGGAACATGACGTCCTGCAGGCCGATCAACGAGACCAGTGCCGTGCCTTTCGCCAGAACCAGCCAATTGTTTGTAAAGCCTGGCAGGGCGAGACGGACGAGCTGCGGCAGGATGATATGGGTGAACATGCGGCGGCGTGTCAGTCCATAGGCGATTGCCGCTTCGATTTGCCCGCGCGGAATGTTTTGCAATGCCGTCTTGAACGTCTCCGTCATGTAGGCGCCAAAGATGACACCGAGTGTCGCGATGCCTGCGGCGGTCGGAGAGAACTCGACGCGGAAATCCCAGCCAAGCATCTCTATCCACTGGTTCAAAAGCGCCGGCAGGCTATAGAAGATCAGCAGCATGATGACGAGATCCGGGATGCCGCGCACGACAAACGTATAGATGCCGGCGACCGCGCGAAGGCCGGCACTTGCCGAGAGTTTTGCAAAGGCGGCCGTGAGGCCGAGAAAGGTCGCCACCAGCAGCGACAGGACGGCAACCAGCAGGGTCGTGGACCCTGCTGACAGAATTGCCGCGGCGTAGTCGGCGACCATACGCTTATTCGCCGAAATACTTGGCGTTGAGCGCGTCGAGCTTGCCGCTTTCACGGACGGCCGCTAGACCCTTGTTGATCTCTTCAACAAGTGCAACATTCTTCTTGTTGATCGCGATCGCGACCCCCTCACCGAACTCCTTGGCGTCCTTGCCGGTCAGCTGTGGGCCAACGAGCTCGAAATCCTTGCCGGAATCGCTTTTCAGGAAGCTGTGAATGATCTGTGCTTGATAGCTGATATGCAGATCCGCGCGGCCTGCTGAGAGTTCGAGATAGGGCGCACTGCCGCTGTCATAGCGCTTGATGGTCGCCTGGCGGAAGTGGGCCGTGACATAGGCGTCCATCGGAGTGCCGGTCTGCACTGCGATGACCTTGCCCGCGAGGCCCTCCGGTGTGATGTCGAGGCCCGCACCCTTCTTGGCGACGAAGCGGAAGGTCGGATGACTATAGATGTCGCTGAAGGCAATGACCTGGCGGCGTTTGTCCGTTACGGTCAACTGCGAGATCAACGCGTCATATTTGCCGTCGATGAGACCGGGGATCATCCCGTCCCATGCGGCGTTGAAAATGTTGCAATCGAGCTTTGCGGCTTCGCAGATCGCCTCCATCAGCTCGATGTCGTAGCCTACGACTTTGCCGCTGGCATCGACGGATTCAAATGGTGGAAACGTCGCGTCGGTGGCGATCTTGATCTGATCGGCATGGGCCGGATTCAGCATCGTGCCTGTGGCGATCAGGGTTGCGAATAGGGAAATGGCTGGCAGTCGCATGGTGGCTCCTCTGGAGTTGTTGTTGTTTGGCCAAGATTGAACGGGAGGGTGAAAGGGTGGGTGCGAAGGCTAGTGCTTGAGGCGCCCGGCAAGGAATTGCTGCAGTCGCGCGCTCTTCGCGTCCTTGAAAATTGCGTCCGGCGTCCCTTCCTCCTCGACACGACCCTCATGGAGAAAGAGCACGCGGCTTGACGCATGGCGCGCAAAGCCCATTTCGTGGGTCACGACGACCATCGTGCGCCCTTCGTCCGCGAGAACCTGCATGACCTTCAGCACTTCGCTGACAAGTTCGGGATCGAGCGCTGACGTCGGCTCGTCGAACAGCATAACGTCCGGGTTCATGCTAAGTGCACGGGCGATCGCGACACGCTGTTGTTGACCGCCAGACAGATGCGCCGGATACTTGTCGAAAACGGCTTGGCCGAGACCGACCTTTGCAAGATTTGCCTTCGCATGCTCGGCCGCTTGCGCCTTCGGAAGACCGAGCACGCTCATCGGGGCCTCCATGACGTTGGCGAGCACACTCATGTGGGACCATAGGCAGAAGTTCTGGAAGACCATGGCGAGCTTTGAGCGGACCCGCCGAAGTTGGTGGCGATCCGTCGGCCGCAAGGTACCGTCACGCTCCCTTACAGTGGCGAGAACCTCACCATCGATTGCGATGGTACCCGCGCTAGGACGCTCCAGAAAATTGATGCAGCGAAGGAAGGTGCTCTTACCGGAACCGCTCGCGCCGATCACGCTGATGACGTCGCCGGCATTGGCGCTGAGTGAAACACCCTTGAGCACCTCATGGCCGCTATACGACTTGTGAATGTCCGTGGCGGTCAACATCGGCATCTTTCCACTCTAGGCTTTGCGCGTCTGCATAATTATTCGGCTATTTACGCGCTTGATGCAATTTTGCACAATTGATGAATCCTCACGCCAAAGATGACCAGACATCATCTATGACGTCTGCGTAGCGGCTGATATCGCGGCACAGCCAACAGAAAATGTGAAATTCTTTCATTGGTTTGAAATCTGCTGGCTATGGAAGCGTCTCAAGCGCGATATCGCGGCCAAAAGCAGTCAAGAGCCAGCGGAGAAAAAGGCGTGCCCCGGCACGATGCATGCTCGCCGTGTTACACACGACGTGCCAGCCACCAAAGGCATCGATCGAAAACGGGAAAGGCTTGATAAGAATACCGCGCCTGAAATCACCGCCCGACAAAGTGTCGCTGACGAGGGCCACGCCGGTTCCATGGACGGCGAGATCGATCGCCATGCCCAGATCGCTGCAATAGAGATGGCGCGCCTCCTGGTCGGCGCCCGGAGCCCCCGCCTCGAAGAACCACCGCCGCCATTCCGATCCATCGTCCCAGTGCAGAAGGGTAACGCGGTGAAGATCCGAAGGATGGCTGAGGCTCCCACCGATGCTGTCGAAGAGGACAGGGCTGCAAACCGGAGTGATGTTGACATGCGCAAGGAGCGTCGACCAGCGATCCGCCCATCCCCCCGCGCCGAAGGAGACGCCGACGTCTATGTCGCTCAGCTCATGCACCCTCTGGTTTTCAACCAGTCGTATGTGACATTCTATTGCTGGGTGGTCGCGACAGAACTCATGAATATTTTTCGCAAGCCAAGTGTTAGCGAACATGGGTGGGCACGCGATATCGAGCCGCCCCTGAACCTGGCCCGCATCTGATAGCCGAAGAGCCGCGCCAATTATATCTTGCATTGCAGCCGAAACCACCTTCGCAAAAATCCGTCCGGCATCACTGAGCACGACGCTTCGCCCAGACTTTTCGAATAAGCTACACCCCAGCGCTTCTTCCAGCCTGCGGATCTGGTGGCTCACAGCGCTATCGGTCAAAGCGAGTTCTGAAGCAGCTTTCGTAAAGCTCTGGTGGCGGGCAGCAGCCTCGAACGTTTTCAACGTAGGAAGCGGAAGGTTGCGCAGACTATTCAACGGGGCTCCTTAGACTGGCGATCGTCCACTTGCTACTTTGCTACGCAGTCACGCCCTTGTGGCCTGCTGGAGACCGTGCAACAACTGTGAGCGGACATTTAACAGTTCGTAGTCGCGTGTTACCGCGCCTCAGTCTCTGCTTGCAAAAAGTTTCGGGCAACCCCCAAAATATCGACATGGCGTCGCGCCGTGCAAGACAGCTGTTGATGGGCGCTACCATCTGAGTGGAGCCCTTCCGCCCATATAACACGCCTATCACCGTCGAGAGGGAAGCCCGTTACCAGCCTCCGGTAACGAAACGCCGAGCTCGCGTTCGAAGGCGGTAAGAGCCTCTTCACTTGGCAGCTCGACTGCGGATTCCCCATCGAAAGATCGAAACTCGATCGGCCCCGACGCCCCTTCCACAACCTTGATCACCATGGAGTTCCTCTCTTTCCTTAGAAGAGGGGATCTGCTGCGATACTGTGCCCGCCATCGTGCGGAATGGTCACACCGTTGTTCCGCTGCGCTCCGTCCCCGTTATAAATTCTTTCAGAAAGTTGCGTCAATTAACGGCCAGATAATACCAGTAAGTTCGGACCTACTTAATGGTCGAAAGCTTGGCGGAAAATCGGAAGCCGAGAGCGTGAACAGCGTGCACCGGCAGCTCTGTATCCACAGCCCTCGCCTTTTGTCTCAACCGACGCAGGTCGGCATCGACACGGCGACTTTCAATGTCGATCTCCCGGTAGCCAAGCGCCAGGGTCAGCTCCTCTCGGGACGCTGTTTCCCCGCCCGCCTGAGCCAGCCGATCCACGAACGCCGCTTCCCTGCCTGAGAGCTTGATTGACACACCTGTCGGGGCCATAAGGCGTTGCCCAGCGCGATCGAATGTCCAAATGGCGTTTGATGTAGTCTCACCTTTCGCAACGACCTCGGCCCGACGAAGACGGCGCGCAAGGTTCCTGATGGCGAGAACGAGTTCCGCGCCATCCACGGGCTTGATAAAGAAGAGGTCCGCACCATCCTGGTATCCAACCACCGTGACGATGGGTGTCGCCCGGCGACTGCGCCTGCTCGATGTTGCGCGACGGTTTGGTCACGTCATCATCGAAGACGACTATGATAACGAGTATCGCTTTGACGGTCGCCCGATCCTGCCGCTTGCAGCGCGGGCCGAAGGCGATTTGCCGATCATCTATATCGGTTCGCTGTCCAAGCTGCTGGCTCCGGGCATACGCGTCGGCGATGCGGTCGCGCAACCGCAAATTCTCATGCAGATGACGGACCGGCGCGAGGCACTGGACCGTCAAGGCGATCTTCCGTTGGAACATGCGCTCGCCGAGCTCATCGAGGATGGAACGATCAAACGCCACGCCCGCAAGGCGCGACGGGTGTATCATGCGCGTCGCGACCTCATGGCGCGGCTGCTGAGGGAGCGGCTATCGGAAGATACGCAATTCTCGCTGCCGGCAGGCGGGTTGGCCATCTGGTTGCGCCTGAACGAAGGGCTGAGCGCCGAGACCTGGGCTGCGAGCGCGGCCGAGCTTGGACTATCCGTCATGCCGGGAATTCAATTCGATCTGGAGACCGTAAGGCCAGCGGAAGCTTTCCGGCTCGGTTTCGCCGGTCTTGACGAGAACGAGCTGGTACGTGCCATCGATATGTTCGAGCGATCGAAGCCGACCCGTTAGGAAGCTCGTCGTGTCGGGGTGGGTACGGCAACAACTATAACCGGCCCAGAACGTTTCTCCAATCCGCCCCTCCTTGGTGGTCTTCATCGTGACTAGACCCTGCAAACGCACAGGAGAGCGTCATGGTGACTGGTCACTGACGAGACGAGGTGGTATTCGCCCACCACGTCGTCGGTGTTCGAGGGATTGATGTTGCGGATCGCGTCCGTGCCGACCCACTCGCCGGCGATCAGGTTCTGGTGGATCGTCATGGCAAACTCCTCGCCCACACATTTCAGTTGGCGGCCGCCTTCGATCGAAAGCGGCCGATCTCTTTTCACGAGCGCTTGTGTTTGCCGATGAGCGCTTCCATCATCGCCATTTCCGCGTCGGTCAGGTCGTGTAGCGGCGAGCGGACAGGGCCGGCATCGAAGCCCTGGAGGCGCACACCCGCCTTTACCGCCGAGACCGCATAGCCCTTGGCACGGTTGCGGATGCCCATGAACGGGTAGAAGAAGTCGATAAGGATCTTGTCGCACTTTGCCCGCTCGCCGGCACGCAGCGCCTTGTAGAAATCGATCGCCAAACCCGGTACGAAATTGAAGACGGCGGAAGAATAGGTGGTGAAGCCGGCGCCGAGATAGGCTTCTGCGAACAGTTCGGCCGTCGGCATTCCACCGAGATAGGTCAGGCGGTCGCCCATCTTGGCGGTTATCTGGCGAACCAGCCCAATGTCCCCGGTGCCATCCTTGAAGCCGACAAGGTTCGAGCAAGCATCGCAGAGCCTTGCCAAGGTGTCCGCCTGAAGCACGGAGTTATCGCGATTATAGACCATGACGCCCATTCCGGTCGCATCGCAGACGGCCTTGATGTGACGGTAGAGACCCTCCTGCGGCGCATCGATCAGGTAGTGGGGCAAGAGCAGGATACCGTCCGCGCCGGCCTTCTCGACGGACCTGGCGATTGAGACTGCGATGTCGGTTCCGTATCCGCAGCCCGACACGATCGGCGTGCTGCCAGCGGCTTCCTTGGCGACGCGGACGATTTCGGGGATTTCGTCCGGGGTGAGCGAGAAGAATTCACCGGTACCGCCGGCGGCAAACAGCGTCGCCGCCTCGAAACCGGAAAGCCAGTTGACGTGTTCGGCATAGCTTTTCGCATTAAACTTCCCCTCAGCATCAAAATGCGTCACGGGGAAGGAAAGCAGTCCAGCACCAAGCACGTGTTTCAGGTCTTCAGTCTTCATGGGTGTAACCCTCCAGTTGGCGGAAGCCTCGTTACGGAAGAGACTTCCTCGATTGTGTTGAGGTCGCTTAGTTGGTGAGCGATGCGACCATGGCGGCCAGCCGATCACAGGCTGTTTCCAATTCGCGGTCAGAAGCCGCTATCGACAGACGGATAAAATCGGGAGCGCCGAACGCGGCACCCGGGACACTCGAAAGGCCGAATGTCTGCAACAGATGTGCCGCAAACGCGGTGTCGTCGCCCAGTATTTCTCCATCGGCAGTCCTGCGGCCAATCAGTCGCCCGACGCCGATGAAAGCGTAGAAGGCTCCATCGGGCGCGATGAAATCGATGCCCTCGATCTCGGCCAACCGGCCGGCCACGATCTTCGCCCGCCCGGCAAATATTCGAGCGCCCTCGCCGACAAAGGCCTGATCTCCGGTCAGGGCCGCGAGCGCTGCCGCCTGAGCCACGGGCGATACGCATGAGACGCTCTGAGACTGCATCTTGTTGAGCGCCGACATTAGCGCTCTCGGACCGGCAGCATAGCCTAGCCGCCAACCCGTCATGGCGTAAGCCTTCGAAACGCCGTTGACGATCAGCGTCCGGTCCCGCAGTTGCGGGCAAGCCTCGCCGAAGGAAATGAAGGGCGTGTCGCTCAAGAGCACATGTTCGTAGATCTCGTCGGAGACGACCAGCACACGCGGATGGCGCGCCAGCACCTCGGCGAGCTTGTGAAATTCGTCGGCGGAATAGATCGCCCCCGTTGGATTGGACGGAGAATTTAGCATCAGCCATCTGGTCTTCGGTGTGATGGCCGCTTCCAACTGCTCGGAGGATAGCTTGAAGCCCGCATCCGCGCCGCAATTTAGATAGACCGGTTCGCCCCCATGCAGTGAGACGATATCGCCATAAGATACCCAGCAGGGAGTGGGGATGATGACCTCATCGCCCGGTTCCAGCGTTGCGAGGAAAACGTCAAACAGGATCTGCTTGGCGCCATTGGCGACCATCACCTCGTCAGCGGAATAATCCAGTCTGTTTTCCGTCCTTAACTTCTTGACGATTGCCTGGCGAAGGTTTTCCATTCCCGCAGGCGCGCCGTAGCGGATTCCGCCCTTGCGGATCGCATCAACGGCGGCTTCCGCCACATGCGTAGGTGGCTCGAAATCCGGCTCACCCAGGGACAGGTCGATAATGTCGTGGCCTTCCGTTGCCAGCTTCTTTGCTGCCATGGCAATCGCCATGCTCGGCGACGACTTGATACCTGCAGCACGGCGGTTCTCGAAACTCATTTTTGGCTCCCTTGAAGAATGTTCTCTGACAGAAACCGGGCGAGGCCCTTGACTCGCCCGGCTCCCTTGGGAGGGCTATATCGAGGTGACGTAGTCGAAGGCCACATCGCGTTCAGCAGCTGCCGTATCGCGCTGGTCGACCGGACCGTAACCGCCGCCGCCGGGAAGCTGCAGGATCAGCCTGCGGCCGGACGGAACATGCTGACGCCCTTTGGTCGCGAGCTTTGTGCCGTCATCGAGCAGAACCGCGCCGGCCGCGCCATTCTCACCGCCTTCACGACCGCGCGGCGGATGCTCGACGCGGTCGAACATGGCATTGAAGTGCATCTCGTGGCCATCGGTTGGCGAGATCTCGACGACTTGGCCAAGCCCGCCCCGGAACTTGCCCGCGCCGCCGGAACCGTCACGCAATTCCTTGCGCCAGAAGATGACTGGGCCGACATGTTCCGTGGCTTCGATCGACATGGAATGCACGCCGCTTGGAAACGCCGTGGCGCTGAGGCCATCGAGCGTGGAGCGAGCGCCGGCGCCACCGCTGTTGAATAGCAGGACTTCGGCGCGATGGCCGCCATTGGCCGGGGCCCTCTCACCCTGCAGCGGTCGAACGCTGACATGCAAGTTCCAAAGGGCGCCTGCCCCTTCCGCCGGCACCTTGCCCGGCAGAATTTTGTGCACGGCACCAAGCACCGCATCGGGGACCAGGTGACCAAGCACGTGGCGCACAGATACCGGCGCCGGATGCTGGGCATTGAGAATGCAATCCTTCGGCGCCATGACCCGGAACGGCAGAAGTGAATAGTGGTTATTGGGAATATCGGGTGCAATCGCGACCTTCATGCCGTAGCAAGCGTAAGCCGCGGAGTAGATGATCGGGCAATTGATGCCTTTTGGGCTCGGCGGCGAAGTACCCTCGAAATCGGCGAGGATGTGATCGCGCTCAACATCAAGGCGCACCGCGATGTCGATCGGCGAACCGTAGCCATCAACGCGCATCGTGTTGGAATAGGAACCTTTCGGCAAAGCTGCGATGCGCTCGATCGTCGCATCATAGCTACGCTTGAAGATGAATTCGCCGAGCGTCTCCAGATCGTCGAGGTCGAACTCCTCCATCATGTCCATCAGGCGGCGATGGCCGATCTCGTTGCAGGCGGCGAGCGAATAGACGTCACCGACCACCTGATGGCTCTCTCGCACATTGTTGTGCAGGATGTTGACGAGATCCTTGTTGACCTTGCCGCGTTCCGCAAACTTCATGATCGGAACGAAGATGCCCTCCTCGTAGACCTCGTTTGCATCAGGACCAAAACCGCGACCGCCGACGTCCACCACATGCGCGGTGCAGGCGAAGTAACCGACCAGAGCGCCATTGCGGAAGCTCGGAGAAACGACGGTAAAGTCGTGCAGGTGGCCGGTGCCTTTCCAGGGGTCATTGGTGATGTAGACATCGCCTTCGAAAATGTTTTCAGGCCCGATATCGCGAATGAAATGGCCGACTGCCTCAGCCATGGCGTTGACGTGACCCGGCGTGCCGGTGACTGCCTGGGCAATCATCAGACCGCCACGGTTGAACACACCGGCGGAAAGATCTCCGGATTCACGCACGCTGGTGGAAAAGGCGGTGCGGATGAGGGTAACGGCCTGTTCTTCGACGACGGAGATCAGCCGGTTCCACATGATCTGCATGTGGACATCGGAAAGTGCGTTGGTTTTCATGTCAAATCCTCCGTTCAAGCGTTCTGCTTGACGCGTACGAGCAGGCATCCATCGGCCTGCATGATGACTTCGCGGCTGGCGGTGATGATGGTCGAGGTTTCGCGTTCGGTGATGACGGCAGGACCGGAGACGAAATCGCCGGTCTTCATGTCGGCGCGTGCAACGACCGAGGCCGTCTGGAAGCTGCCGACCTGGACGTCGAAGATCTCGCGTGTGCCCCTGACCTTGGCTTCGGTGCCCTTGGCCGTCTTGCCGATCCGTGCCGGCGGCGCGACGGTCGAAGTGGCACGCAGCGACCAGCTGACGATTTCGACATCGAGGCCATCGATGAGGCGACCGAAGAAGTGCTCATACTGCTCGTCGAAGAGTTTTCTGAACAGTTCACCGTCCGCATTCGCATAGTCGCGAACTTCAATGGTAACAGGCACTTCCCAGCCCTGCCCGACGTAACGCATATAGGCCGTGCATTCGAGATCGGGATTGGCTTCAGGTGAACCGGAGCGGACGAAGGAAATGGCCTCGGCGCTGAGGTCGGCGATGGTCAGGTTGATGGCGTCCGCATCGAAGCGGCTAAGGCGGCTATAGGCGCTGCGCACGCTTTCAAAACCGAAAGGCGCGCGCAGGAAGCCGATGGCGGAACCGACACCAGCGCCCGGCGGGATCAGGAGTTCGGCCATGCCGAGCTTTTCGCAGAGACGGCTGGCATGGATGGGAGCGGCACCGCCGAAGGCGATCATAGTGAACTCGGAGAGTTCCTTGCCGTTTTCCACCGCATGCATGCGGGCGGCATTGCTCATGTTTTCGTCGACCACTTCGCTCAGGCCGTAAGCGGCCGTTGCGATATCGGTCTCAAGCTTGGAAGCGAGATCCTTATCCATCGCCTTGTCGGAGGCCGGGCGGTCGAGCTTCATGGCGCCGCCGGCAAATTCGTCGGGGTCAAGACGGCCGAGGATCAGGTCGGCATCGGTGACCGTCGGATTGGCACCGCCGCGACCGTAGCAGGCCGGGCCCGGCTCGGAACCAGCGCTGTGCGGGCCGACGCGGATCTGGCGCATGCTGTCGATGGTGGCGATCGAGCCGCCACCGGCACCGATCTCAACCATTTCGATGACCGGAATGGAGATCGGCATACCGCTGCCCTTCTTGAAGCGCCAGGTGCGGGCGACTTCGAAGGTCTTGGATGTCTTGGGGGTCTGCTTCTCGATCAGGCAGATTTTGGCCGTCGTTCCGCCCATGTCATAGGAAAGAACCTGATCGAGACCGTAGCTGCTGGCGATATGGGCGGCGAAGATGGCGCCGCCGGCCGGGCCGGATTCGAGCAGACGCACCGGGAATTCTATGGCGCTTTCGACGCTGATGATGCCGCCGCCGGAATGGATCATGAAGACCGGGCAGCGCGTGCCTTCTTCGGTCAGGCGACCGACGAGGCGGTTGAGGTAGGAGGCCATCAGGGGTTTGACGAAGGCATTGGCGCAGACGGTGTTGAAACGTTGGAATTCGCGCATCTGTGGTGAGACTTCCGACGAGATCGACACAGAGATGTCGGCCTTCTTGGCGAGAAGCCGGTCGCGTACGACTTTTTCATGAGCGCCATTCAGATAGGAATGGATGAAGCCGATGGCGACGCTTTCGTAACCAGCGGCGATGATGCGGTCGCAGAGCGCATCGACTTCCGCGAGGTCCAGCGCCTTCAGCACCGAACCATCGGCACCGATACGCTCATCGATGACAAAGCGTTCGTTGCGGGGGACGAGCGGCGCGGGCAGCACGATATCGAGATCATACTGTTCGAAGCGGCTCTCGGTGCGCATCTCGATGACGTCGCGAAACCCCTTGGTGGTGATGAAGGCTGTGCGCGCGCCGCGGCGCTCGATCAGCGCATTGGTGGCAAGCGTCGTGCCATGGATGATTGTGTCGATGTCCGAAAGTTCGACACCAGCCACCTCGGCGACCTCGCGAATGCCCTTGACGATCGCGTTTTCGGGATAGGAATAATCGGTCAGCACTTTCATCGAATGGAGCGTGATGCCTACCTCCATCGCAACGTCGGTGAAGGTGCCACCGATATCGACACCAACCCTGATCTGCTTGCCATCTTTCGCCATTGTATGCCTCATGCTCCGTAAGCGAGCTGTTGTTGCGCCTTGCCCGAAAAGTTTAAATTTCGGCGTGCAGAGGCCTCTCCCCGCCCGCACTCACAGGCGGGGGCCAAAAGCTCTTCAGTTGTTGATGTTTGCGGTATCCGGCGCGGCGGCTCTCAGGCGGTCGCGCAGAGATCTCGAGTGTTACTGCTTTCCTGTGAAATCGACTCCCGGCAGTGTTGTCGGAAGTTTTGCGCGATCGACACCGATCCACTTCTTGTAGAGCGCGTCTAGCGTACCGTCAGCGGTGTGACGGGCCACGAAGTCGTTGAGGAAGTCGAGCATTTCCTGATCACCTTTACGAACGGCCATACCCTGGAAGTTATCGGAAACCTTGTATTTGCGCCCGAACGACGCCTCGTTGCCGGTCTGCTTGATAACGAGGCCGTAAGTGATGCTACCAACGATCGCATCGACCTGACCGGACAGAAGCGCCTGGACAGTCGTCGCGTCATCGTCGAAGCGTTTGATCTCCGTGCCTTGCGGCGCAACTTTGACAAGCAGAGGCTCGAATGCGCTACCGCGGTTGACGCCGATTACGTATTTCGAAAGGTCTTCGTTTGTCTCGATGTCCGCATCCGCCTTGCCCCAGACCGTGATGTCGTTCGACGCATAGGGGATGACGTACTGAATGACCTTGGCGCGCTCTTCGGTGATCGTCATCGACGGCACCAGGAAATCGACATTGCCATTGACCAGGAGCGGAATGCGGTTCTGGCCGGTGATGCGCTCGAACTTCAGCTGGACGCCGAGTTCCTTGGCGATAAGTTTGGCAACCTCGATATCATAACCGTCATTCTGGCCGTTCTGATCGATGAAACCCCATGGAAACTGGTCCATCTGCACGCCGATGGTTGCGGTCCCCTTGGCCTTGAGCTCTTCCGGCGTCACGGCAAGCGCCGTTGTGGCAAAAGAGGTCGCGGCCAGAAGAACGGCAGCGAAGCCGCCCAAAACTTTCGAACGCGAAAGGGTCGATGCTGTATTGAACATGTGGTCACCTCTGGTTGATTTTTTGGCATGCATTCTTGTTTTACCGAGCGGCGTTCAGGCGTCGTTCGATCCGTGCGCTGCAATAGGTCAGGGGGACGCAGATGATGAAGTAGATCAGTGCGACCGCGCCATAGACCTGCAGCGGCTGAAAGGTAATGTTGGCCATCAGCTGGCCTGAGCGGGTCAATTCCGTCAGACCGAGAAGAGCCGCCAGCGCGGTGCCCTTGATCAGATTGACGAGGAAGCTGATCGTGGCGGGAAGACCAATCCTGAATGCCTGCGGCAGCACGACGTCGACCGTGCGGGAAACGTAGCCGATACCGAGTGCACGTGCCGCCTCGCTCTGCCCATCCGGCACGGCCTGGATGCTGCCACGCCAGATTTCGCCAAGGAAGGCGCTGGTGTGCAGCGACAGGCCGATAGTCAGCGCCACCCAGACATCCACCTTGAAGCCCAGAAGCGGCAGGCCGAAATAAACGAAGAACAGTTGAATCAGCAGCGGCGTGCCCTGGAAGATCTGGATATAGGTGGCTGTCATAAGACGCAGCCAGCGGTATTTGCTGGTCCGGCCGAGCGCCACGCCAAGGCCGAGCGTACCGCCGACTGTGAAGGCAAGGAAAGACAGGACAACCGTCCAGCGCGCGCCTTCGAGCAAAAAGAGGAATTCACTCCAACCAAACTGACGGATCATGTCGCTGCCTCACTTTGCCGGATAGGAAAAATAGACCCGGCCGATCATGCCGAGAGCGATGGAGAAGAACTGTGACAGCGCCAGATAGATGACTCCGAGCGTGAGATAGATCTCGAAGCTGCGGAACGTTTGGGAATCGAGCGTCTGGGCGAAATAGGTCAGTTCTTCGGCCGAGACGGACGACATCAGGCTGGAGTTCAGCATCATCAGGATAAACTGGCTGCACAGCGCCGGGTAGACCGCCCGGATGGCCGGACGAAAGACGATGAAGCGATAGATATCTAGCGGATGCATTCCAAGCGCCCTGCCCGCCTCGATCTGGCCGGGCCGGATCGACTGCACGCCGCCACGCACTATCTCTGCCGCGTAAGCCGCGCAATTGAGCGTCATCGCAAGGATCGCAGCCTGTTCACCGCTCAGGCGGATACCGATCGCCGGCAGACCGAAGAAAACAAAGAACACTTGAACGAGTATCGGCGTGTTGCGGATCATCTCGATATAGCCGATGGCCAGCGCTTTGAGCGCAGGCTGCTTGCTCATCCGCATCAGCATGAACACGATGCCGAGGCTCAGGCCCATAACCATCGATAGCGACGACATTCTCAGAGTGCCGATGATGCCATCGACAAGCATCGGCCAGGCGGCGAAAACCGGGGTGAAGTCGAATATGTAGCTCATCGACGCACCTCAGTGATTGAGGATCTGGCTGAGGAACGCCTTGGTGCGTTCGTGGCTCGGATTGCTAAAGAACACATCCGGCTTGGCGCTTTCGATAATCTCCCCGCGATCCATGAAGATGACGCGGTGGGCAACGGCACGCGCAAAACCCATTTCATGGGTCACGCAAATCATGGTGATGCCGTCATCGGCCAGCGAGATCATTGTGTCGAGCACTTCCTTGACCATTTCCGGATCGAGCGCCGATGTCGGCTCATCGAACAGCATGATCTTCGGATCCATGCAGAGTGCCCGGGCGATCGCCACGCGCTGCTGCTGGCCGCCGGACAGCTGGGCCGGATATTTCAGCGCCTGTTCCGCAATATGCACCCGTTTCAGATGGCGCATGGCCTTGTCCTTGGCTTCAGCGGCGGAAGCCTTACGCACCCGGCGCTGCGCCAGCATGCAGTTTTCCAACACGGTCAGATGCGGAAAGAGATTGAACTGCTGGAAGACCATGCCGACATCACGGCGGATATGATCGGCATTGGTGCCCTTTTGGCTGAGTTCCGTGCCGTTGACGCAGATCCGTCCCTGCTGGACCTCTTCGAGATGGTTGATACAGCGGATCAGGGTGGACTTGCCCGATCCGGACGGGCCGCAGAGCACGATATGCTCGCCGCGCGCGACATTGAGATCAATGCCATTGAGGACCTGAAGCGGGCCATACCACTTGTTGACCCCAACCATCTCGATGGCTTTTTCGCTGATGTTTTCGCTCATGGCGCGTTCCCCTTCCTGTTATCTTCAGGATTTTGTTTCAACTTCGAACACTGCATCGACTTCGACGGACGAGCCGCGCGGAAGCGAGCCGGCGCCGAGCGCCGTACGGACATGGCGCCCCTTTTCTCCAAAAATCTCGACCAACAAATCCGATGCACCATCGATCACCGCCGGGTGCCCGGCGAAATCGGGTACCGCATTGACGAAGCCGCGCAACTGCACACAGGCAAGTATGCGATCGAGATTGCCATCCAGCGCAACCTCGGCGCGGGCAACCAAGTTGAGTGCACACAGACGCGCAGCGCGGTAACCATCTTCTGGGGAAATGTCGCGACCGACGACGCCAACATAATGCTCGACCCCATCAATTCGCGGGATCTGGCCGGAAAGAAAGAGCAGGCTGCCCACTAGCCGGTGCGAAATGTAGTTTCCGGAGGCCGGGGCAATCGAAGGCAATACGATGCCGAGCTCGGAGAGTCGTGCTGAGACGTCACCCATAGCGTTTTCCACTTGATGCGATTATGCGCCGGCAGGCGCAATTTGTTCGTGTTCCCGGAGCTTTTCCCGCTGCGTAGTGCGGCTTTTCCGCTGCGGCGGTGGCTCGCTTGTCTGGGCAAAAGATTACTGAAATAGTATCTCATGTCAACACAAAAACAGGAGGTACTATCTCTGCGCGCAAAGCGTGACTATTTCCAGGTTATCTATCTATAATCAGATACTTAGGCGACTTTTTTTGGCGTATATAAATGTCGCGTTAACTACGAGGCAGAAATAATTTCAGACTTTTCGTTCAAAATCTCTTCGTGTAGCCCACCGATCCCGACACACCTGAGTGAGTGTGCGCACACAACTGGATCAACTTCGAGACAAGGTGATAGGATCACTTTGCAAGGTCGTGTTATCTTGCTAAATATAGAGTTCTGGCAGTCTGCGAGCGGCAGATCGGAGGCCGGGCGCGATATCAGGCAATGGGTGGTTTTTGGATACTTTGGCAAGCCGGACGATACAGGCCCTCAAGGCCTTCATCGTCGACAATCAACTTGAAAACGGCCACAAGCTGGGCTCGCTGAACGAACTGTCCCAGCGGTTCGCGGTCAGCCGGACGGTGATCCGAGAGGCCATCTCTGCCTTGCGGGCCGATGGCATCGTCGAGGCGCGTCATGGGGTTGGCGTCTTTGTCCGCGAGTTGCCAAAACTGAATGAGACCGATACTGCAGATGCGGACCTCTCCTTTGCTCCGCTGCACAGCCTGAAGACCTCGTTCATGGACCTTCTCGAATTGCGCATGGCCTTTGAGGTGCATGCGGCGGGTCTTGCCGCGACGCGACGATCATGGGCGCAGGAATCCAATATTTGGAATGCTGCTCGACAATTCGAGGGCTCTCTGGAAGACGAAGCAGCACTCGACCAACTTGATTTCGCTTTTCATCGCTCGATTGCCGAGGCGACCAATAACGGTGCTTTCATCGAGTTCTTTAACTTGATGAGCCGTAGCATCCTGCCTCAACCGGCGTTTTCTAAGGAGTTGAACCCTGCGCTGATCACCAGTGATTACATCCACAACACCGTTGTAGAACACCGGGCGATCTGCGAAGCAATCAGCAAAGGCAACCCAGAAGAAGCGCGCGAAGCGATGCGCGCGCATCTCAATCGGAGCCACTTGCGCTATCGGGGCTTCTCAGACGGAGCGAGTTCGCCGCTCAGCAACGTAGCACAGGAGGAATAAAACCTCTCTGCCAACTCAGCAATCATGGCATAACCTGAAGGGGCGCTCTTGAAGGGGGACGAACCATAGACAACGCTCGTCGTGATTGCCCAGCATTGCTTTTCAATTAGCAGAGGCCGATTTCAAACGGACCAAAGTCCGAAGACGACAGGCGCAACCAGTGAAACGCCGGATAAGATCAGCAGCACGAATGCCCCTAGCCGCAGGGTCCACACCGAGAATGACGGGGCCAAGCGGCGAGCCAAGTAGGTGGAGAGGAGTACGGTTGGCAGTCCGGCGGCTGCCCATAGAAGTGCATGGTTTTGCCAGTCGCCATGCACCGCCACGAGACCGAGCCTGAACAAGGAGTTGATTGCGAAGATCGATACAAGCGTTTCGCGAACCACTGGATGCGGCAAGGGCTGCCGGTAGAACTGGAACACCAGCGGCGGCCCCGCCGTGGAAAAGAGCCCGCCCATCAGGCCACCAAGCCCGCCGAAGAACATAAAAGAAAAGCCGCCGGACCGTAGCACCAGCGGTAATGGCCGCAAGATCAATTGAAGGCTCGACATGATGATGGCCACGCCGAGAATGAGGCGCAGGACCGACAGCGACGAAGCTGCCAGAAGCGCGAGTAGCCCGTATCCGGCGCTGACCATTGGCAGTGCGCCGGCAAGCGAGAAGAGGAGAGGTTTCACGGCAATGTCCCGCCAGCCTTTCGCCAGCACCATCACCGCATTGGCAAGCGTCAGCAGGCTGACGACGATAGCCGCCTCGGGCAAGGGCATGAGCCCCGTTAGCGCCACGGCCGCCATCAATAGCAAGCCGAATGCGAATCCCGTCAGGGTTTGCACAAACGCGGCAACGAAACCAAGCGCGGCAAAGACGAAGACATCTGCCGGTGCGATCATGCCAAGACGCCGGACAGCGGATCGCAGACGCGGAAAGGTTCCAGCCGGTCCATGTCCGGCACAACGCCAAGGCCCGGCCCGTCCAGCAACCCGAGCATTCCACCGTCCACCATGGGCCAGGCGGGCGCGATCGCGTCGCGAAGCGGATTCGGATTGACGTCGATTTCAAGCAGGCCATCTCCACCGGCTGCCGCCAGGATATGGGCCGAAGCGGCAAGCCCGATGCCAGCGCCCAGGAAATGCGGGCAGTAGCGCCGGCCGGCGGCAAGTGCCGCCCGGGCCACCGCTCGGCATCCTGTCGGCCCGCCCCACTTTGCCGCATCAGGCTGAATGACCGACAGATGGCCGGCGCCGATGGCGGAGCGGAACGCTTTCAGACCGGCAAGATTTTCCCCGCCGGCCAGCGGCGTCTCGGTCGCCCGCGCAAGCTCGCTCCAGACCGCCGGGCCGGCGTCGACACGCACCGGTTCCTCCAGCCAGCCAAGTCTCAGATCAGCGGTCGCCAGAAGGAAGGCGCGCGCCTCATCGGGAGAAAACGCCTGGTTGGCGTCTGCATAAAGCGTCTCGTTCGGCCCCAGGCTTTCGGCAAGTTCACGGATCAGCGCCAGATCGCGGTCGATGTGGAAACCAACCTTCACCTTGAAGTCGCGGTAGCCAGCCGCGCGCGCCTGCGCCACGACCGTCCTGGCGTCTCGAATATGGATGCCGCTGGCATAAGCACGCACTGACCTGGTGGCATCCGGCGATAATGCGGTGGCGAGCGGAATACCGTGACGACGGGCAATGAGATCCCAATAGGCCATGTCAAAACCGGCGATGGCCTGGGCGTAAGGCCCGATCTCCCCGGTCTGCAGAACGAGAATGTGGGTCTCTGCGGTCAGTTCCTTCCAAAGCTCTGCCGGATCGGGCAACGGCCTGTCCAGGACACGCGGCGCGATGTCGGAGGTGAGCAGTCGGGCGCGGTGCTCCGCGCCGCAACCCGGCCAATTGCACCAGCTTTCTCCCCAGCCGACAAGCCCCGCATCGTCCTCCAGCCGCACCAGAACGGCCGGCCGGTCGCGCATCGCACCGAATGACGTCGACACCGGCTTTTCGAGCGGCACGCGGAAGACATGCGCCTCAACGGACCTGATCACGCAGGATGGGAAAGCCTTTGTCATCGCACCCTCAACCCGCAAGGAAGCCGCCATCGATGGCATAGACCGTCCCAGTGGCGTAGCGGGCGGCCGGCATGGTAAGGAAGATCACGGCGCCTGCCACCTCGTCCGGCTGGCCCCAGCGCTTCAACGCGGTACGCGCGGCGATGCGGTCGCGATGCGCGATGTCTTTGCGTCCCTCGCTGTTGATCGCCGTTTCTATATAGCCGGGGGCAACCGCGTTAACGCGGATTCCCTCCTCGGCCCAGGCGAGCGCCAGCGCCTTGGTCAACATGACGACGCCGCCCTTGCTGGCGCAATAAGCCGGAAGACGCGGCAATGCGGAAAAGGCGTTCATGGAGGCAATGTTGACAATCGATCCTCCGCTGGCGGCAAGATGCGGGCGAAAGGCCATTGAGGTCCGGAAGGTGCCGGTCAGGTTGACATCGAGCACGCGCTGGAATGTTTCGATGCGGTACTCCTCGTCCCGCGCGAGGATGCCAGCGCAATTGACGAGCGCGTCCACCCGCCCGAAGCGTGCGGCGAAAGTCTCGACCGCGTCGTCGGACGTGACATCCAACACGTCGAGTTCGAGCGCCGGCAGATTGGACAGCGGCGAACCGTCGAGCGCGGCTCGGTCGTGACCGGTAGCAGTAACCTTAGTACCGCGCGCGTGAAATTGTCTGGCGATCGCCGAGCCGATACCTCCCGCACCGCCGACAACGACGGCGTGGAAGCCGACCGGAAAGGCAAAAGGATCTTCCATGCCGTCCCTCAAATGCCTGCCACGGCAACATATTTCAGTTCGAGGAAGCCCTCGATGCCGTAGGTTGAGCCCTCACGTCCCACGCCCGACTGCTTGACGCCGCCGAAAGGCGCCATCTCGTTGGCAAGCATGCCTGTGTTAACGCCCACCATGCCTGCCTCCAGCGCCTCAGCGACCCGCCAGACTCGGCCGAGATCGCGCGCATAGAAATAGGAGGCAAGCCCAAATTCGCTGTCATTGGCCATGGCGATGACCTCTTCCTCAGTGCGGAAGGTGATGATTGGGGCGAGCGGCGCGAAAGTCTCTTCCTTCGCGACCTTCATGTCCTGCGTAATGCCGTTCATGACTGTCGGTTCGAAGAAGGTGCCGCCGAGTGCGCTGCGCTTGCCGCCCGTGAGAATCCGCCCCCCCTTCGCGAGCGCGTCGCTGACGTGTTCCTCCATCTTCATGACAGCCCGCTCGTCGATCAGCGGCCCCTGGCCAACGCCCACCTCCGTGCCGCGGCCGAGTGTGATCGCCGAGACCTTTTCCAGAAGCTTCGTCGTGAAGGTCTCTGCCACGCTCTCCTGTACATAGATGCGGTTCGCGCACACGCAGGTCTGACCCGCATTGCGGAACTTCGAGATCATCGCCCCCTCGACCGCCGCGTCGATGTCAGCATCGTCGAAGACGACGAAAGGCGCGTTGCCGCCAAGTTCAAGCGACAGGCGCTTGATGCCTTCGGCGGCTTCCTTCATCAGCCAGCGCCCGACGCCGGTGGAGCCGGTGAAGGTTATCTTGGCAATTTTGGGGTTGTGGCAGAATTCCATGCCGATCGGCCGCGCCTCGCCTGTGACGACGGAGAAGACACCAGCCGGCACGCCCGCACGCTCAGCAAGGACCGCGAGTGCAAAGGCCGATAGCGGCGTCTGGGCCGCAGGCTTCAGCACCATCGCGCAACCGGCGGCAAGAGCCGGACCCGCCTTTCGCGTGATCATCCCGTTGGGGAAGTTCCAGGGCGTGATGGCCGCGCAGACGCCGACGGGCTGCTTGAGCACCAGGACGCGCTGATTGCGGTTCGGTGCGGGGATTATGTCGCCGTCGATGCGTTTTGCCTCCTCGCCGAACCATTCGAGATAGGCGGCGTTGGAGACGATTTCGCCCCTCGACTCGGCGAGAGGTTTGCCCTGTTCGGCAGTCAAGATTTGGGCGAGATCGTCGGTATTCTCGATGATGAGTTCGTACCAGCGCCGCAGGACGACGGCCCGCTCCTTTGCGGACCGCCGTGCCCACTCCACCTGCGCGACGGCTGCGGCATCGATTGCCTGGCGAACGACATCCACGCCGAGATCGGGCACATGGGCGATGACCGATCCGTTGAACGGGTCCGTGACCGCGATGGTCCTGCCGTCCTCGGCGCCCAGCCAGCGTCCAGCCACATAAGCCTTGTCGGTCAGTAGGGTCCGGTCCGTCAGGGCAGCAACAGGCCGCATTGATCGATCGTCCATCTTCATTCCTTCCATCAATGGTTCGTCAGGCAGCGGCATAGCTGCTGGCGAAGTCACCTTCATTGCGAATACCCTGGAAGGCAGGAGCAGGCGGGGTCCAGCGTGGGGCCTTTGCGGCGGTGAGTGCGCTCAAGCGCTCCACCACGGCGACACCTTCATTCCCAAGCGCTGCGGCGACGGCGGCCGTATCAGGGAAATGTGAACGGATGGCATTGAGCCATATCGTTCGGCCGGCCAAGAAACCACCAGCGCCGGCGGCATAGGCGTAGTCGAGCACCCGCTCGAACTTTTCCGTCGCCGCGCCCCCCGAAAGCAGCACCCACGGGATTCCCGCGCCGGTGCAGATCTTACCGATCGCATCGAATTCCCGCTGTGCGGCCTGAGCAGCCTCGCTTCCATCCCGCGCAGGCAGGCTGTTTGCGGCAAGCGGGCTTTCGAGCTTCAGCAGATCGACGCCGTATTCGGGCTTTGCGAATTCGCGCACGCTTTCGATGACCAGTTCCGGCAGCTTGGTCGGCGATTCGACATAGTCCGCAGTGTGGTTCGCCGTGCCGAGGAACGGGAAGACGAGCAGCTCCAGCACATATGCGATGTCGTGGCGACGGCATTCTTCACCGATCTTGCGCACGAATTCCTTCTGGTGTTCCAGCACGTCGGCCGATGCGTCCGGACGGTACCATGCCAGGACCTTGACCGCATCGCCGCCGAGACGGCGGATCTTCTCGACGCTCCAGTCGGCGATGACCTTGGACTTGCGCCCACCTTCGCTTTCCTGTGTACGATGGTCCTCCAGCGTGACGATAAGCCCGCATTCCGGTGGCAGCACGTCGATGGCGGCAGGAATGGCGTAGTTCGGGTCGAACAGCATGGAGCTGCAATGCGGGGCGAGGTTTTCGACAAGAAGCCGCTTTGCCGTGATGACGTCCGAGAACGACACGTCCGATTTGTCGATGCCCCGCGCTACAGCGATGGCCTCGAAAAGCGGTGGGCGCTGATCGAGCGCCACCATGCAGAAATGACCGTCCTTGTTGGCGAGACGGGCGAGACCACGGGTTTTACCAAGTGTCAGCATGACGTTTCCTTTCAGGATGATTTCAAATCGTCGAGGGAGGGGATGGAGGCGCGGCCACCGGGCCGCGTGCATTTCAGGGCGGCGACCGAGCTCGCAAAGCCGAGCGCACCGGAAATGCCGAGCCGCGCGCCGATAGCGAAGGCGTAGGCTCCGTGGAACACATCGCCGGCGGCCGTCGTATCAACGATCTGGACGGAGGGAGCCGGCATATGGTGCCGGCCGGAATGATCCTGCCAGAGAAGGCCGTCGCCACCGCGGGTGACAGCAACCATACGGCAGCCGAACTTGGCGGCCCTCTCCAGCGCCGAGTCCATGTCCTCTCCGCCGAAGCCGCGTAGGCCGGGCTCGGAGAAGATGGCATGGTCGGTCAGGGGCAGCAGGCACTCGAAGACATAGGTGTCGGCCACATCGCCGTCGAGAACCGTCGGGATGCCACGGCGACGCGCTTCGGCGAAAAGCGCCTGCGCACCCTCCGGCCAGCGCGGATCCGCGAGGACGCAGTCGGCGGAAAGGCTGGTGAGCGGCAACCAGCCCGGATCGACCGGGTAATGTCCCCGAAAATTGACGATCTGGCGCTCGCCCTGCTCATCGACGATGACGCCTGACACGGACGACGCCCCATCTTCGAAGAGACAAAACTGGCTGGTATCGACCCCTTCAGCGGCAAAACTTTCTGCCATCAAACGCCCCGCCTCATCGGCACCGGCCCGTCCCCAGAAGGATGCCGTACCACCGAGCCTGGCCACCGCCACCGCAGCATTCGCCGCCATGCCACCGGGTTCCGTCAGGTGCTGGCCGGCGCGAATCTTCTCGCTGCCGCCGGAAAACGGCACCTCCACGCGCCAGATGCGATCGAGCGCGGAGAGCCCGAGGCACACGACAGACGGAGAAGCACCTTCCGGTATGGTCGGCGGGCGGATCATCGGATGGCCCTTCCGTCCGTGCGGTCGAAGAGATGGACCTTGCCAGCCGGCGCGACAAAACCCAGCCTCTCGCCGGCTCTAGGCCGAAGCTCGGGATTGACACGGGCGACGGTACGCACGCCAGCAAGGTCGAAATGCGTCAGCGTATCGGAGCCGAGCGGCTCTACCAGGTCGATCGTGACCGACAGCACACCGACCGCGCCCTCAGAGGGAAGGAAATGTTCAGGTCGAATGCCCAGTACCGCCTCGCTCCTGTCGCCAAGCGCCGGTTTCAGCGCTTCTGGCACCGGTGCGGCGAGATGTGGCGCTCCCTCGAAGACGAAGCCCTCACCGGCGCGGCGAATATTGAAGAAATTCATCGCGGGAGAGCCGATGAAGCCGGCCACGAACTGGTTTGCGGGCGTCTCGTAAACCTCTTCCGGCCGGCCAAATTGCTGGATCTCGCCGCCTTTCAGGACGACGATGCGATCTGCCATGGTCATCGCCTCCACCTGATCGTGGGTAACGAAGATCATGGTGGTCTTCAGTTCCTGCGAGAGGGCCTTGATCTCGGTGCGCACCTGACCGCGCAGCTTGGCGTCGAGATTGGAAAGCGGTTCGTCGAAGAGAAAGACCTTAGGGTCGCGGACAATCGCGCGGCCCATGGCGACACGCTGGCGCTGGCCGCCGGAAAGCGCCTTCGGCTTGCGCTCCAGGAAAGGCTCGATATGAAGGAGGCTGGCGGCACGACGCACACGCTGGTCGATCTCCGCCCGTGTCATGCCGCGAAGTTCTAGCGCGAAGGCCATGTTGTCGTAGACGGTCATGTGCGGATAAAGCGCGTAATCCTGAAAGACCATGGCGATATCCCGCTTTGCGGCCGGCACGTCATTGACCTTTGTCTCGCCGATGAAAAGCTCGCCGGATGTAGAGGGCTCGAGCCCCGCAATGATCCTCAGGAGCGTGGACTTGCCGCAACCGGACGGCCCGACGAAGACGATGAATTCCTCGTCCGCGATCTCCAGATCGAGTCCGGGAATGATGGTGAATTCGCCGAACTTCTTGGCGATGTTCCTGATTGTGATCGAGGCCATGATATCACCCAAACGATAGAACGGGCTTGATGAGCTTGCCTTCAGCGAAGCGGGCGAAATTTTCCGGCAGCTCGTCGAGCCCGAAAGCGGCATCGACGAGGCGGCGGTAGCGCTCCTTGTTGGCACGCAGCAGCTCGACATTCGGCGCAAAATCGCCGATCGGGAAATAGAAGGTTCGGATCATGTAGAAGTCCTTGCGACGGAAAATTTTGCCTTCCTCGATGGTCCAGGGCGCGGCATTCTCGCCGACCAGCATCAGCGCCCCACGCGGCAGAACCAACTCGATGCCGAGGTTGCGTGCCGAATGGGCGCCAGAGCATTCAAAGATCAGCTTGAAGCGCTTGTCGCGCGCGGAGACCGGATGAGCTATCGCGCCAAAGGAAACGGCAATCGCTAACCTCTCTTCGTTCGGATCGCTGACATGGATATCCTCGTATCCGAGGCTTGAGAGCGCGAGCACCACGCCGAGCCCAACCGGGCCCGCACCGATCACGAGCACCGGAACAGATCCTTCGGGAGGAGCAAGCGGCATGGCGAAGCGAACAGCGTGGGCCGAGGTCCCGATCGTGTCGAGAAGCAGCGGCGCAAGATCGTCCTCGATGTCGTCCGGCACGGGCAACAGGCAAGTTTCCGGCACGACCACATATTCGGCATAGCCGCCTGGCCGATTCCAGCCGATCAGGCTGGAGACCTCAAGGCACATCTGCGTGTCGCCCGCAGCGCAGGCATCGCAATGGCCACAATGCTCCGGAATATAAACAGCGCAGCGCTGCCCGTGGCGTGGATGGCCCGGCTGTTCGACGACGCCGAAGATCTCATGACCGGCGGTGAATTCCGCCCCCTTGTACCAGAGCTTAAAATCCGAACCACAAAGCGCGGTGCGCAGCACCTTTACCAGAACCTCGCCCTGCCCTACGGGCGGCAGGTCCTGCGTCTCGACGGTGATCTTGCGGTCGCCGTGAAAGACGGAGGCGCGCATGCGGGCATTGTGTCTGTCAGTCATCCTGGTCATCCCTTGACGGCACCGAGGGTCAGCCCCGCAACGAGCCAACGCTGGACGAGGATCGCGAGCGCGAGCGGCGGCAGCGCGATGAGCGTGGCGGCCGCCATCAGCGAACCCCACTGGGTGGAACCTTCACCAACGAAGTTGAAGGCGGCGGCAATGAGCGTTTTTGTGTCGGAGTTCGACAGGATCAGCGAGAAGAGGAAGAAATTCCACGAGAAGACGAAAGCGAGGATCGATGCGACAGCGACGCCCGAGCCGACCAGCGGCATGGCGATGCGCCAGAGAACGCGCGCCACGGAGCAGCCGTCCATCTGCGCTGCCTCGAAGACGCTGCGCGGAATGTTGTCGAAGAAGGGAAGCAGCACCCAGATGACGATCGGCATGGTGATAACCGCATGGCTGAGGATCAGCGCCGTGTAGGAACCGATCAGCCCGACTTCGCGGAACATGATGTACCAGGGCAGCAGGAAGAGCGTGCCGGGCGCCATGCGCGCCGCGAGCGTCAGCACGGCCGGCCAGGTGACGCGCGACCAGGAAACGGCAAACGCGGCCGGAATGCCGAAGACCAGCCCAAGCAGCGTCGAACCAATGGTCACGACAAAGCTGTTGACCGCATAGGACAGGAACGGCGTAGTCTCCCACAGCGTCACATAGTTGTCGAAGGTAGGCTGAAAGAACAGCGTGGGCGGATATGCGGTCACCTCGAAGGACGGCTTGAAGGACGACAGTACCATCCAGACGGTCGGCGCCAGGATGAGGATGCCCGCGATCGTCAACTGGAGGGTGTTCAGCCAGTGCAGCCAGCGGCGGGCGCCAGAATGATCATTCATCGTCGTCTCCTCCTTACCAGGCGACTGCGTTGCGCAGGCGGTTGAGCACGAGGACCGCGGCCAGCACGATGGCCGAAAGCGTGATCATGAGCGCGCTGGCATAGCCGATGTTGAAAAACTCGAACCCCACCCGAAAACCGTAGATATTGAGCGTGTTGGACGCATTGCCCGGACCGCCCTGGGTGGTGATGTAGATGATGTCGAAAAAGCGCAGCAGGTCGACGCTCCGCAGCACTGCGGCCGTGACGATGGTGGGCAATAGCAGCGGAAGGGTAATGCGGCGGAAGATGCGGAAGGGGGACGCGCCGTCAATCTGCGCCGCCTCGTAGACGCTCGGCGGCAGGGATTGCAGCCCGCCCAGAA
This sequence comes from Shinella sedimenti, assembly GCF_022601905.1. Classification (NCBI taxonomy): domain Bacteria; kingdom Pseudomonadati; phylum Pseudomonadota; class Alphaproteobacteria; order Hyphomicrobiales; family Rhizobiaceae; genus Shinella; species Shinella sedimenti. Next base: position 66,038 of record NZ_JAKVIN010000011.1, read on the forward strand.
CGATGAGAGCGACATAGGGCGCCCACTGCCAGGTATCGATCAGGGCAATCGTCGGGATCACCCAAGTTGGGGAAGCCAGCCATTCGGAAGCGGGAAGGCCGAGCGCCTCGAGGATATAGTTCGCCGCGCCGAGGGACGGGTCGAGAATGACAAGCCACATCATGCCAGCCACCACTGGCGGCATCATGAAGGGCGAGATCAGCAGCGAGCGCAGTACCCCGGACAGCCGTTTCGAATGAAACAACAGCATGGCCAGGTAGATGCCGGCGACAAGCTGCAGGGCCATCGACAGGAAGTAGAGCGCGAAGGTGACGTAGAGGCCGTTCCAAAACTCGCCGTCCGCAACAAGTGCGGCATAGTTGTCGCCCCCCGCAAAGCTGGCCTCGCCCGTCGAGGAGAACGAATGGAAGCCGAGCCAGATCGTGTAGACCACCGGGAAGGCGATCATCGCGACGGTGAAGATGACCGCCGGTGCGGACAGGGCAGCAAGCTGCCGGCCCTGGCTGTTGGTCGAGCCTGGTGTCATGGATCCAGTCTTTCCGAATGGGGGATTGCAGCGAATGCCGGACCCTCGAAGCAGGAGCCGGCAAAGGCATTACTTCCTGGCGATCAGACCATCGAGCGCACTGTCCGCGGCGGCACACGCCTCTGCAACCGAGCGCTGGCCAAGAAGCACGTCCTGCACGGCCTGCCCGATATAGTCCCGGGATTCAGGATTGGCGATGATGGGATAGCCGACTTCCGAAGACCCGTCCGACGCCAGAACGCCTAGCGCGGTCTGCCAGTTGGCGCGCACGGGGGCCTCGGCGATCCAGGCCTTGTATTCCTCTTCTTCGGCGACGGAGGCGCGCGGCGAGGCAACACCCTGGAGCGCCAGGCGCTTCTGCATTTCCGGACTTGAGGCCCATTGTACGAAATACCAAGCCGCATCCTTCTTCGCACTGCGGCTGGAAATCGCAAGGCCCCAGCCGATGGCCGTTGGGACAGTTCCCGCCTCGCCGGCAGGCAGGGGAACGACGTCCGTATCGTTCAGGCGCTCGCCTCCTTCCATGATAGTGCGCAGCTCATTGGACGATTCAAAGGCCATGGCCGCGCGGCCGCTGCGATAGAGCGCCGAGATTTGATAGAAGCTGTAGTTCGCCGCGCCCGGAGGCCCGTATTCGCGCATCAGGTCGCCATACCACGCTATCGCCTTCTGGCCCGCGGGCGAGCAAAGCGCCGACTTGCCGTCGACCATGTAGGTGCCCCCCATGTTGTGCAGCACGTTGCTGAACGTGTAGGCAATCGCCGGCTTCAGGCCACGCGAGGCGAAGGGCGTGATGCCGCCGCCGCATTCCTTGATCTTTTCGGCCGCGGCGCGCACGTCATCAAGCGAAGCTGGCTTGGCAAGACCGCATTTCTCGAAGACATCTACCCGATAGTAGAGCAGCGGACCTTCGAGATTGAGCGGAATGCTGGTCAGCTTGCCGTCGAAAGTCGCCGCCTTCACCAAAGCAGGGCTGACGCCGGCGAAGTCGTATTCCGGGCCCACAGCGTCCTGCGTGTAGGCCGACAGGTCGGCATACCAGCCGGACGCTGCAAACTGCTGCCCCTCACGCGAGGCGAGGGTCATGAACACGTCGATCTCGTCGCTGCTGGAATTCAGCACGGTGACGAGACGCTGGCGCATCTGCTGTTCCTGATAGGAGTCGACCTTCAGGTTGATACCGGTCAAAGCGGTGAATTCGTCCTTGTAGGACAGGACCGCCTGGGACCAGGGATTATTGTTGGCCAGGAATGAAACTGTTTCACCCTCATGCGCCTTCCAGTCGAAGGCGAGCGCCGAGGTCGCCGTGCCGGCGAGGAGCATGGAAAGGACTACAGCATGGACAGAACGGTTTTTCAGCATATCTTCCTCCACAAGGCCGCGCCCAAGCGGCGAGACAAGCGCTCCTCCCGAGCGCGATCTTTATGTAACCGGTTACATATTATGCGCCAGACGCTTCTGTCAACACGGCACAAGGCCGAAATATTACGCGGCATTGAAGGGAATATTTCGTTTGACAACGATGTATCGCTTGCCGCACAACGCATGTAACGTTACATCTTCTGGGCCATCGCATGACCGCTGACAAGGAAAAAACAGGCATCAGGGCGGTCGCAAAGCTCTCAGGCGTCTCGACAGCCACCGTCTCGCGCGCCCTTAACAATCCACAAAGCGTCAGCGAGGACCTGCGCGCGCGCATCCAACAGGTGATAGACGAGACCGGCTACGTGCCGCACGGCATGGCGCGGGCCCTGTCCAGCAACCGGACCCGCACAATCGGCGCTATAATTCCCACCATCGACAACGCCATGTTCGCCCGCGGAATCGAGTCGCTGCAGAAGTTCCTCTCCTCGCGCGGCTACATGCTCATCCTCTCGACCAACGGATACGATATCGACGTCGAACTGGAGCAGGCCCGCAACCTTATCAGCCGCGGCGTCGACGGGCTGATCCTGCGCGGCGACTGTCACCATCAGGCGCTTCGCGACCTGCTAACGGCCCGCAGCGTACCGTTCATCAATGTCGGCATCTACAACCCGAATCAGCCCCACCCCAGCATCGGCGTCGACAACGAAGCGGCCGCGCACCGCGCCATGACACATCTCATCGATCTAGGCCATCGCCGTATCGGCGTGGTAAGCGCCCTCCAGCGCAACAACGACCGCGCCAGCGCGCGCATAAGGGGGTTCCGTCGCGCGCTCGCCGAACAGGGGCTCACCCTCCCGGAAGAATGGCACTTGGAAGTACGCTATACTCTGGACGACGCGCGCGAAGCCGCGCGTCAGATCCTCATGGGCCGGAGCGTGCCAACAGCGATCGCCTGCGGCAACGACGTGCTTGCCTATGGTGTCATGCTGGAAGCCGAGCGGCGCGGCCTGACAGTTCCAGCTGATATCTCCGTCGTCGGCTTTGACGATCTGGAATGGAGCCGCCACCTGCGTCCGTCGCTGACGACACTTCACATTCCGACCGACCTCACCTGGAAAGGCGCCGGCGAATACATCCTCGCCCGCCTCGACGGGCACAAGGTACCAAACCATTACGAGGTGGACTATGCGCTCGTCGTACGGGAGTCCACCGCACCACCGACGAAGAATGGTCGGTAAGTTCCTGAAGAGGAACCTGCTACAAAAATGGATAATGCCGCCGCCCTCAAAGGTGGACGTTCGCTGGGCGCCCCGTTGTTGATACCGGAAATATTGGAAATCCCAGCGTGGCCAATCCTAATCCGCCGCCGCACTCAGCGACAGTGACTGGCCAGGCGCAAAGCACACCGGAGCGGACTTGGCAACGCGATCAATGACGCGGCCGCAACACGTCAGTGTTGCCGCCCGCCTCGCTCCAGCCTATGACTTCTTATCTACGATCCCGTACATCGCAAACGATAAATCCGCGCTGACCTTCAGCCGGACGAAAGAGTTCACCGGGTTTACGTTGGACGAACTGGCGCATCTATCCGCGAAGGCGTACCTGCCGCGCAAGCTCGTCCTCGACACAGCCAAAGAAACCGTCGCTCTATTTATGGAACGATGGGAAGCAGAAAAGGCCGCTCTTCCCATGCGTCAAGACGTCGTCGAGACCATGGACAAACATCTTGTGACTTTGCCGATTGTCACCGGCAAAGCGTGAACAGGTGTGGCCTGAGCCGCATCCCGAGCGGCGGGGTTGCTATAGCGTGGCGACGACTTCCGGGAGAGTTTTCCAAGTGGGTTTCAATGCTATCCGGGTTAATCCTGATCGGCTTTGGTCTCTATTCACTCGGCTCGCTGCTTCCATTTTAGGCTTGGCAAGACGTTACACTTTAAAACGACACTCGTGGTTGGCGCGATTAAGGGCGATCGCGCCTCTGGTTATCACTTCAGAGACGCCGTAACACCCGAAATGACGTTTCGGAGCCACAGATGAGCAGGATCGCTCGCGCGACGCTCATGCCAGACCTGCACAAACGGAAATGGCGCGATCGGAAACGGCGGCTCGAAGAGAACCAGAGAGGGATCGGATTCATGGAGTGCGAGCGCATTGCGCGCGACCGTCAGGACGAGATCCGTTCCATGGATCAGCCGCGGTGCATTTCCCCAGTGCGGTAGCGTGACCACGACGTGTCGCATTTGGCCCAAAGCGCGTAAAGCCATGTCAATTTCGGTGTTCGTGCCGTCGTTCATCGCAACGAGAACGTGGGGCCTTGCAAGATAGCCGTCCATATCAAGGCGGTCCTTGCCCGCCATAGAACTGCGGTCCGCCACGCAGGCGAAGTGCTCGATGGCGAGCTGCCCCGCTTGCAGCCGTTCGGGAAGATCAGGAAAGACGCCTAGGGCGAGATCGCACTCGCCGTCCAGCAGCAGCCTAAGCATGGCTTCCCGGCTCGACTGGGTCACAACAAGCTCGACCCCAGGCGCCTCGAGACGCAGCCTTCGTAAAAGACCGGGAAGGAAAACGGCAGAGCCGTAATCCGACATTGCAAGGCGGAAGATCCGTTTCTCACGCGCAGGGTTGAAGCCGTTCGGGCCGAGGACCTCCCTCATCTGTCGCAGGGCTTGCCCCAGAACCGGCGCGATCTCCATTGCCTTGGCAGTGGGGATAAGCTGACCGCCGCGGCGTACGAGCAGCGGGTCGTTGAACAGAAGGCGCAGACGCCCGAGCGCATGGCTGACTGCCGGCTGGCTCATATTGAGCCGGGCGGCTGTCCGCGACACATGCCGCTCGGCCAGAAGGGCATCAAGGACCACAAGAACGTTAAGGTCAACACCTTTGAGATTATTCGCATCATGCATAGTGGAGATATCATATCGGAATTTCCATCAGCACACCATATAGTGCACGTGGTGGGCATCGGAGGTTATTCGCCATGCAAACCAATACACTATTCATCTTCGCTGCCGTCTTGACCGGTGCGGTCGTTCCGTTTCAGGCGGGAGCAAACGCGGCTCTCGGACGGTCGCTTGGTCATCCGCTTTGGGGCACGCTCGTATCCCTTTGCGTCAGCCTGGCGTGCATCCTGCCCGTCATGCTTTTGACGAAGGTGCAGTTGCCAACCCTGTCGAACCTCGCCTTGGCGCCGCGCTGGATATGGATCGGCGGCATTGTCGGCGTCGTCTACATCACTGGCGCCCTTATGCTTGCGCCAAAACTCGGTGCGGCCGGCTTCATTATGGCGGTCATCGCCGGGCAGATGCTGGCGTCGATCATCATCGACCAATGGGGCCTCGTCGGCCTGCCACAGCAACCCGTTTCATGGTCCCGCCTTGCTGGTCTCGGCCTGATCTTTCTCGGGCTGATCGTGATGCAGTTCCAGACATTCGGGCTGAAGCCGCCTGCCGGTTCGTGACGTCAGACGACACAATGCTTTTCCAGAGAGGATAATTGATGAAACTGCTTCACATCGACTCCAGTATTCTCGGTGAGCAATCCGTTAGCCGCATGCTGAGCAAGGCCGCGGTTGACCGACTTAAAGAGCTCGAACCGTCGATGGAAATCATCTACCGCGATCTTGTCACCAGCCCCCTTCCGCATCTTGTCGGCAACCATCTCGCTCGTGTTCCCGATGTGATTCATGATTTCACACTTGGGGAAAGGGCCCTCGAGGAGTTCATCAATGCCGATGTTATCGTGATGGGCGTTCCACTCTATAACCTATCCGTTTCAAGCCAGCTAAAGGCGTGGATCGACCGGATCGTTGTCCCAGGCCGCACTTTTCGTTATACATCCGACGGTCCCAAAGGCTTGGCGCATGACAAGCGCGTCATTCTCGCTATGGCCCGCGGTGGGCATTATCGACAGGGAAATGCCTTGGTTTCATACGAACACGCCGAGGCTTATCTTCGCTCGATATTTGCGTTCATTGGCGTACCGAGGCTCGATGTGGTCGCCGCAGACGGCCTCGCTGTCGACGACACACAGAAGGAACTCAGCATCCGAGAAGCCCTCAGGACAATATCGGCGCTTAAACCCAATGCGCAGTCTGACCGATGCGGCTAAAAGCGAAGCTCTCTAAGTATCAACTTGCTTCGAAGCCGACATCCGTCGCATGGTACTCCTATGAAGGCAGCAGATTGTACCATCTGAATCAGCTTCCGCGCTTGGTCGCGAGAAGCCACACGTTGATTAGCTCATCGAGCTTGGTAGCGCCTCTTGGTTTGCGTTAACGCAAACAGGACAACGACGCTGGTGCGGCAAAGATTCGAGATACATCTCATGAGCAATTTCTTTGAAAGCCCCTCAAAAGCGTGAGTCTTGATCGTCAGGTCACGAATGCGAACATCGTCGTCGGTCGCCTCAGATACTACTCCGGCTACTACCATGGTCACAGTTTTGACGACTGCGCCCGTTATCTGTTGCCGGACGATGGCGTTGACAGACTCGTCATCGGCTCGTTCTGCTCGATTGGTTCGGGCGCCGCCTTCATCATGGCGGGGAACCAGGGGCACCGGAACGACTGAATCAGCACTTTCCCATTTTTCTGGATGCCGGAGGTACCATGCTTTACTGGAGCGCAAAACGGGTTTGTTCCCGCTGGTGACACGGTGATAGGCAACGACGTTTGGATCGGCGCCGAGGCCATCATCATGCCTGGAATCGCGATCGGCGATGGCGCGGTCATCGGCACCAGGGCGCTGGTGACTAATGATGTTGAACCCTACGCTATCGTTGGAGGCAATCCGGCAAAAGAAATCCGAAAGCGGTTTGATGTCACGGATGTTGCGATGCTGCTCGACATGCGCTGGTGGGACTGGACCGACGACAAGCTCAAAGAGGCGATGCGCCTTCTGACGAACTGTGATGTCGGTCCAGTACTACCAGAGTGGCGTGGAAGCTGACTGAGCAAGTTGAACCGCAAAGCCGAGTTGGCGCATATTTGTTGCTTGTCCTGCCGCCACGGCCATAGTGGCATCCTTGATCGCTAAACCCAACACAGAGGTTCACTCCTTTATCTGACTACCGAAGTTATCTAAAATATATTCTTGCAGACCTTAGAATAAGATTGCTTGACGCCCGTGGAACCGGGCCCCACCACCGAAATTGACGTCGACATAGATGCCTGTTGAACTCCCAAAGATACGCACCTAAAAAACCACCTCTCATCTTACATCTGGCACAGCGCGCTGTTGATTATCAGAAACCTTGGCTGCCAAGGCAGTTGCCAAAGGTCTGCCTTGTCCGCCGCGTCTAACCTCTTAAGGGCACGCCCCCGCAGGAGAATCGACATGGCCGTCAAGACACATCTTTCAGTCGCGCTTTCCTTGTTTGCACCATATTTGCTCGGCACAGCACAGGCGCAATCTCCCGTAGCTCCGGATGAGGTCGTCAGTCGCTTTGCCCGGGAAGTGAAAGGTCAGATCGCTAGCCTCAACATCTATACTGAAGATTTCTCGGTGCGCCTTAATCGCTGCCAGAGCAAATTCGGCGAGTTTGCAGACGACATCTACACCGTTTGGATCGGCTGGAGGGGCTTTGACAGGGATGGAACGGCCGGCGCGCGACTGGCTGCGATCCGATCTGCTTGGTCGGATGCCGGTTGGGAGATAACCAGGAGCCGGGAACTCGAAAATGGAGGGGTCAATCTTGCTGCCTTAGAGCCATGGACCGGCAACACCTATATTCTGGATTCCGGCTTCGATGCAGGTCCCGACAAATACATCGTTGGCTTTTTCAACACGCCCTGCTTTTCAAACCCGGCGGGCGGCACGTCGTTCGGCGCCTGGAAAGCACCGTAGAGCCTTGGGCAGAGCCAACTGAACAGGATTGTGCTCATTGTTGCAGCAGGCCAAATTTCCCGCCGTGCAAAGCTAGGACCCCCGTGCGCTGCTCGATCATCCCAACCATGAAGTCTGCATACACGTCAAAGCTCCCCATTTAAGGATAGATTGCGTGATCGGGCCATGGGTTTCGCGCGTCGCGCAGCCACAACAAGGTGTCCAGCCAGAAGCCTGAGGCATGGCTGTCGTGAAAGAGGCCGAAATGGCCTATGGCGCTGCGTCTATAATCCGATGGCCGCAGCTCCACCGCTACACGTTCAGCGCCGGAGTAATAGCCAAGCGTACGACAGATGGCGGCGGGTGTTCCAAGATCGTCATCAGATATGACCACCGCCAGGATTGGCGCTGTGACGGCAGCGATGCGGTCCAGCACAATCTGCCGATCAGGCAGTGGATGACTTCGCTCGAAACAGGACCTGCGGAAACTCCACTCAAAGGCGACTCCCGCCGGAAGATCTTCCAGCCAACCCAGACGGCCACCAGGAAAATATCGAAAGGCCATTGTCAGTACAGGCATCGCCACATGCCACTTGAGAAACAAGCGGAACCGTCGATGCGGAGCGTAGTCGCCCCACCACGCATATTGAGCGCCAATGGTCAGCAGGCGCTCGATCCGGTACGCACTCGGAGCGAGGCCTGGCAGGAAGCCGCCGAAGCTGTGGCCGACGACCAACAATCTGCCCTTACGTTGCTTTTCGTGCACCAACCTGATTGCGCCTTCGAAATCCAGTTCGCCCCAGTCCCGCCAGCGGTAGCGGCAGCCACGTAGACTTGCGGGCCGCGATAGCCCGATACCCCGATAATCATAAGTCAAAACGTCAAACCCATGCTCCGCAAGGAAACGAGCATAGCGATGGTAATAGCGTGCAAGCACACCGGTTGCAGGATTGACGATGACGGTACCCAAGGCTGTTGCTCGCCTGCTCTGCCAGAGATGGCCGGCAAGCTGCAACCCGTCTGGAGCGAGAAACTCGACGAGCTGTCCTTCGATGGGATTGGCGTTCAAAGATGGATCACGCATTCCGAATGAATACGAGCGTTTTCTCATTGAGTATATTCACTGGTCGGTATACTTTTAGGCATGACCAGTTCTACCAGACCGACACGCGAGCGTATCATTGCAGCTGCCGGCAAGCTGTTCCACGCTGAAGGCATCCGCGCCGTCAGTGTTGACGCAGTCGCCGAAAAGGCTGGCCTGACCAAGCGGACGCTTTATTACCACTTCCGCAGCAAGGACGACCTGATCGCCGCCTATCTGGAAAAGCGGGACCAGCCGAACCTCGAGTTGTTTCAGCGCTGGTTTGCGGAGACTGAGGGAAATACGGCAGACAAGATACAGGCAATCTTCCGTAATCTTGCGACTTCCGCCCGGCATCCCAATTGGAAGGGTTGCGGCTTTCTTCGAACCTCGGTTGAGCTCATTCACCTCCCCGGACACCCAGCGATCCTAGCGGGCCGCGCACATAAGAAGCGGGTCGAGGATTGGCTCTGCACAATCCTGGAGGCGATACGGGAAACCCAGGAAGCTCGCCGTCTGGCGCGTCAGATCATTCTTCTGCTCGATGGTGCATTCGCTGTTGTTCTTTTGCACCGTGATCCCAGCTATATGGATAGCGCCGGAGAGGCTGCCGCCCAGCTGATTGCCGACTGAAGCGCCAGCGCGTCTTATCAGCCGCTCTATTAAATCGGCTCTGCGATGAACATGGCGCCGAAACCCGCCTCTTCCTCGGCTAGCTTGCTTCGGTGGGCACCGGCTCTTGTTCGATCCAACGCTTCTCAACCGCGTAAACGGCACGCCTAGCTCAGCGCGCAATTCTTGGGGAGCCGATTTTGTCGCGCAGCGGCAAGACCGGGAGAACCGTCCATCGTTGACGCGAGCTGTCCAGCTTGGATCACTCGGGTGATGTCGAGAGGGAGGCGTCGTCTTACCTGGCTGGTGCGGATCGAAGCAATAGTCTATCGGCATGGCTAAAGATGCGTGCGCCCAATTCAGACGCCACCGCATTCCCACCGAGATCATCGCGCACGCGGTATGGCTCTATGATAGGTTTCCGCTGAGCCTGCGATGTTAAAGACCAGCTTGCCGAGCGTGGGATCGAAGTGTTTTTTCAGACCGTCGCAGAATGGCGAGAAATTTTGGCCTGAAGTTCGCCCATCGACTTCGTCGGCTGTCGTCGGCACGCCGGTCGGCGCGATGGTCTTCGTGCGGCGCGTCCATGACGAGACCTGTCTGGCCTGAATGGGGTCGTGATCGACCGCTCCAATCTGTTCGGCAAGCCCATTTCGGCGCTGTGGCTGGCTGCGAATGCGACGGTCACGACGGCGCATTCGCGCACGAAGGACCTCGCCGGCGTCTGCCGCAATGCCGATATTCTGGTTGCCGCCGTCGGCAGGCCGGAAATGGTGAAGGCAGACTGGGTGAAGCCCGGCGCGACCGTCATCGACGTTGGCATCAACCGTGTCGCCGCACCCGAGAAGGGCGAAGGCAGGTCCCGCCTGGTCGGCGATGTCGCGTTCGAGGAATGCGCCAAGGTAGCGGGCGACATTACGCCCGTCCCGGGCGGCGTCGGCCCGATGACCATCGCAATGCTCATGGCCAACACGGTCATTGCCGCCTATCGCAAGGCCGGAGGGACGCCACAGAAACTCTAAGGTTTTGTTCTTGAAAGGGACTTGAACCACCGACCCCGTCGTCTGCCAATGCGTTCGCGCCAAATTTACACGTAGAGACAGCTACTTGCTCGCGGGATTTGCTGGTATGGCGCCGTGACACGATTGTCCGCTTCTGTCTCGTGGACGAAAGAAGCGGACAATCTCGTAGGGGTTATGCCGCATCGGTCCTGCTGGCTAGCCGTTGCCGGACAGCGCACTTGAACGTCTGAGCGAGCGTGTGAACCGCGTTACGATCACGTAGAAGGCCGGGACAAATAATACCGCAAGTACCGTTCCGGAAATCATTCCGCCGAACAGGCCGGTCCCAATTGCATTCTGGGTTTCCGAGCTTGCACCTGATGCAATGACCAGCGGAACGACGCCCAGCGTAAAGGCGAGCGAGGTCATGGCGATGGGGCGCAGACGCAGGCGCGCGGCTTCGACGACGGCTGCGGCAAGCCCCAGCCCGTCCCGCTGGCGCTTGCGCGCAAACTCGACAATCAACACCGCATTTTTCGCGGAAAGGCCGATCAGGGTGATCAGGCCGACCTTGAAGAAGACATCGTTTTCCAGGCCACGCAGATGAACGGCGATAACCGCCCCGAGCATCCCGAGTGGGACCACCAGCATGACCGAGAGCGGAATAGTCCAGCTTTCGTACAAGGCTGAGAGCACCAGAAAGACAATGAGAAACGAAAAGGCCATGAGCATAGGCGCCTGCGCACCCGATTGCCGCTCCTGCAGGGACTGCCCCGTCCATTCAACGGCAAAGCCCTTGGGAAGCTTAAGTGCCAATTGCTCAATTTCATCCATGGCTTTACCGCTCGAAACACCCTTTGCTGCCGAACCCGACAGGCTTATGGACGGATATCCATTGTAGCGCGTCACCTGCAGCGGGATCGTGGACCATTCTGCTGTCACAATTTCGGAAAGCTGAACCATCTTACCCGCATCGCTGCGAACATGCAGGTTAAGGATGTCATCGACCTGCATACGGCTTTTCGGCTCGGCCTGAACGATGACCTGTTGCAGTCGACCGTCACGCGGGAAGTCGTTGACATAGGTCGAGCCAATGGAACCACTGAGCGTGTCGCTAATCGTTGTGTAGGCGACCCCCAGCGCACTAGCCTTCTGGCGATCGACGACAAGGGTAACACTCTGACCGTCTGGCAACCCGTCGACGCGCACGTCGCTCAGCAGCTTGTTCTCGGATGCAAGCTGCGTGAGTTGGGCTGCAGCCACAGAAAGGGCTGTCCCTCCATGGTTCGCGCGGTCTTGGAGCCTCAGCGCAAATCCCGAGGTTGTGCCGAGTTCGTCAATGGCCGGCGGTTTCATGCTCAGAATCTCGCCCTCTGGTGCGGCAGCCATGGCTTCGGTTGCTAAGTTCACCTCGTCGTCGACGCTACCTGAACGCTTATCCCAGTCCTTGAGGCTCGTGAACGACATAGCTGTATTCGTGCCTGAACCCGAGAAACCGAAACCCATTATTGTCAGGTTGTTGACGATATCCGGTCGTGTCTGGACGTGTCTTTCCAAGAGATCAACGACGTCTCGGGTGCGTTCAGCCGTCGCCTCTGCCGGAAGTGTGATGGAGGTCATGAACGAACCCTGATCTTCCTCCGGCACGAATGCCGTGGCCAGCGTGCCGTAACCATAGGCGACTGCGCCCACTATCGTGACATAGACAAGCATGGTCCGACCCGTACTCTGAACAAGACGTGCGACCCAGCCCGAATAGCTCTCGGTCAAGCGATCAAAGCTACTGTTGAACCAGCCAAAAAGCCCGTTCCGCTGACGGTGCCCGGGGTCTATCGGCTTCAACAAGCTCGCGCAAAGAGCCGGGGTCAGGCTGAGAGCCAGAAAGGCCGAGAAAGCCACTGATACGGCCATTGATACCGTGAACTGACGATAGATTGCGCCAACCGACCCGGAGGCAAAGCCCATAGGAAGAAGTACGGCCGTCAACACGAGCGTGATCCCGATCACCGCGCCCGTGATCTCGCCCATAGCCTTGCGCGTCGCCTCACGGGGGGACAGACCTTCCGTCGCCATCAGTCGCTCGACGTTTTCGACGACCACGATCGCGTCGTCCACGATAATCCCGATCGCGAGAACCATGCCGAACATCGTGAGGACATTGATGGAATATCCCAATGCCAGCATGACCGCGAATGTGCCGAGCAGCGCTATCGGTGCGACGATGGCCGGAATGAGGGTGTACCGGATTTTCTGCAGGAAGAGCAGCATGATGAGAAAGACGAGCACCATAGCCTCAGCCAGTGTCTGCGCCACTTTCTGGATCGAGACTTTCACGAAGGGTGCCGTGTCGTACGAGATCGCATATTCGATCCCAGTCGGTATGGTCAGCGAAAGCTCCGCCATCCGCGCGCGAACACCGCTAGATGTGCTAACCGCATTGGCCCCGGGTGTGACCTGGATGGCGGCTGCCGTGGCAGGCTTTCCGCCGTCGAGAATGGCAAAGCTCGACGACTGGGATCCAACCTCGATGCGGGCAATATCACCCAGTATGAGGCGGGAGCCGTCCGGATTTGAGCGGATGACGATGTCCGAGAATTCGTCGACGGTCTGGAGTTGGCCTTTGACATTGAGTGGCACGCTGACCTTTTGCCCCGGAACTGTCGGCGCATCTCCAAGTCGCCCCGGCGCCACCTGAAGGTTCTGCGACTGGATCGCCTGTGTGACCTCGGCCATCGAAATAGAATGCGCGAGCAAGCGCGTCGGATCGACCCATATCCGCATGGCAGCCTCGGACCCGAAGGACTGAACGCGGCCGACGCCTGACACTCGCTTGAGCTCCGGGGCGATGTTGCGCACGAGATAGTCATCAAGCGCCAATGCGTCGATGGCGCCGTCTTTCGACTTCAGGGAGACAATCATCAAGAACCCTGACGAAGCCGATTCCACCGACAGGCCAGCCCGACGGACTGCCTCTGGCAATCGCGGCTCCACGGCCTTCAGCCTGTTCTGGATGTCCATCTGGGCCAGTTCAGCGTCCGTGCCCGGCTTGAAGGTGACGGTGACGGTTGTCGATCCTGAGGAGTCAGCAGACGAGTCGAAGTAAAGCACATTCTTTGCACCGGAAATCTCGCGTTCGATCAGACTGGTGACGCTATCGTTGATGACCTGCGGAGTGGCGCCGGGATAGCTCGCGTAAATCGACACGCTCGGCGGAGCAATTGCCGGATAACGCGACACGGGCAGTTGCGGAATGGCGATCAGACCCGCGATCACAATCATGATCGCGATAACCCATGCGAAGACGGGCCGTTCGATGAAATATTGCGGCATGATGAGTGTCTCAGCTCTGCGTATCAGGGGCGGGTTGGACCGGTAGTGTCTCCAAAAGCTGGCCACTTCGGACCCTCTCCTGCCCTTGAACGACAATAGTTTCACCAGCCGACAAGCCGCGTCTTACGAGGTAGTTGCGATCAATAAGCGGCCCCAGTTCGACCAGGCGTTTTTCGCTCGTCTTTTTGGCGGTGACGATGACAAGTTGAGGCTTTCCGGTGAGGTCGCGCATGACGGCCTCTTGAGGCACAAGAAGTGCTGCGGAATGGACCTCTCGCGGGACGAGTGCGCGCACGAACATACCCGGCATCAACTGGTTCTCGGAGTTCGGCACGACGATGCGAATCGCCAGACTCCCTGTGGCGCTATCGACCGAGATATCGGAGAACACTATAGTGCCCGTATGGGCGTAGGGTTTGTCCGTAATGGTTTTGATCTTGACCGGCAGTTTTTCCGGATCTTCGACATCGGAACCCGATGCCGTCTCGCGCAGGCTTTCAAGGCTCATCGAGGATTGGCGAACATCCACATAGACCTGATCAATCTGCTGGATGACAGCAAGCGGCGCGCTCCCGGAAGAGGAGGCGAGGCCGCCTTCTGTCATGAAGGACTGACCGATCATCCCACTAATCGGGCTGCGGATTGTGGCATTCGACAATTCCAGCTTTCGCCGTGTCAGATTGGCCGTGGCCTCGGCCACGCTTGCCTTAGCCTGAGCAAGCGTCGCGGTCGCATTGTTGAGAGCCTCGTCACTGGTGATCTTCTGTGCGGAGAGAAGCTCAGCGCGCTCGAACTTCACCTTTGCATTCACAAATTCGGCTTCGGCACGAGAAAGCGCGGCGGAGGCGGCATCGACGTCGGCCTCAAAGGGCGATGGATCGATCTGGAAGAGCGGCACATCTGCGCCTACGAAAGAGCCCTCTTGAAAGAGCTTCTTTTGAATGATCCCGCTGACCTGCGGCCGAATCTCGGCCGTGCGAAAGGCACTGACACGCCCTGGCAGCTCGTCATAGACCGTCACGGCTTGCGGCTGCGCCGTCATTACGCCGACCCGCACGGGCTTCGGTTCGGCCGCTGCATTCGCTTCAACATCCTGCTCAGTGCAGCAAGCAAGCAGCAGCAATAACGGCACGCATAGCATGCAGAAAATCCAAAACCGCGCGACATTTTGCATCTGTGTCACCGTCATCTCGTGAGGGAGTATCGATGGTGACGCTCTAAGAGCCTTCCATTGGCGGATTGTGGAGGTTGTGTTGCGATCTTATGGAGGCGGGCCACGGCCGCTCGACGGATGGACTGTTCGGTGCCATGTAAGTTGCAAGGAGTGCGATGATCATGGCTGAACTTGTTTTGATAGCTGAGGACGATGCGGAGATTGCCGGCATCCTTGAGGCGTACTTTGCCCGCGAAGGCTTCCGCACCGTGCATGCCCGCGACGGGCAGGTTGCGCTTGATCTGCACCGGTCGTTGAAACCCGACATCGTCTTGGCTGATATCACCATGCCGCGCCTGGATGGCTGGGAGCTTCTCGCCGAGATCCAGAGACGAGGCCGCACACCTGTCATAATGATCACGGCACTTGATGAGGATGTTGATCGGTTACAGGGCCTGCGCATCGGCGCCGACGACTATATCGTCAAACCTTTCAATCCGATCGAGGTCGTCGCGCGAGCCAAGGCCGTATTACGTCGCGCGGGTCTCAGCCAGTCGGGCGCAGTGATCCGCGTCGGAAACCTAGCAATCGATCTCGATAGCTATCAGGTCAAGATTGAGAAGGATGACGGGCTCGTGACCGTACCTCTCACGCTGTCGGAATTCAGGCTTCTGGCCCATCTTGCTCGGACACCCACCAAGGTGTTCTCGCGAGCCGAACTTGTTGACGCCTGCCTGCCGGGCTCTGATGCGCTGGATCGAACGATCGACAGTCATATGAGCAAGCTGCGCAAGAAGCTCGAACAGGCGGGAGGCGAAGACTTGTTGATCAGCATTCGAGGCGTCGGCTACCGACTTGGGGTCGATCCATGATCGTGAAGGGGCTCAGTCGGCAGATATTGCTCGCCATGGCCTCGGTCACCCTGGCGGCCGGCCTGTTGGTCTTCTTTGGAACCTATCTCGCCTTCACCATTCTCTTCTATTTTTCTCCTTGGTCTGAAGACACTGATAATTGGCTGACGGGCTTCGATTTCATTACTCTGGCCATTCTCATCTTAATCGCGCTGATCGTCGCGGCGATCGCATCGATCCGATTGGCGCGCCGCATCCTCGAACCGTTGGAATCATTGGCGATAAGCGCGCGGCAGATCAAAGGCGGAGATCTTTCGGCTCGCGCCATCCCCGGCGATCACTCTCTGGGGGAGACGGCCCTTCTTGTCGAAGACTTCAACGCCATGGCCCAGCGTCTGCAGGACATGGCCTCGGACATGACACTCTGGAATGCGACGATCGCCCATGAACTGCGTACACCTTTGACCATCCTCAAGGGGCGACTCCAGGGCATGATTGATGGCGTCTTCGAGCCCGATGAAAAGTCGCTTAATGCCCTCGTGCTGCAGGTCGATTCATTGGCAAGGCTGGTGGAGGACCTGCGAACGGTGACCCTCGCTGACAGTGGTCACCTCGATCTTCGCCTTCAGCCTGTTCGTCTCAAGGACGAGATCGTGAGACTTGCTGCGGTGCTGGACCAGGAACTGCAACAGGACGGCTTCGAGCTTAACCTCGACCTTTGCGATGTCACGGTCCGGGTCGATGCGATGCGGATCCGGCAGGTGCTTCTTGCCCTGGTTACAAATGCGCGCCGATACGCGCAACGAGGCCTCATCGAAATCAGCCTTTGCGTGGAGAGGAACGAAGTGATCCTGCGTGTCGCTGACGAAGGTCCGGGCCTTGCCCCCGACATCGCCGCTTCTGCGTTCGAACCTTTCCGAAGAGGCGGAGAGTCCGGCTCGTTGGAAAAGGGCGGCAATGGTCTGGGTCTATCCGTCGTCCGTGCGATCGTTGAGGCTCACGGCGGCAAAGTCCAATATACAAAATCTGACAGAGGCGGCGCCATGTTCGAGATGGTTCTTGGCGAGGCAGTCTCTTGACGTACCGTTCATTGCCGCTTCCTCACAGATTCTGCGGCTCGTTCAACTTCGCCGGTCGTCTCCACATAGTCTCCACACGCCCTCCACGAACCCTCAAACTTGGCTTGCTAACTCAGTCATCCCAAGCCCAACCAGATGCTGTGCTCGGGATTAGGGAAAGCGCACTTATGGGCACCGAATCCGGCCCCGCGTTCGATAAGCCGTTGGAGAAACGTTATGACCATACAAACTGTCAGCCTGGCCGTTGCAGATCAGGATGATCTCCTGGACTTCAAGAAAGAGCTCCAGGAGGCATTTTCTGTTGCTGTCATCGATGAATACGGAGCGCTGCCCGATGGCCCAATACCTTCGGACGAGGACCTCGACAGCTCTATCGCCGCCCCTGGAGCTGTTGCACTGCGTATTCTCTCAGACGACGAGAAGATCGGTGGCGCAGTTGTGACCATCGATGAGAACACGCATCACAATACGCTGGATCTATTTTTCCTGAAGGTTGGCGAGCATGGGCAGGGTCTGGGTCACAAAGCCTGGCTTGCGATCGAAGCCCGTTATCCGAAGACAATCACGTGGCGAACCCATACACCCTATTTCGAGAAGAGGAACATCCACTTCTACGTCAACAAATGTGGCTTCAAGATCATCGCGTTTCATCACGCCAAGTACCCGGACCCACATCATCCCGCGTCGAATGATCTTCCGGATGACGAAGGGTTTCTGTTCGAGAAGGTTATTCAGTAAGCCGCAATCGATCTGACCCATTGCAAACGACCGGCTGCAGCGGGAAGTCGCGATGGTCAGCTCAAGCGCAGGTTTGATGGCGTAATTCTGTCGAGTCCCACGCGCGTATCGCCTTGATGAGGTTCGAACTTATGGCCAGCAAGTGATGAACTCGACAAAACAATTGACTAGAGCGAATCTGCTGCCCAATCCTCGTGGCTATGCCTGATACGGATCACAAAGACGCTTCCGTCCTCTTTGATGCGATAAACTATAAGGTGTGCCTTGAAGGGATGGATCCTAACAGGCGGAGAAATCTCATGGCGCTCACGCGCCATTCGTGGATTGCTGGCAATTAGCGCAAACAAATTGAAGAGCTCATCATGATATCGCTTAGCAACCAATGCTCCGAAGATGCGAATGCCTTCTTCCGCAATTGAGATTACATCCTCTTCCGCTTGGACCGATAGGATGAATGGCATCAGGCACGTCCGCGGCTGATCTCGGCTCGCGTGGTGGCTGCAGCAAACAGCTCGTCTGCTGAACGGCTCCCAACACCGCTTCTAATTCCGTCATCGACAAACCGCTGCATCTCGGCAATCTTGTCGGTACGGGTCTGATCTCTGCGGATCAAGTCTCTGACGTAATCGCTCGCATTCGAATACCGACCGCTCTTAGCTTGGGCTTCAACCCAATCTTTCATGGGGTCCGGCAGGGATACGTTCATCGTCGCCATTTGAATCTCCTTGATGAGTAACGATATCCGCCAATGGCAAAGTTTGTCAAACTATTGGTTGCCGTGCGGCAGGCTCTTGATGGGATACGTACTCAGCACACCTACATACATTCTGTCGTTATGTGGACCAGGGGTTTATAACTTTTAGCCCAGCAGCCTCAAAAGGGCGCGTGTCGCGAGTTGCGATCGCAAGGCCGTTTGCTGCCGCGGTGGCTGCAATGTAACCATCAGCAGTGCCGATCGCTTTCCCAGATATTCGAGCACGCGCCATCAGTTCGGAATAAGACTGAGAAGCAGCCAGATCGAAAGACAGGATGCGCTCGGAAAAGTGGGGCAGCACTTCGCCCTCAAGGCGATCGCGAAGCACGGTTTGCCGTTTCCCTAACGGCATGGCAGCGATCCCGAAGCGAAGTTCGGCGATCGTTATTGCGGAGAGGAACAGCGTTTCGATAGCTTGAGCGTCCAACCAGGCGATTACTGCCTGATCAGGAACGGGCTTCCAAGGCTCGGATATAAGATTGGTGTCCAGCAAGATCATTCGAATGTCATCGGTTCAGCAGGTGTCTTGTCGCGGCTTTTCTGCAAGGCTTCAATGTCGCTATCGGAAACCTCAGCTTCCCGACCAATAGCCGTCAGCAACGAACCGAGCTTAACCCGTTCATGAGGACGAACAGCGGCTTCAATAATGTCACGGATTTCGGCCTCGGTGCTCCGGCCATGATGAGCCGCTCGTACCCGCAGAGCACGATGTGTTTCGTCAGAGAGGTTTCGAATGGTAACTGCCGGCATTGATATCACCTCTATATAAATGATGTCTTTGATATCAAAATATGCAAAGCGCCTAAAAACTTCAAGAGGCTCATGAACTAGGCAGGGCATCCAGTCTGTTTAGATGTCACGCCTTTATGAGACCCGAACCAGTTACCGGCATAAATCACTGATAATGCTGCGGTTTCGTCGAAAAGCTGCGCCTCTTCCCACCACTTGCATACGAATTTCAACCCACCATCCCTTGAATGACTGGTGGCAAACGAAACACGACTCCTCTCGTCTAACCTAGATCCAAACAGTTCGCCCCTCACCGTCGCAACCGAAGGCACGCAGGGTTGCCGCGGGCACGCTCAGCATGCACTCCGAGCCCCCATTCAGAAAAAACGCCGAGGTCTGAGGTTCCCGATAGGCGAGGATGTCTACCGGTAGCGCTTCCGTGTAGATGCCGCGCAACGCGCGCAGGCAGCCGCTGTGGGTGATGGCAATATGCGGGCGTTTAGGATCAAGCGTGCGAAGCCATGCGCGCAGCCGGCCTGTCAGCGCTGTTCGACTCTCGCCGCCGGGCATCGAGTAATCCCACGGCTCGGTGGCGTGCGCATTGTACTGATCGGGCAGATCCCGCTCGATTTCACCATGCAGGCGCCCTTCCCATACACCGTAGCAACGCTCGGCAAGCAGCGGCTCCTCCACGAAATGCTCGAAAGGCCGCGACTAGAGATCGGCGAGGATAGAGGCCGTCTGCCGGGCGCGACCGAGAGGGCTGACCCAGAAAGCCGCATCTTTAAGGCTCGTTACAGTTTCCGAAAGCCGCACGGCCACGGCCTGTGCCTGACGCATGCCATTGACGGTCAATGGGGTATCGCGGCTTCCTTGCAGGCGCCCGGCGACGTTCCATTGGGTCTCCCCGTGGCGGATGACGAGGAGGGTGGGCAGAGTTTCAGTCATGTTTTGTCCTCTTGCATGGGGAGCCTTCGCCGCGGGCGCGGCGAAGGCCGTCTTGTCAGTCAGCAAGCCACAGCGCCGACGCCGGCTTGATGCCGAGCACGGTGTTGCTCCCAGACTCAAGCAGGCCGTCGCCAGAATGGAAGGGTGCATCGACCAGCACCGTCGCCGTACCGACCTCCACGCCGTAGCGCACCGTTGCACCGAGGAATTCGCGATGAGCGATGGTGCCGGATAGAGGGACAGCATCGGCTTCCACCGTGCCGATCGTCGCATATTGTGGGCGGAAGACGAGCTTCGCTCTCGCCGGCACCTCGACGCCCGACGGCACTGGAATGCGTCCGCCGCCAGCAACCTCGAAGCTGCGCACCGCGCCATCCCCCTGCACGCTGCCCTCCAGGATGTTCGCCGTGCCGAGGAAATTGGCGACGAAGAGGTTGGCCGGCTTCTCGTAGAGATGCATCGGCGTGCCGACCTGCTGGATGCGACCTTCATTGAAGACGGCGATGCGGTCGCAGACCGTATTCGCCTCCTCCTGATCGTGGGTGACGAAGATCGTGGTGAGCCTCAGGCGCTGCTGGAGTTCGCGCAGCTCCCGCCGCACCTCCACGCGCATCTTCGCGTCGAGGTTCGACAGCGGCTCGTCGAGCAGCAGCACCTTGGGCTCGATGGCGATAGTGCGGGCGAGCGCCACGCGCTGCTGCTGGCCACCGGAAAGCTGCGAGGGCCGCCGGTCGGCAAGATGCGACAGACCGACCAGCGCAAGGGCCGCGGCCACGCGCTTTTCCACGTCGGCGCGCGGCAGGCGCCGCTCCTCAAGACCGAAGGCAACGTTGCGCGCCACCGTCATGTGCGGCCAAAGCGCGTAGGACTGGAACACCATGCCGATGTCGCGCTTCCACGGCGGCATGTCGAGCACATCCTCGCCGCCGACAACGACGGCACCGTTGTCGGCCTGGTTGAACCCGGCGATGAGGCGCAGCAGCGTCGTCTTCCCGCAGCCGGACGGGCCGAGGAAGGCGAAGAACTCGCCGGGCTGGATTTCGAGGTTGATGTCCTTCAGCACATGCAGCGAACCGTAATAGAGGTTCACATCGCGAATGCTGATGGCTTTGGCGGGGCTTTCCGCGAGGGTAGCCTTGTCGATATTGATGGTCATAGTCCGTTCCTCCCGGATCATTTGCCGATGCCGAGCGCTTTCTGGCGGCGCTCGATGACGTAGTGGGATATCAGCGTGCAGAGCGCGACCATGACGACAGCGATGACGCCGAGGGCTGCGCCGGGGCCGCGACCGGCGGGCGATTGCATGAAGACGTAGAGGCCATAGGCAAGCGGCGCGTCGGAATTGCTCTGGATGAGCATCAGCGTAGCCGAAAGCTCGACGGCGGCCGTCGAGAAGCTGGTGACGAAGCCGGCGAGAAGCCCGCCCGTCATCAGAGGCAGCACGATGCGGCGGATGGTCCGCTGCTTGGTCGCACCGAGGTTTTCCGCCGCCTCTTCCAGCGATTCCGACACTTGCTGCAGCGCCGCGTAGCAGGCGCGCAGCGCGTAGGGCAGGCGGCGAATCGCGAGCGCCAGAACGACCATGATCCAGAGCGTGGCGAGCGGCGTGCCATCCGGCAGCGAGACGCCGTAGAAGGTGCGCAGATAGCCGATGCCGAGCACGACGCCGGGAATGGCGAGCGCCGAGGTCGCAGCCCAGTCGAGCCAGCGGCGGCCGACGATCTTGGTGCGCAGCACGAGATAGGCGATGGCGCCGCCGACGACCACGTCGATGAGGCCGGCGAGCGTGGCGTAGATCAGCGTGTTCTTGATGTAGATCGAGCTTTCGCCGAACACCCGGCCGTAATGGGCAAGCGTCACGGCATCCGGCAGCGGGCTGAAGGACCAGACCGTGGCGAAGGACAGCATCAACAGGCCGATATGCGGCGAGAGCACGAGTAGCAAGATGAGACCGACGACGCCGTAGGCGACGATGCTCTCGCCGAGGCCGAGCTTGCGCCGCGACAGGCCGCCGCCGCCGCGCTGGGTGGTGGAATAGTCCTTGCCGCGCATGGCGACGGCCGACAGCCACATGGCGAATATCGAGACGACGATGAGGATGACCGAGATAACGTAGCCCATCGGATCCGTTAGGCCGACCGAGGTGACGCGCAGGTAGGCTTGTGGCGCCAGCATGTCCTTGACGTTGAGCAGAAGCGGCGTCGCCAGATCGTCAAAGACCTTGACGAAGACGAGCGAGGCGCCGGCGAGATAGCCGGGCATGGCGAGCGGAAAGACAATACGGCGGAAGAGGCGCATGCCGGAAGAGCCGAGGTTTTGCGCTGCCTCCTCCATGGAGCGATCAATGTTGCGCAAGCTGGTGGAGAGGTTGATCAGGATGAAGGGGAAGTAATGCAGCGACTGCACGAAGATGACGCCGTTCAGCCCCTCCATGAAGGGAATGCGGATGCCGAACCAGTCATTGAGTAGCAGGTTGACGGTACCATTGCGGCCGAAGAGCAGCTGCATGGCCACCGCGCCGACGAAGGGCGGCATGATGAGCGGCACGAAGCCGAGCGTCTGGATGACCAGCGAGCCGCGGAACTCGAAGCGCGTCGTCAGCACCGCGAGCGGCAGCGCGATGGCGCTCGCCCAGACCACGGACATGGCCGAGACATAGACCGAGTTGAAGAAGGAGCGGCGGAAGAGATCGGTGTTGAAAAAATCGACGAAGTTCACGGCGGTGAGCGCGCCGGTGCCCTTCTCCGTGAAAGCGGTGTAGATCACCGTTCCGGCGGGGATGACGAGGAAGATCGCGAGGAACAGCGCGATCAGCGTCACCGCCATAACCTGACCGGGCCGCGCCCTTATGCGCCGGACAGGAAGGGATGAAAGTGCGAAGGCCATGAGGCAGTCTCCGGAGTGAGATCGGCCGGCCCGGCGGCCAGGGGCGCCGGGAGGAGCGAAGACAGGGCTGAGGGGGAGGCCGCCGGTCCGGCGGGCGGCCCTGGCAACATCAGTCGATCAGGTCGAGCGCCTGCTCGGCCTTGGACTTGGCGGCAGCGTATTTCTCGCTCGCAAAGGCCGCCCAGGTCTGTTCCAGTTCGGCCTGACGGGCCGTCTTTTCCTCGCCGCCGGTGAAGGCCGCGCGCATTTCGTCGGTCGCTGCCTCTTCCGCCGAGACCGGCATGCGGGCCATCAGGCCATGGGCCTCTACAATCAGCGCGCGCGCTTCGGCCTGGTCATTGGCTGCCAGCGCCTCTTCGGCAGCATGGATCGCCTTCGTCGCATCGCGCAGATTGTCGAGTTGGAAGGTGATCAGCTGGTCGTAAAGGGCGTCGACAACATCCGTACGCTGCTTGGAGACCTCGGAATCGAAGGCGATCATCGACTGGAAGCGTGGATCCTCGAAGGGGTTCGGGAAGCCTTCCGGCGCATTCTTGTAGAGTGCCGGATTGATCGGTAGGCGACGGATCGCCGGTTCGAGCAGAACGGCCTGTCCTTTTTCCGACAGCAGGTAGTTAACGAAGGCTTCGGCGCCCTTCTGGTTCGGCGCATTGGCGATGATGCCGACATTGGCCGGCACGACCGTCGTGATCGACGGATAGCTGAACGAGACCGGGAAGCCGCTCGCCTTGGCGGAAAAGGCGAAGAAGTCGATGACGATGCCGATACCCGTCTGGCCGGAGTTGACCGCATCCGGCACGCCGAAGGAGCGCTCCGTTACCTGCTGGAGATTGCCGCCGATGCCGGTCAGCGTCGCCCAGCCCTTTTCCCAGCCCTCGCCCTGCAGGATCGTCTCGATCGTCAGATGCGTCGTGCCGGAGCGCGAGGGTGCGGCGATGGCGATATGGTCGTGATATTCCGGCTTCAGGAGGTCGCTCCATTCGGTCGGCTGCGGCAGATTGTTGGCTTCCAGATAGCGGTCGTTCGACATGATGCCGTAACCGGACGCGGCAAAGCCGAAGTAGTAGCCCTGCGGATCGTTGACCGGATAGGAACCGACCTTTTCCGGCAGGCCCGTGACGGACGGCGTAAACCGGGCCAGCATGTCGCGGCTCTTCAGGTTCTCGAAGGCATCGGGCGCGGAAGCCCAGAACAGGTCGACCTGGTTGTTGCCCTTTGTCTCGTCGACGAACTTGACGCCCGAGCTCGTGCTTTTGTTCTGAACGTCGAGCGTATAACCGGGATTGGCGGCCTCGAAGCCGGCCTTGAAGGGATCGGTGACGTCCTTGGAGAAGGACGTGATGACGGTGACTTTTCCGCCGTCCTGGGCTTGAACGGTAACGATCATGGCGGCCGACATCAGCATCGCCGCGGCAATGGTCTTGAGCATATGGTTTCCTCCCAATGGCACCGCCGACTCTCCGGCGGTCATCGGAATATCAGCAAGGCCCGTGCCAGTTTCGGAAATGCCGGTTTTCCAGCGTTCCTGCACGGAAAATGGGAAAGAAAGGTAACATCGCCGCCGGTTTCCGGGGTCAATAAGGTAACGTTACGCTTCCTCTTCCCCCCCGAGGCCATGCTTGCGCATCTTCAGGTACAGCGTCTTGCGCGAGATGCCGAGCATGTCCGCCGTCACGCCGATGCGGCCTTCCTGCTCGGCAAGGCTGTCTATGAGGATAGCCCGCTCCACCCGGTCAATGCGTGCCTCCAGCGTCTCGCCGGCCACTTCGCCGCCCGTCGGCAGGTCTTCGAGGCCGAGCACGTAGCGTTCGGCAACGTTTCGCAATTCACGCACATTGCCGGGCCAGCTGCGCCGGTCGAGATCGGCCAACACGGTCGCATCGACATGCGGGGCTGCGCGGCCCTGCCGGCGGGCAGCCAGATCGAGGAAGTGGCGGAAAAGCAGCGCGACGTCGCCCCGGCGAACCGAAAGCGCAGGCAGTTCGACACGGGCAATGTCGAGCCGGTAGGCGAGATCTTCGCGGAACCTGCCCTGCCGGGCAAGCTGGTGCAAATCCGCTTTGGTGGCGGCGACGACATGGAGGTCGACCGCCACCTCGTCGTTTGAGCCCAGCCGTTCGATGACCCGCTCCTGCAGCACGCGCAGCAGCCGCACCTGTGCGGGCAACGGCATGGATTCGATCTCGTCGAGGAAAAGCGTGCCGCCATGGGCATGCTCGATCTTGCCGATGCGCCTGTCCTTCGCCCCGGTAAAGGCGCCAGCCTCGTGGCCGAACAGTTCCGATTCCAGCATGGTCTCCGGGATCGCGCCGCAATTGACCGCGACGAAGCGGCCCTTGCGGCCGCTGAAATCGTGCAACGCCCGCGCCGTCACCTCCTTGCCAGTGCCCGTCTCGCCGAGCACGAGAATATCTGTCGCTGCGCCCGCGATGCGCTTCAACCGCTCGCGCAGCGCCACCATCGGCGCCGAATGGCCGATCAACCGCGCCTCCCAGCCGTCGGCTGCGATGGACAGGCGTAGGCGCCGGTTCTCGATAAGCAGGCCGCGATGGTCGCGCGCGCGGCGCACGGTCTCGATGAGATGCAACGGATCGGCTGGCTTCTCTAGAAAATCCCATACGCCATCGCGCATCGCGCGCAGCGCCATGGGGATATCGCCGTGACCGGTCATCAGCACGATCGGAATCTCCTTGTCGATCCCCTGCACGGCGGCAACGAGATCGAAACCGTCCTGCCGGGGCATGCGAACATCGGAGACGACGACCGCCTCGCTATCGGCCGCAAGCCCCGCCAGCGCCCCCGAAACGGAACCGTGCGCGGATACGCGAAACCCCTCGATCTCCAGAAGCTCACGGCAGGCGTCGAGCACATTGGCGTCGTCGTCGACGAGGATGACGTCTATCGATGCGGTCATGCCGCTCCTTTCAGGGACACGATGAAGGACGTGCCGCGGGGTCCGGTCTCCATCACGGCGATATCGGCGCCGAAATCCTTGATGATGTTATAGGAAATGGAAAGGCCGAGCCCAAGACCCGCACCCACCGGCTTGGTGGTGAAGAAGGGATCGAAGACCGCATCGCGGTTCCCAGCAGCAATGCCCGCGCCGGTATCGCCGACGATCAGGCTTGCCCCCTCGCCGCTCCCCACCGCCGTCACCGTCACCACCCTTTCGGGCCGCTCCGCCACGGCATCGAGGGCATTGGCGACAAGGTTCACCACGACCTGTTCGAGCCGCACCGGCTCGGCCATGACGTGCGGCAGATCGGGCGGCAGCACGAGTGCGAGCGTCGCGCCCTCCTCCTCGAAACGATGGTCGAGAAGGCTCAACGCCTCGTGCACGACGGCCGCAAGATCGACGGGCTGCAGTTTCGCATCCGGCCGGCGCGCGAAGCGGCGGATATGGCTGATCTGCCCGGCCATGCGCGACGTCAGCCCGCGGATCTTCTCCAGGTTGTTCAGCGCCTGCTCGCTGTTGCCGCGCGAGATCAGCGTGGAGCCGCTGTGGATATGCGCGCGGATTGCCGCCAGCGGTTGGTTGAGCTCGTGGCCGATGCCGGCCGCCATTTGGCCGAGCGCCGCGAGCTTTGCCGACTGAACCAGCTCGTCGCGCGTCTGGCGAAAGAGGGTGAGCGCGCGGGCAAGATCCGCCAGTTCGTCGTTGCCGCCCGGCGGGATGGGTACAGCGGGATTGCCCGCGCTGATCGCCGTCGCGGCATGGGCGAGCTGGTCGATGCGGACAAGCAGGCTGCGATGCACATAACAGACGCCGATGACGACGGCGAGCGCGACGGCCAGCACGGCGATGGCCGCAAGCAGCTTCCGCCCGAGATCGATGGCCGCCGCCGCCCTTTGCGCCGCCGCACCGGCGCTCGCCTCGATGGCCACCACTTCCGCCTCGATGCGCTGACCGAGCGCCGCGACGAGACGGCCGTTCTCCTTCGCCAGTTCACCGAGCCGCTCCGCCTCGCGCATTTCGGAACGCTTGCGGTTGGGTGTACCCGTCGCGGGGTCGGATTGCTGCAGGATGCGCCGGGCAAGCTGGCGCACCGTCAGACTGTCCGGCCAGCCCTCTAGCGTCGCCAGGCGCGCAGCAAGCTCGTCCGCGCTGTCGCCGAGAAAAGCGTTGGCCTCCTGCACCTCCTCCGCCGTCGCGCTGCTGACGAGCCGGGCGATCAGCCCGGTTGCAAGATTGGCCTGCGACACCACGGTCAGCAGCGCTTCGCTGCGCCGCTGCTCGCCGAGCGCGGCCGCGCTGCGGCCATTGCGTGTTTCCGCCTCGATGTTGAAACGGATGTCGTCAACCAGCGGATCGGCCTCCTCGATCAGGTCGGCCTGCACCCAGCGCAGTTCGTCGACATCCGCGCGCATCGCCTCGGCCAGGGTGAAGCGCTTGCCGGCCGCCAGGTCGATCCGGGCGAGATTGCCATTGATCGAGGCGGCCAGCGGTAGAAGCTTCTGCACGGAAGGTTCGGCCTCGTTGTCCTCCAGCAATGCCTGCAAGGCGGCCAGCCGCTCGGCATAGACGCGGCGGGTCTCGTCATATTCCGCCCGTGTCTCCGCGCCGGTGAGCGCCGCCGTAACCGAGCCGATATCCGCTCCCGCCTTGGAGAGCCGCGAGGCGAAAGCCAGCTGCGGCATCTGCACTTCGGCAATGCGCGAAAGCTCGCCCGACAACTCGCGATAGGAAAGCCAGCCGACAAGACTGGCGCCGACGGCAAGACCGACGATCGCGACGAAAGCCGCACCGAGGCGCGCGCCGATGCCAAAGCGCCAGCGCCTCGGCCCTTTCCGTCGTGATCCATCATAGGTCATAGCACCGGCTTCTACCATCGCCGGCCGGGCGGGGTCGAGATCGTCACCAGCAGGCTTTCCGCCCGGGCAAGGTTCTGCTCCACGACGCCCCTTATGTCGCGCGCGACGGTCTGCTGCGCCGCCGTGCGGGCAATTCCCCGCGGCCACTCGCCCTTGAGGTCATTGGCCAGTTTCTCGACATCTCCAGCCGACAGAGGCGGCGTGCCCAGCAGTCGGCGCACACTTGCCAACGTGCTTTGCCGCGCGGCATCACCCGGCGCCTGGCCTTCGAATTCCCGAAGCCGCGCCCACAGACGGGCGAGCATCGCCCGTCGACGAACGATGTAGTCATCGAAGATCAGGTTGACGATGCCGTAGCGCTCGGCCGAAAGTCGCGCATCGAACCCGTTGGCGACAAGCAGGCCGCCCGTGCTTTCGGGCGGCAGCAGGCCGGCATTCAGCTCCGCGCGCACCGGAATGCGCCTGATGACCGGCCGCAGCAGGATGCCCTGCCCCTCCGCGGAAAACAAGAAATCGACGAAGCGCTCGGCCGCCTCTCCATTGCGCGCCCGCGAGAGAATGGCGATGTTGGCCGGCACGTAGATCGGGTCCGGCGTCAGCGCGAACACATTCTCGCCACCCGCGACATCCGGCGCCTTCGCCAGGAAATCGATGGTGACGCCGATGCCGAAGCGGCGTTGCGCCACGCCCGAGGCGACGCCGAAGCTGCGCGCCGTGACCGTCGAGAGATTGCCGCCAAGCTCCGAAAGCAGCGCCCATCCCCGCTCCCAGCCATAGGCCTGCAGCAGGGCTTCCACGATGAGATGCGTGGTGCCGGAGCGGGAGGGCGAGGTGATGCCGATATGACCGGCATAGGCGGGTTTCAGCAGATCTTGCCAGTTCTGCGGCACCGGCAGGCCATATTGCGCGAGATAGTCCGCATTATAGACGAGCCCGTAACCCGACAGCGCAAAACCGAGATAGAATCCATCTGGATCGTTGACCGAATAACCGAGAATGCGTTCCGGCGCGCCGGTCTGGCGCGGGCGGATAGCCCTCAGGGCCCCTTTGCGCTTCAGAAGCTCGAAGGCATCCGTCGCCGAAGCCCAGAAGATATCCGCCGCGACCTTGGGCTTTTCGAGGATGAAGCGGCTCGCACTGCCCGTGTTGCGCTGGACAACAGTGACGCGCACGTCAGGATTGCGAGCTTCGAAAGCCCGCTGGAATGGCTCGTAGAAGGACGGCGGATAGGAGGTGATGATCGACAGATCTTCCGCTCTTGCGCTGCTGAGTGCACAACCGAGAAATACGGCGAACGACAGAAGCCAAAATACGCCACGATGATGTCCGTGCCGGTTCAAAGCTGACTTCCCTCCGGTCAAAAGTCTGATTGCATCAAGGTGAGCTCCAGAACTTTGTCTGCGTCCGCGGCTGATGTCCACCCCGAAACTCCGGACGCCAAAGCTCATCCAAGCTCTTGAGCGGATACGATCCGGCGACTGGCCGATTAAAATCTTAAATGTATGAAAAGCCACGAACCCTGCCATAAGTCTAATCTTCCTCCATAAATGCCTCCTCCTTTGTTGGTGACTTTACGCATCACCATGTTGGCACACGGCGATGCCGGTGGGAGGGGCATCCAACCCATCAGTGGCAATCAAAAGAATGGCTGATCGAAACGCTAGATGACGGCATCAAACCCTTGCTCATCATGTGAGCGACGAGGAGAGCCCGCCTTGGTTGGCTGACCGGGCGGGTCTGCGAGACGGCTTTCACGTCTCTCCGGGGATATTTGCTCCCGTTGCTTCCTGTTACGGCCATGCCGTATGGGGTCGGGATTGCCGGAATCAGAGGCCTCGATAGCCGCACTCTTTCGGCTTTTGGCGGCTCCGGTGGCGTAGAGATGGATGCCTGTAGCCTGACGGGCGGTCACACGCTTTGGACTCATTGAGCGCGAAACGAAGCCTGGTGAAGCGGCCGCGCGCCAACTTCAACTTTTCGGCCGGCGCTATGGGCAGGTCTATTATGGGCATCATTCACGAACGGCTGCTTTCGCAGCTCGTCTCACTGCGATTGGCAAATCTGTCGCCTTGAGCATGCTCCCTGCAATTTCATACATTCGCCGATAGCTGCGTGCATCGTCGAGGGCCTTGGTCCAAGCGCAATCAGTCAAACTCGATTCCCGTTACAGATGCCCCATCTGGGACCGTAACGCGTCAGAGCTCGATTGGTCGTTCAGCGGCGAAAATCAGGACTAACAAACCCTTAAGCTAATCAATCAAAACGGCCGAACCAATCCAAGGAGGTCCGACCTCTCGCGGACACCAGCGGAATAGGCCAAGAGCATCTTCCGAGCTCGATCGCGTGCTAGCCGCCCATCAGGATCACATCCGTACTCGCCACACCACCACTTAACCAGACCGCGAAGCTTCTCGACTTCTTCCGGGTCGAGAGGCGCGACAACGATCAACTCCCCATTAAACATGGCAGCCTCCGTCAACAGGCATTCATTGCCCGCCTCAGGAGAGTAGAGTGTCCTAATTTAAGAACAAGCTATAATTGCGGGCATGTTTTCGTATGGTTGCCGAACGTTTACGATCAGAATGGAACTGTGGAAATTCCCCCCCACTTCCGGCTTAGCGTTACCGTTCTCCGCCTTCAGAGTAATCGACGTAGATGAAGCCCGCCGGCTTTCCGAGCCTATCGGTTACCTCATGATGGCCGAGGTCGAAACCGCCCTTTTCAATTCGGGCCGCGAGTACCCGCAACACGTCAGCGACCTGCGTGTTGTTCGCCGCGACCGTCGGGCCGGTAATTTGGATCTCGATATCACACGTCAGGATTTGCGTCAGTTCGCCGTCACCACTCATCTCGTCGACCCCTTCGTTGGTTCGAAGAGGGGTATAGAAGGCCTGGCGCCGATGACAAGTGAAGGGCTTAGGAATGGGAAAGACCGGGGACTCGAACCCCAACCTTCTGCGATGCAGAGGTCTACCAATTGAGCTACGTCGGATGTGGCCGAACGCTTGCCCAGGTTAATTGAGGAGATCCACAATGCCAAGCGGCTACACTCGGGCCTTGGCTACATGTCGCCAGCAGAATTTGAAACCCAACTCGCCCAGCAGGCGGCTTAGTTTGAAGCGCCTCGCTGGTCCCACCCGAGGGGTTCACTCCAGGCAGCTTGTGGAAGGCGAGACCGTATCAGGTTCCGCGCAGTGCCGCATAACACGTCAGCAACGCGGAGACGGCCTTACTCGAGTGGTCCGATGTGAAGATGTTGGGGCCAACGTTGATTGTGTCCGTTTTGGAGAGCTCATCGAACCAGTCGACATGCCATTCCAATTCCACAACGAAAACGCCGTCCTTGGGCTGTGCACCCGCCTCAATGGGTTTGCCGTTGATGGTGATCGGATAGTATTCAACGTCGTCGGGAAATTCCTGTGTCACTGAGAGCATAACAGACAATCGCGGCGCTATCTGACTGGAGGTTGCCTTGACCACAAGCATGCCAAACGTGCTGTCACCAGCCCCTTGTAGAGACAGCATGCAGGAGCATTTTGCTTGAAACAGAGTCCACGCGCCGAATGATTGCTGCGACAAGGCAGCATCGCCATCCTCAGCGATGCATTCATTAGCCGCATCTGGTGGCAGGACCGTCGCCGACACAGCCAACACGACTAAGCTGTAGAAAAGTAGTGACATCTTTTCACTTGAGCGACGAGTTCGGAAACGGGAGGCTACAGCGGTGAGATTTCTGCAGTCAGCAACGAGACCATGACGGCCTTGCCGCAAGCCGGACCCGGCTCCAAAAACGAAGGTCCCGGCTGGTGATCGTCGAGTCCTTAGAAGTCAGTTCGCTACAGGCGAGAGCGCATTATTGCTTCGTCAATGCTTCAAACGAAGCGCAACGGTCGGCAACCGTCATGCCTGTTCCCTCTGCGATAGCTTCCATCGAAACGCCGGAGCTGCCGTCAAAGCTGTTTCCCTTAGCGCCCTCCTCTTCATACGCGTCACCTTCCGTGGTGCTGGCAGGGGTGGGCAGAACGCTTACGATATTCTGGTAGGCCGTGACTGCATCGTCTCTCAGGTGACCCTGCTCGACGCAATATTTGATCAGGCCGAGCTGGTTTCTCGAGGAGTTGTACAATTGTTGCGTTTCATCCGCGGATGCGGCCGATGCCAGCATCATGAGTGGGACGATTGCCGCCGAAAAGAAAGCGAGGGAACGGTTTTTCATCGAGTTTCTTCTTCCTGTATCCATTATTTGCCGGCTTTGTTTTTTGCCATCATGCGTCCAAGGGTTATTTGAGCCTTGTATTGGCCGCAGACCTCAGCGACGCCGACGCCGTTCGCTTCAGCCAGATCTGCCAGTGACTGTTCCTCGCCCTGAAGATAGGAAATCCCATCGCGACCCATTTGTTCATGCAAGTCGGCTTCGGGCGTGTTTTCGACTTCGCCAAAAATCTCATCCGTGCCAACCTTGAAAAATTGCTCGGCATCCGGGTCAAGCAAACCCTTCCCGCTGCAATATACAACTATGCCGTGATCGTTGCGCCGCTCCAGGTAGGCGGAATCCCCTGGGCCTTGCGCAGAAGCGCCCGACAAAGAGGCCAAAAGCGACAGCGAAAGCGAAAGGACAAAAGCGGGCGCTTGAAAAGTTTTTTCGTTCATGTGTCGATGCCTATATCTGGGCCTCGTGAAGCGAGATCGATGTTGTCTTCTCCGTCTTCATAAGTCCGCTTTTCCCGCTTCACCCTCTGTTTTTTGAACACTAAGGATCTATTAGGACCGCATGTTTGCAATCCTGGCGGCTTATGGCTTAAATTTTGGGCAAATGCAATGTTTTAGACATTCAGCGCCTGCCATGCTTACCGCTATAGTTGCGTATCAGTTTTCGCGGTGCTCTTATTTTCCATGTGAGCAGAACCCACTGCTGAGGCATCGCGAGTTTCCGGAGAGTGTGCGGCCCAGCGCTCGTCTGATCGCAGCGGAATGTTTATGCCCTAATGACTGTATTCAACCTCTTGGACAGTCGTTTCGGTTTCTCCGTTGGCGCCAGTTCCGCAAGGAAGCAGTTGCAGAAACACGTCAACCGAGAATAAACGAGTGATTTCGGCCGTATAGGGTGTGTTCAGCATATCGTCATCGCCCGATGGTCGTATCGCGGGACGCATTAAAAGTGCGCTGCGTCGAAAGCGTGGGCACAGCATTTGAATGAATGAGGACATGGAATGCCCAAATATCCGAGGATGGTAATACTCGCGACGGCTCTGCTCATGCTTCCTGTAGCCTCTCAGGCACAGAGCGAAGGCGGGCTTACTGAGCGGAGAGCGATGGCAGCGTACTCGAAGGATGTGTGGCCGTCGCTGGAGAAGCAGATCCAAGATGCCGCGGGTTTTCCTGTCGCTGTTTCGCTCGACGCTAACAGCCTCGCGATTAAGGGCTATGCGGATTCTTACGCCCTCGACGATTATCTGCGCAAACCGATCATCGACCCGATCATTAAGGCGTTCTCAGCCATCTCATCCGATGCGATGGGAAAAGACGCGCTTCAGGCGAACCTGAAATCCGTTATCATATCCTACGATGAAGCCACTGCGCCCGTGTCCAACTATGAGGATGGCATCACCTTCGCGGATGGAACACTAAGGGTGAACTGGAAGCCCTATACAAATGTCGATGACATCGACGCCCGCGTGGCGGCGCTTACAAAGGTTCTCGAGAACAATCTCTGACCGGGTACAACTGAACCGGCGTTCCGCTAAGCGTTGCGCCGGCACAGACCTGCATCATCTTCAAGGGCACTGCAACGTTAACCGGGCGTCGAGCAAAATGTGGGATCTGGCAGCATGACCAGACTTGCCCGTGAGCCGGTTATCGTCGCCACCGATTTCCAGCCGACGTCATTACCCATGCAGTTTGACTCTATTTCCGGTTTCCGCTCAATCTGCGCATGGTCGCTGATATGTTGGCAGCTCGTGGATCATCGTCTCTGACCAGACAGTGAGGCTCTGCTCACCATCGCGCGATAGCCGCGCTAGTGTGGCATTCACGATAGTGAGAAAGACGGTGCTGTTCTTCTGCACCAGAAAACCGTAGCTGTCGTAGGATAGCGGTTTTCCGACGACTTCATACGCCGTGGGATCGACCGCCTTGTTTTTCAGCCCGAACAGCAGGATATCGTCGGTCGAGAATGCATCCGCGCGACCGGTCTGAAGCACGAGGAAACCTTCGGAATTGTCCTTCACGGGGACGATCCGCACATTGAGGTTATCTCTTTCGAGCAGGGACTTGATCAGCCGCTCAGGAACGGAATTGATCGATAACGCAATCGACTTGCCGTCAAGGTCGGTGAGTTCGGCTATCCCCGAGCCGTCCTTCACCAGAAAGCGGGTGTGCGAAATGAAGAACGGGTTCGAAAAGTCGACCTGCGACTGCCGCCCGATCGTATTGACGGCCGATTCACAGGAGATATCGACGGTGCCATTCGCGACCAGCGGAATCCGGTTCCGAAGATTGACCGGCACCCACGCGACCTTCAGCTCCGGCATCTCCAGCGCCGTCTTCACCGTTTCGGCGACCTACCTGCAGAGGTCGGTCGAATAGCCGACCGGCTGGCCCTCTTTGTTAACGTAGGAAAAGGGAATCGACGCCTCGCGGTAACTGATCGAGATTGCGTTCTTCTCCTTATCCGGTCGATCACCGCATCGCTGGGCAGGATGCCGAGCGCGTCCAGGTCGGCTATAGCCGTATCAAAATGCTCCTGAGCAAGCTTGTAGGCGCCCACCCTTTCTGCCGTGACGACGATATCGAACCGTATGTCTATCTTCGCGCAGGAGGACGAAAGCGAAACGTTATCGATGTTCGAGAGCGCGCCGATTTTCGCCCGCGCCTGCACAACCTTCAACCCTTCCGAGGCGTCGGAATATGCCGGCCAGTCATGCGGCGTTCTTGAAAAGGCTTCCCGTTGCGTGGCATCCACCGGCACGTTGTATTTGGCGGAGATGCGATCGAAGCAGCGACGCAGCACCTCGGGGTACAGATGCGCCGGCCGTTCCTTCTGTATATCCGCCCTTGCACGATCGAAGGCCATGATCAGCTCTTCGCCTTCGGTCTTTACGACGGCCTTCCCGGCCCATTCTCGCAAAAAGGCAACGATGGAAGGTTCCCAGTCGATAAGGGTCCCATACACATCAAAGGTGACGGCGTCGAAATCGAAAAGTCGCAGCATCAGAAAATCCACATGTAACTCAATCTCGGAACTCGATGCCCGACACAAGGCGCTAGTGGTGCAGACCATGAGACCTGCCTGCCTCTCTAGGGAAATTTCTTCAGATTGCCACCATAGCTATTATGTAGCTGTCCCTTAGCGCTGCAATATCATCTGCCCCGTTTCGGGGCTGAGGTGGAAGCACGTACCAGACACGGGTATAGCCCGGTCCTCACACCGAGCTTAGATGTCTGCTTTCAGCTTGAAGCCAAGAATGTCGCAATGACGGGAACGAAGGAGCTAAGCGGTCGTGACGCACGAGCCGCATATGGCTCAAGAAAATACCATTTAGGCGTCTTCGCCTTGACTGGAATCGAACCGTCGCCGCTGGGCGAACGCAATCATCAGCCTAGCGGCAGCTGTTCTGGCCATTCCTGCGCGCCATGGAGTACGCGAAGAATTCGAACTGTTGTCTCAGTGATCGCGTAGGCGGCGACGTAAGGCGTACCATTGATGACAAGTTCGCGTGTCCCCGCAATTCTACCCACGCGCCCACTGGCAGG
>NZ_JAKVIN010000013.1:0-63632 GCF_022601905.1 Shinella sedimenti
GGGGTGGCCCAGCAGCGAGATCGACGCTCTCATGCCATGGAATTACCAGGCCTAAACGGCCTCAGCTCCCCGCTTACGCGAAGCCCTTTCCAAAGCCCAGTCAAAAAACCGATATCGCGGCCGATGTTGTTGCCGAAGGACGGTTCCCGATGAAGACGGTGGCAGATGTCCTGGGTGTGTCACGGTCCAATCTCGCCGAGCGTCTCAAAGGCAAGTCCAAGCCGCGTGGCTCATACCTCAAAGCGGACGATGCCGAGGTGCTGCCTGCCATTCGCAGGCTTGTCGATGCTCGACCGATATATGGCTATCGCCGGATCGCTGCCCTTCTCAACAGACAGCGGCGGCCGCCGATCTACCCGTTGTCAATCGTAAGCGGGTTCACCGCATCATGGCCAATCATGTCATGACCCTTGAGAAACACACGGCGGTGCGAATAGGCCGGTTCCACAATGGCAAGGTCATGGTGATACGGTCTAACCTTCGCTGGTGCTCAGACGGCCTTGAGTTCACATGCTGGAATGGCGAGGTGGTCCGTCTCGCGTTCATCATCGATGCGTTCGACCGGGAAATCATCTCATGGGCAGCCGTCGCCAATGCCGGGATATCCGGCTCCGACATTCGAGATATGATGTTGGAGGCCATCGAAAAGCGCTTCGGCACAACAAGCGCCCCGCATGCCATCGAACACCTGTCTGATAGCGGCAGCGCCTATACCGCGCGAGAGACCAGGCTGTTTGCTCAAGCCCTCAACCTGATCCCATGCTTCACGCCGGTAGCCAGCCCACGGTCGAACGGCATGTCTGAAGCCTTCGTCAAAACTCTGAAACGCGACTACATACGCATCTCACCTATTCCGGATGCCGACACAGCTCTCCGGAAAATCGACTGATGGATCGAGGATTACAACGAAGTCCATCCACACTCAGCGCTGAAAATGGCTTCCCCAAGGGAGTTCATCAAAGCATTGTCTTAATAGCTGATCTGTCCGGCGAAATGGGGAGCACTCCAGACCCCGAGGGCGCCGGGTCCACGCCAACTTAGGAGAATGCCGACTTACGAAGGCGCGGTCTCTTGAGCAATCTACTTTCGCAGAATGGTTGCGGCCTTCTAAAAGGCCTGCCTGCCTACGATCCTACTTCCGTGGATAAGGCCATCGCCAATTCTGGATCTCGGGCATGTCCTCCCCGAATTCGCGCACATAGGCGTGATGCTCGGCAAGCTTGCCCTTCAGCGCGTCGACGATAGCCACCGACCTTTCACCTGGAACCGGCAAACGCTCGATGGCCTCGATGGCGAGGTGATATCGATCGAGCTCGTTCATTACCGCCATGTCGAAGGGCGTCGTCGTCGTACCTTTCTCGATGAAGCCACGCACGTGGAAGTTCGGATGGTTGGTGCGTTTGTAGACCAGGCGGTGGATGAGATAGGGATAGCCGTGATAGGCGAAGACCACCGGCCGGTCGCGCGTGAAGATCCGGTCGAAATCCGCATCGGGAAGCCCATGCGGATGGTGATGCGGCGATTGCAGCGCCATCAGGTCCACCACATTGACGACGCGGACACGCAAATGCGGCAGCGCCGCGCGCAGGAGAGCGACGGCGGCAAGCGTCTCCATTGTCGGCACGTCGCCTGCGCAAGCCATCACGATATCGGGGCTCAGCCCCTCTTCCGTGCCCGCCCAGTCCCATATGCCAATCCCGGCCTCACAGTGGTGTACCGCCTCCGCCATCGTCAGCCATTGGGGCGCCGGCTGCTTTCCGGCGACGATGACGTTGATGCGGTTCCATGTCTTCAGGCAATGATCGCCGACCCAAAGCAGCGTGTTGGCATCCGGCGGCAGATAAACGCGCACAATATCGGCGCCCTTGTTGGCGACGAGATCGACGAAGCCCGGATCCTGGTGTGAGAAGCCGTTATGGTCCTGGCGCCAGACATGGGAGGTGAGCAGGTAGTTGAGCGAGGAGACCGGCTTTCGCCAGGGCAGTTCGCGCGCCACCTTCAGCCACTTTGCATGCTGGTTGAACATCGAATCCACGATGTGAATGAAGGCTTCATAGCAGGAGAAGAAGCCATGGCGGCCGGTCAGCAGATAGCCTTCCAGCCAGCCTTGGCAGAGATGCTCGCTCAGTACTTCCATCACGCGGCCCTGAGGCGCCAGATGATCGTCGGTCGAGAGCGTCTCAGCCATCCAAACGCGATCCGTCGCCTCGAAGACGCTGCCGAGCCGGTTCGACGCCGTTTCGTCCGGGCCGAAGACGCGAAAATTGTTCTCCGCCGCATTCAGCCGGATAACATCGCGCAGGTAGTCACCAAGAACCTTCGTCGCCTGCGCGTTCATGGACCCCGGATCGTCGACGGCGACCGCATAGTCGTTGATATCAGGGGTGCGCAGTTCTTTGCGCAAAGCGCCGCCATTGGCGTGACGAGTGGCGCCCATGCGGCGCTCACCCTTAGGTGCGAGCGCGCGCAGCTCCGGCTTGAGGCGACCACTTGCATCAAAGAGGTCGTCCGGCTCGTAGCTGCGCATCCAGGCTTCGAGAATATCGCGATGGCCGGCATTCGAGCGGCATTCCGAAACGGGCACCTGATGCGAACGCCAATGGCCCTCGACCATCTTGCCGTCCACCTCCTTCGGTCCCGTCCAGCCCTTTGGACTGCGCAGCACGATCATCGGCCAGCGCGGTCGGCGGGCCGGGTCCGCCTTGGCCGCCGCGCGAATAGCTGCGATGCGGTCGAAGGCGGTGTCGAGAGCGGCAGCCATGTCGCGGTGCATAGCCTGCGGCTCTTGGCCCTCCACGAAGATCGGGTCGTAGCCGTAACCCGTGAAGAGATGGGCAAGTTCCTCGTCCGGCAGGCGCGCCAGTACGGTCGGATTGGCGATCTTGTAGCCATTGAGATGCAGGATCGGCAGCACCGTGCCGTCACAGACCGGGCTGAGGAACTTGTTGGAATGCCAGGCGGCGGCGAGCGGCCCCGTCTCGGCTTCGCCATCGCCCACCACGCAGGCGACAACAAGACCGGGATTGTCGAACGCTGCGCCATAGGCGTGCACAAGTGCGTAGCCGAGTTCCCCGCCCTCATGGATCGATCCGGGCGTTTCGGGAGCTGCATGGCTTGGAATGCCGCCAGGAAATGAGAATTGGCGGAAAAGCTTTTTCAGCCCTGCCTCGTCTTCACCGATCTCGGGATAGATCTCGGAATACGTGCCCTCGAGATAGGTGTTGGCCACCATGCCCGGACCGCCATGGCCGGGGCCGCAGATATAGAGAATCTCGGCATCCCTTGCCCGGATGATCCGGTTGAGATGGGCATAGATGAAATTGAGCCCGGGTGTCGTGCCCCAATGGCCAAGAAGTCGGGGCTTCACGTGCTCAGCCTTCAAAGGTTCTCGCAGCAGAGGATTGTCCATCAAATAGATCTGCCCGACGGACAAATAGTTGGCTGCGCGCCAATAGCGATCGAGCAGCGCCAAGTCCTCGGTGTTCGGATCGTTCGCCATGGCATTTCTCCAAGTCACGTGTGTGGGATGTCAACGTATGCTCGCCCGGCTTGACCCGGCTGCGCGGATATCGATTGCGGCAATAAAACCGCAAGCGACCGACGGCTGCCAACGCCGCGAGCGTCGATAGTGATGCATGCTAGGCGATTTGGCGCGCTTAAACTTGATCTGCGTCAAGGGGAGCCAGCGACGCGCTCTCTAAGGTGCCCGACAATGAGCCATCCGGCCATGGGACTTGATGCAAAAAGCGGTTACCTTGCAGATACAAGACCACGCAAACGCTCTGAAGAATACGACCCGCGATATTTTGCACAGGTGAACAGCCGATGGACGACTTCCTTCGCAACCGCACTTTCGACGAACTTCAGCCGGGCGACACCGCATCCATCGTCCATCTTGTTGGACGCGACGACATCGAGCTTTTTGCCGCTGTCTCCGGCGATCACAATCCGGCCCATCTGGATGCCGCCTTCGCAAAGACCGGCCTCTTCGGGCACATCGTTGCACACGGCATGTGGACAGCTGCCCTCATCTCCGCCGTGCTCGGCACGCGTCTGCCGGGGCCAGGGACGATCTATCTCGGTCAGGACCTGCAGTTCCTCAAACCCGTCATGCCTGGCGATACGGTCACCGCAACCGTCACAGTGAAGGAGAAGCAGCCGCAGAAGCGCATTGTCCTGCTCGATACCATCTGCACCAATCTCCAGGGCGAGATCGTGCTGAAGGGAACCGCGAAGGTCATTGCGCCCGAGCACAGGATCGAATGGCCGCGCACGCAGCTGCCCGACATATCGTTGAAACGGCACGACCGCTACGAAGCCCTCGTGAAGCGGGCGCGGGACCTTCCCCCGTTGCGCGCGGCGATCGTGCACCCCTGCTCGGCCACGGCCATCACCGGCGCGCTGGAAGCGCGCGACGCTGGTCTGTTGGAGCCGGTCCTGATCGGCCCGAAGGCGAAAATTCTTGCTGCCGCGGAGGCGGCGCAGGTCTCTCTCGAAGGCGTGGAAATCATTTCGGTCGCGCACAGCCATGCCGCGGCCGAGCGCGCCGTTGAAGTTGCCGTTTCCGGCAGCGTTTCCGTTCTGGTCAAGGGCAGCCTTCACACGGACGAGTTGCTGAGCGCCGTCGTGGCACCGGGCTCGGGTCTTCGAACCGAAAGGCGCATCAGCCATGTCTACGCGATGGACATTCCGGCCTATGACAAGCCTCTCATCGTCACCGACGCCGCCATCAACATCCAGCCGACGCTGGAGCACAAGCGTGACATCTGTCAGAACGCTGTCGATCTGCTGCACCGGCTGGGCATGGAGGAGCCAAGGGTGGCGGTGCTTGCGGCGGTGGAGACCGTGAACCCAAAAATGCCATCGACGCTCGATGCCGCAGCGCTGACCGTGATGGCGGCGCGTGGGCAGATCACCGGTGCGTGCGTCGACGGCCCGCTCGCCTTCGACAATGCCATCAGCATGGATGCCGCGCGCACCAAGGGCATAGTCTCGCCCGTCGCGGGACAGGCAGACATCCTTCTGGTGCCGGATCTCGAGGCCGGAAACATGCTGGCCAAGCAGCTCATCTATTTCGCCGGTGCGACGGCGGCTGGGCTGGTGCTCGGCGCACGAGTGCCTATTGTCCTGACCAGCCGCGCCGATCCGCTCTCTGCCCGCATTGCATCGGCCGCCCTCGCCAAGATAGTCGCTGCACCGCACGTGGCGGAGGTATTGCGCGTATGAGCAGGAAGACGCTTCTGACCTTCAATGCGGGCTCCTCCACGGTGAAGATCGGGCTGTTCGCGCTTGGCTCCGATGGCCCCGCCCGGATCGCCCGCGGCGTGATCGACTTCCGCCATACACCCCTGACGTTACACGTGGACGCGGGTGAAACCAGTCTCGATTTCACATTGGATTCCCAGCCGCAGGCGGATTTGAGCGGCATCCTTGCCGAGACCTTCGCAACCTTCAGCCGCCATTTCGATATCGGCAAGGTCGCAGCGGCCGGTCACCGCGTCGTGCATGGCGGCGACCGCTTTGACGGCGCTGTTCGTCTCGATGCGGACAGTATCGCGGCCATCGAGGCGTTGACGGTGCTCGCCCCACTCCATCAGCCACAGAGCCTGCGCCTGATCCACGCCGTTGAACGCGTTCGGCCAGGCCTGCCGCAAACGGCCTCCTTTGATACAGCCTTCCATCGCACGAACGATACGCTCTTGCGCCGTTTCGCCATTCCGCGTGCGCTATATGACAGTGGCATCAAGCGCTATGGTTTTCATGGCCTGTCATACAAGTTCATAGCCGGCGAGTTGGCCCGCGTCGCGCCGGAAAACGCCGGCGGCAGAGTGGTGGTTGCACATCTCGGCAGTGGCGCGAGCCTGTGCGGTCTGCATGATGGTCGAAGTCGCGACACAAGCATGGGGTTTTCAACGCTCGACGGCATTCCGATGGCGACGCGGTGCGGCACGATCGACCCGGGCGTGCTGCTGCATCTGCTGATGCGCGAGCAACAAACGCCAGCGGCGCTGGAAGATTTCCTCTATCACAAGTGCGGGCTCCTCGGCGTTTCCGGCATCAGCGCTGATAGCCGCGACCTGCTGGAAAGCGATGCCTTGGCGGCAAAAGAGGCGATCGACCTTTTCACCTTCCGCGTCGCTGGAGAGATCGCCCGGCTGGCCGCCACGCTTGGCGGTCTCGACACCCTGGTCTTCACAGCCGGCGTCGGTGAAAACCAGCCGAAAATCCGAGCCGGCGTGTGCGATCGGCTCGGCTGGCTTGGTCTTTGTCTTGATCACGCCGCAAACGCCGCAAACACCACCCTCATTAGCGATCCCGCAAGCCGCATTGCCGCCTTTGTCATCGCCACGGACGAAGAGCAGGTGATCGCCGAAGAAGCGGTCGCGATGCTGGAGACCAGCTAGCGGCGGGCAAAAAACGGCGACCGTCCCGATGAATGTAATCCTGTCGGAGCAGGCCGGCCTTGCGCTGTGTCAATGCGCGACCAGCCATTCGGATGGAAAATCCCGCGAGTTTATCATGCAGATTTCAACGGCGATGTCGGGGAACGTGTGCCCTGACTTTTGCCGAGCGTCCCCTAATCGCTCGTGGTGAACGAGCATCCATCGATGGAGGGCATGCAATGAGAATCCGAGAGATGACGCACAGCGAATGCATCGCGATGGTTGCGAAGTACCATCTGGCGCGACTGGCCTGCGCGAAGGATAACGTCCCTTATGTCGTCCCGATTCATTATGCGCATTCAGGCATCCATCTCTATGCGTTTTCGATGCCGGGCAAGAAGCTTGATTTTCTCCGTGCCAACCCCCGCGCCTGCGTGCTGGTCGAAGCACTGGAAGGCAAGCATCGATGGAAGAGCGTGGTGCTGGACGTCGTATTCCATGAGCTTGAAAATACCGCCGAGCGGGACAGTGAGTGCCTTAAGGCGTGGTCACTTCTGTCCGATGACGTAGACTGGTGGGAGCCTGGCGCACTCAAGCCAAAACCCCTAGCGACCGTTGCGGTTTCCCCGCACGTGTTCTTCGATCTGGCGATCATCGAGACGAGCGGACGCGAAGCCACCGCCTAGGTCAGGCCCGCCCCGCGTGATACGACGGTTTACCTGAGTGCTCTGAGCGCATTGAGGATCACGGCCACGTCGATCACTTCCTGCAGGAATGCACCTTCGACGGGCTGCAGATATCCGAACGCCGCCGCAACCATCGCGGCGATGGAGAGCGCCAAGCCTGCCGATACGCTTTGCAACGCGATCCGGCGGCTACGCCGCGCGATTGCGATGGCCTTCGCGAGAGGACCAAGCTCGTCCACCAGAAGCACGACCCCGGCAGCTTCGGATGAGGAAGCCGTGCCGCGTGCACCCATGGCAACACCGATATCAGCGGCAGCGAGCGCGGGTGCGTCGTTGACGCCATCGCCCACCATCATCACCGTACCATTGCGCGCTTCCGCCCTGACGGCCGCCACCTTGCCTTCCGGCGTCAGCTCTCCCAGCACGGCGTCCATGCCCAGCTCCGCCCCGACAGCGCGCGCGATTTCCGCGCGGTCGCCCGATGCGAGCACGATCTTGCGGATGCCCGCCTCACGCAGGGCATCGAGCATGGATCGTGCGTCGGCGCGAATCTGATCGCGCAGGACGATTATGCCGGCCAGCTTTCCGTCAATCGCCACGGCCACTGTCAGCGAGGTTAGCGTAGCCGGCGTCGCCAGGGATCGAGGATCATCGCAACCCGATATTCGCCGTACGAAACTGCTTCCGCCAACGACCACCGTCTTCGCGTCCACCCGACCCTCTATCCCGGTTCCGGGCGTTTCCTTTACCGCCTCGGGTTTGGAGAGACGGAGCCCCCTGTCGATCGCGGCTCGAACCAACGTCGCCGCAACGACATGGCCGGACGCTTGGTCAAGACCCGCGGCGGCCGTCAGAACATCGTCTGCCGAAAAGCCTGACGTGGTCCTGATATCTATAACGTCCGCCTGCCCGTGAGTCAGTGTACCCGTCTTGTCGAGGATCGCCGTTTGCACCCGTGCCAGTGTTTCCAGCACGCCGCCGTTTTTCACGAGAACACCGTTCTTTGCGGCGCGCGACATGCCAGAAATGATGGCGACCGGCACCGCAAGGATAAGCGGACAGGGTGTCGCTACGACCAGAACGGCAAGCGCCCGGATTGCATCGCCCGTAAGATACCAGGCACTGCCGGCCATGGCGATCGTCAGGAGAAGAAAGCCCATGGCAAAACGGTCCGCGAGGCGAACCATTGGCGCCCGACTGGCCTGTGCCGCCTCGACAAGATGTACAATGCGGGCGTAGGTACTCTCGGCAGCGATGCGGCTTGCCACGAGGTCGAAGGGCGCGCCGACGCACGT
Source organism: Shinella sedimenti (assembly GCF_022601905.1). Lineage (NCBI taxonomy): Bacteria > Pseudomonadati > Pseudomonadota > Alphaproteobacteria > Hyphomicrobiales > Rhizobiaceae > Shinella > Shinella sedimenti. The sequence goes on from NZ_JAKVIN010000013.1 coordinate 8,365, forward strand.
GGCGCCGCTGAGCGCCTCGGCCCCTTGTGTAACCCGCTGGGGCAACGGCTCCCCCGTCAAAGCCGCCATGTCAAGCGTGGCCGCCTCACCGGAGACGACCCCGTCGACGGGTATGACTTCGCCTTGCCGGATGAGGAGGCGGTCGCCTGGCCCTATCTGCGAGATCGCGATCTCCTCCAGCCCCGATGCGGTGTAACGCATGGCGGAATGCGAGACGCGCCCCATCAGGGCCGTCATCTCCCGGCGTGCGCGTCCCTCGGCAAAGGCCTCCAGAAGTTGTCCGCCGGCATACATCAGACCGACGACGTTTCCGGCAAGCGGCTCGCCGAACGCAATCGCCGCGGACATAGACAGGGCCGCGACGATATCGAGCCCGACATCGCCCCTGCGCAACGCGCCGAAAATCTGAACGAGCAAGCTGACGAGGACAGCAAGTGTCGCAGCCGTCCAGACAAGACCGGCATGGTCGAAACCCCGCCATGACAGAACCAGACCGACGAGCAATCCACCTGACGCGATCCCGACGAGAATCATGCTTGAATGCTTGTGCCAGATCCTTCCGCTTATTTGGGGCACGTCGTCGTCTCCCTTGGCATGATGCCGGATGAAGGTCTCTGCCATGCATAAGCTAAAAACAAGCACGCCCGCCTTGCGGAAGATCAAGTGCGGCACTTCCGGGATTTGACGCGGATCAATAACGCGCGCCCGGCTTCGGCGCTGAATGCAGTATGCCGTTCAGGCGCATTAACCTGAATGACCTGGATCGAAATCGATGAGAGATGCGCCGTGTTGCCCATTGAATCAGTGGCTTCAAAGCATCAGCCGGCCGGCCGCCGACGGCAAACCGGAGGTGAGGTGACGTCGAAAGACCATATTCTACATCTTGTTGACAATCTATATATTTCCATTATTCTGGATTTATGGATACTACATCTGCGATAGTGGCGCTAGGCGCCTTGGCCCAGACCACGCGCCTGGAGACCTTTCGGCTTCTCGTTCGGCACGAACCCAATGGCATCGCAGCGGGTGAACTTGCCCGCCTGATCGAGGTGCCGCAAAATACCATGTCGGCGCATCTCGCAACGCTCTCGCGGGCAGGCTTGATAACGAGCGAACGACAGAGCCGGTCGATCATCTATCGAGCAGACCTCAACGGCCTGAGGGAGTTGAGCCTGTTTCTTCTGAAGGATTGCTGTGGCGGATCGACGGAGCTTTGCGCTCCGCTCATCGCCGAGTTGACGCCCTGCTGCGTGCCGGAGGCGAATTTGTCATGAGTGCCTTCAGGTTGGACCAAATTGAGGTCAACGACGCCGGCCTCACGGCAGCCTTGACGGACGCGCGTCGTCCAACTTCGGAGATCGAGGTCCGGCGCACCGTCGCTCAGGCTGCGCGAGACCTCGAGAACCGGATCGCAGCTCCCGTCAACTTGCCACTGGCGTTCATCGGAGGTTCGACTTCGCCGCAAGGAAAATCCGTCTGATGTCCACGTTCGAGCGTTTTCTGACGATCTGGGTGTTTCTGTGCATCATAGCCGGTGTCGCCCTCGGCCATCTCATGCCTGGCTTTTTTCAGATTATCGGCGCAGCCGAGGTCGCCAAGGTGAACATTCCTGTTGCCCTCCTGATATGGCTGATGATCATTCCGATGCTGCTCAAGATCGACTTTCGATCTCTGGCGCAGGTCAGCACCTACTGGCGCGGCATCGGCGTGACCTTGTTCATAAACTGGGCCGTCAAGCCATTCTCGATGGCGCTGCTCGGCTGGCTGTTCATCGGCTGGCTGTTCCGCCCCTACCTGCCAGCCGACCAGATAGACTCCTACATCGCCGGGCTGATTATCCTCGCTGCGGCTCCCTGCACGGCTATGGTGTTCGTCTGGAGCAACCTGACACGCGGGGAGCCGTTGTTCACGCTGTCGCAAGTTGCACTGAATGATGGCATCATGGTTGTCGCATTCGCTCCGATTGTCGGCCTCCTGCTCGGCCTTTCGGCCATTACCGTGCCGTGGGACACGCTCGTCCTCTCCGTCGCCCTGTATATCGCCGTGCCAGTCATTATCGCCCAGATCATCCGCCTCTTTCTCACGGCTGACGGTACAACGCGGGCGCTGGATGGCTTGCTGGCAAAATTGCAGCCGATCTCACTGGTGTCGCTTCTTGCGACTCTGGTTCTGCTCTTCGCCTTTCAGGGTGAGCAGATCATTGCTCAGCCTGCTGTCATCGGCCTGCTCGCCGTACCGATCCTGATCCAGGTCTACCTGAACTCCGGGTTAGCGTATCTGCTCAATCGTATGACCGGCGAACGGCATTGCGTTGCCGGCCCTTCGGCCCTGATTGGCGCCAGCAACTTCTTCGAGCTTGCGGTTGCCGCTGCCATCAGCTTGTTTGGCTTCCAGTCTGGCGCAGCACTCGCGACCGTCGTCGGCGTGCTCATCGAGGTGCCGGTGATGCTTTCGGTCGTGTGGATCGTGAACCGCTCGAAGGATTGGTACGAGGCCGCTCCCGCCGTTTCCCGAACCGCTATCACCGAAAGGCGCTGACCATGGATGTCACCATCTACCACAATCCTTCCTGCGGAACGTCGCGAAACACGCTGGCACTCATCCGCGCTGCCGGGATCGAGCCTGCTGTCGTCGAGTATTTGAAGAACCCGCCGACACGCGATCAGCTTGCGACGATGATCGCGGATGCCGGGCTCACGGTCCGGGAAGCCATTCGCCAGAAAGGTACGCCCTATGCCGAACTCGGTCTGGACAACCCTGACCTGACCGACAGCCAGTTACTTGACGCGATGATCGAAACACCGATCCTCATTAATCGCCCCTTTGTCGTAACTCCGCTCGGCACCCGGCTCGCCCGCCCGTCCGAGGTCGCCCTGGACATTCTGCCAAGCAGCTTCAAAGGCTCGTTCTTCAAGGAGGACGGTGAACAGATCTTCGATCAGGAAGGACAGCGCATTGCCTGATACCCTCCCAGCATTGCAGGAAGAACATCTGCATTCGACCGATGTCGATGCTCTGCGCCCAACAGCTTCGACGCATAAGCCACGTATCCTGATCCTCTACGGCTCGCTTCGCGAGGTCTCCTATAGCCGCCTGCTCGCGTTCGAGGTTCGCCGGCTGCTCGAGCGGCTCGGATGCGAAATTCGCATGTTCGACCCGAAAGGCCTGCCGTTGCCAGATGAAGCGCCGGTGAGCGATCCGAAGGTCCAGGAGCTACGCGAGCTCTCGCAATGGTCGGAGGGGCAGGTCTGGGTGAGCCCTGAACGCCATGGCGCGATGACAGGCATCATGAAATCCCAGATCGACTGGATCCCGCTTTCGGTCGGATCCGTACGGCCAACACAGGGCAAGACGCTCGCCGTCATGGCGGTCTCCGGCGGTAGCCAGTCCTTCAATGCCGTAAATCAGATGCGTATTCTCGGCCGCTGGATGCGGATGATCACCATTCCCAACCAGTCCTCTGTCGCCAAAGCCTACCAGGAATTCGACGCCGATGGGCGAATGAAGCCATCATCCTACTACGACAGGGTGGTCGATGTCTGTGAGGAGCTAGTGAAGTTCACTATCCTCACGCGCGACGCTTCTGCCTATCTCACCGACCGCTATAGCGAGCGGAAGGAGCAGGCGGCCGAGCTTGAGAAGCGCGTATCGCTACACTCGATTTAACAGGCTCACAGTGCCGGCGAGCATCCTTTTTGCAAGCGATTCGGCTTGCTAACCGGCGTCCGGGCGCATTCGCTTCTCGAATTCAAACATCCCGTCGTCGCCCGGAAGGTCAGGCTCATTCGGGCGGTTTGGATCGGGGTAACCAGCGTGATGGTATTTCACGATGTGAAAGCCGCAGATGTTGACGTAGAAGTGGATGTTGCGCTTCTCGAAGAAAGGGGTGTGCGTTGTCCAGACCGTCGTATCGGGGTAAGCCGCCTCGATAGCGGCCCAAGCCTTGCGGCCGATGCCACGGCCCAATTCACTGACACGCACAAAGAAAAAGTCGAGCGAGTTCCGGTGGGTTTCTGCATTGATCGAAACCACGGCGCCGCCGACCCATTGACCATCTTCGAGGATACGGTGAACGATTGCTTTCGGAGCGTGGAAGGAGGACGCCACGTCTTCGTCGGACGGGATTGGCCCCTCGTCGAGCGATCCGAAGGTTTCCACGACTGCAACTGCGAAGGAATCCTGAAGATCCCTGCGGAAGCGCGGCAGATCCTCCTTCGTCGCAATGTCCAGTGTCACGTTACCGCTTGTCGATGATGCGCTCACTTGTTTTCTCCAAAACTGAGTTCGAGAAGTTACAGGATAAGTGTTTTCCTGTTCTCATGCGCGATCCGAGCGCGTTTTCACTGTCTGACCGCCCCGGCAGCTTGATGCAATGTCTTGCACTCGGCAAATCGCATGATCGACGCGAAGAAGACCGGCACGAAGAGGACAGCGAGAACAGTGGCCGTGATCATACCGCCGAAGAGGCCTGTCCCCATCGCGTTCTGTGTCTCCGAGCTCGGACCTTTGGCAATGACAAGCGGCACGATGCCCAACGTGAAGGCGAGCGACGTCATCACGATGGGCCGCAGACGAAGGCGCGATGCCTCAATGGCCGCCTCGCGGCGGCTTCTGCCCTCCGAATGCAGCTTGCGTGCGAACTCGACGATCAGCACCGCATTTTTGGCCGACAATCCGACAAGCCAATTAGGGGCCAATCTTGAAAAAGGCGTCGTTTTCGAGGCCGCGCACATGAACAGCGAGCACTGTGCCCACGATACCAAGCCGCAGGACAAGCATGACGGAAAGCGGAATAGCCCAGCTCTCGTAAAGCGCTGCCAGCACCAGAAACACTACTATGAGAGAAGAGGCGACCAGGATGGATCCGACACCTAATCGCTCGGTGAACGCAATAGGCAGAAATCATCACCGCGAAAGCGAAGTGCTACATAGCTACACTGGTTCATATGTTCGACTAGGCAGGCTTGCTCCGGCTTTGACATTTCTTCCATCGTGCAGCGCTCTTCCGCACATACCTGACTGTAGATCTGACCAGTGGGAACATGCGCAACGAACAGCTCAGTCTCGGGTCCCTCCGGATTGAAGATTTCATATGCAGTTGTCAATCTCGCGAAAGCCGCACGATCCTCCCCAACAGGGTTAAGGTCGATACCCATCTCGCCAACCTCGCGGACAATTTTCATGTAACGGAGATGCTCAGACTCCGAACAGACAAGCCGATCAGCCTTTGCAGGTGCCGAACACGTCAACACGATTGCAACGGCAATCGTGATGTTACGCTTTATGCCGTTCAGGCTATTCTTGGCCTCGTGCAAAATCCCTGCTCCTGTCAATTTCCTATCTCTTTATTCGTAAAAATCTTGCTGATAGCGAGATACTGTTTTCTCACTTTCACGGCGATGCAATGTAGGGAAATTTTCCAAAACTCACAATGAGACGCAGTTCATTTATAGGAAGCGCCGGCATCATCTAGTCGACTCAAAACGTCAGCTTTCACGCTCGTGCTGGAAAGCTCGCATATGGATTCCGGTACCCATCGCCGTGTCCGAAAAGGCCGAAATCTTCAAGCTAAATCACAAAATGGAGCAAAGGTGTTGATCTTCGGCAGGATATAATCCGCTTTGTCTTTTCGCATCGCAAATCAATTTCGTTCTAAACAATTGACCGGAATAAGCTTTTTCTGGTCTGATCGGATCACGTACGAATGGAAAATCGGTTCCAATTGGTCAGAATCTAAGTATTGGGTCGCAAAGCGTGCACTGATCGAGATTTTTTGAGGTCTTTGTGAAACCGAACGCTTCGCAGCCTCGTATAGAAGTTTATCCGCATGTGACCTTCAACAAAAACAGGATGGTCAGGACTCGGTCGCGGTGTGTTGCTGGCAAATCCGGCTTGCAGAAGGGACCAGCGAGATGACCGTTTGGCGATCATATTTTTACAAAGGACGTCGCTATGCACCGAAATATTGACATCAGGATCTTCTTTTATCTTATGACATGCCTGATGGTAAATTACGCGACTGGAGCTGCGGCAGCCCCGAAAGTCGCCACGGTCGGACCCGACCACTATACTGGCACCTGGCTGGAGATCGGAAGGACGCCGATGCTCCTGACCGATGGCTGCGTCGCCGGTTACTCGACCTACCGACGGGGCGAGACACCTGACGAGGTCCTCATCGAGGATGGATGTCATGTCGATACGCCGAAAGGTCGTCTAAAGACTGTCAAAGGAACCGGAAAGATCGAGGACTATGGTGCGACAAACGCCAGAATGCGTGTTCGTTATCCGTTGCTGATCACATTTAAATACTGGGTTCTCTATAAATCGCCAGATAAAACCTGGTTCATTAGTTCCAGCCCGTCGATGACGAATCTTTGGATTTATTCAAGGACGGTCCCTTCGAAAGCGCGCTTGCAACGCATGGTCCTTAAGGCAAAAGAGCTCGGATATGATGTAAGAAAGCTCGAGTTTCCGGAAACTCGCTAAAAATATCAATGTATAGCATCTCAGAAGACTCGCTGTTGGAGGAACACGAAATTCATTTCAGTCGTGGTTGTCGCGTTCAAGATTAGGGGCTGAGACCAAAGCGATATCTCGTCCACGCGACTTGGCCGAGTGCTGCGATATCCTGTTTGAATAGGGGCGTCTCTGTTGAAAGCGCTTGTAATCGGATCGTCTGGCGGCATTGGCCGCGCGCTCGAAGCTCGTTTGCGGGCTGACCCGCGGTTTGGTACCGTCGTGACGCTTTCGCGAAGCGAGCAAGGCCTAGACATCTGTGACGAGACATCTGTCGCCGAAGCCGCTCATCGCCTGCAGATCGAGTACGACGCGTTTGACCTTATTATCAACGCGACAGGAGCGCTGGTGATCAACGACAGTCTACCGGAGAAGACAATCAAGACGCTGAGTGTCGACGCGATGATGGCACAGTTCCGTGTCAACGCCATAGGCCCAGCACTTCTACTAAAACATTTCCAGTCGCTTATGCCCCGTGAGATGCGAAGTGTGTTCGCATCCTTATCGGCGCGCCTCGGATCTATCGGCGACAACCGCTTGGGAGGGTGGATATCGTACCGAGCCGCCAAGGCGGCTCAGAACCAGATCGTCAAAACGGCGGCACTTGAGATCGCTCGGACCCATCCGGAAGCGGTCGTGGTGACACTTCATCCGGGAACCGTCATGACGCGATTATCGCAACCGTATTTAAAGGTTCACCAAGCCGTAACGCCGGATCATGCGGCGCTCAGAGTTCTGGATGTCATCGCGAATCTTCGCCCTTCACATTCCGGCGGGTTCTTCTCCTATAGTGGCCAGCCTATCGATTGGTGAGTTCACAAATAGTGGATGTGCTGCACTAGAAACGAACGAGGTTCGGCCCTCAGGCGGTCGCACCAATGAAGTTGCGAAGTCGGGTTGTTGCTTGTCGTGGTTTGAACTGTTGCCCGTGAGCGCGGCAGCCTTGAACAGTGCTTAACTTTCTCAGCTTTCGAGACTGCAGGTTCGGCAAAGCGTACGCCGTTCTCAGGAATGAACTATAGAAACAATCGCCATATTCGTAGCCATATGATTGCAGCGATATGTAGACGACGCCTTCGAAGTGAATTGCTCTGCGGTCGTATCGAGTGGCGAAGCGCCGAAAGTGCTCATCTTGTTGAACAACGCTCGATGCGATTTCGATCTTTATAGGCGGTTTCATCGTGCGGAATGATGATTCTACGCGAACGATTTGACGGGATGACAGCTTTGGCGCCCATGCTTGCGATCGTTTCGCGCAACGCATTGCTGTCATAGGCTTTGTCCGCCAACACGGCATCGCGACTCCGTCCTCGCAATAGGGCGCGTGCCTGCGTGATGTCACCGACCTGACCGGCGGTTACGATAAAACCCAAAGGGCGGCCAAGAGCATCGACAAGCATATGAATCTTGGTGGTCAGTCCGCCTCGGGAACTCCCCAGCGTCTGACCCTTTGCCAACCTTTTTTCGAGGCCGCCCGCTGATCGGCGCGGACGATCGTACTCTCGCTCATCAGATACTGGTTGTCGCAATCTGCGGTCAGCGCTTCGGAAGCTCGCTTCCATACACCGGCATGGCACCAGCGGCTGAAATGCTTATGCACCGACTTCCACTTGCCATACCGATCCGGCAGGTCGCGCCAGTGCGCTCCCGATCTTAAAACCCACAGACAACCATTGACGAACAGGCGATTGTCCGAGCCGCTACGTCCGGCGTCGCTGATCTTACCTCGCAACAACGATGCAATCTTTGTGCACTGAGCCGCGCTCATTTCATACCGCTTAGTCGCCATTGGCGGCGTCCGTGACGAAACACGGTGCTCTATGAATCAGCGATCGAGCGATTTGGGAATCCTGAATGTCGATTGGTCCTAGTGGCTAGGCTAAAGCTCGGAAGAAGCGGGTATTTTCGAAGAGCCCGCATCAGCCTCGCCGTTAGGATGCTTTGTCGAGCGCACGATACCCTCCGGTGGCCTTTATCTCGAGGAAATCTGCGAGACCGAACTCACCGTGTTCGCGGCCGTTGCCGGATTGCTTGAAGCCGCCGAAGGGCGATGCGGCTTCCCAGTCGGCCTCGTTGATATAGACCATGCCAACACGCAGCTGCCTTGCAATCCGGCGTGCGGCGGCATTGTCCTTCGTCTGGATGTAGCCGGCGAGACCATAGATCGTGTCGTTGGCAATGCGCACCGCATCGCTCTCGCCCGAATAGCCAAGGATCGACAGGACGGGGCCGAAAATCTCCTCGCGTGCGATCGTCATATCGGGCATCACATGGGCGAAGACGGTCGGGCGCACATAGTAGCCGCAGTTGAGGCCCTGCGGACGGCCAGGGCGCGACAAGGCGGGCGCCTTCGGATAGGCTATTAAGGTCGACAACGGGCTGCCGTCGCGTCTTAGCCACACAACATTGAAGACATTCTGCGCCTAGGAAGTGAGTTTGCTGGTCTGTCAGCTAGACATGAATTTCTCAACAGTGAACTCATCCAGCACGGCACAATCAAATTCGAACCCCCATCCCGCCCGATCGGTCAGGATCAGTTGCCCGTCTTTATAGGCCTGACGTGTTTCCCGTGTCACGATACGCTCGAAATTGTAAATATCCTTCTCAAGCAGGAAATGCTCGACGGCGATACAGTTTGGCGTGGCGGCAGCAAGCTGCGAATGCGCATTCGCGTGCCAATGCGGAGCGACAGAAATGCCGAAGCTCTCGGCTGCCCGGGTTATGCGGATCCATTCGCTGACTCCGCCAAGAACGCCGACATCCGGCTGGAGAATGTCAGCTGAGCGCTTTTCTATCAGCCTGCGGAACTCGTGACGTGTCTGGTGGATCTCGCCCGTCGCCACTGGCGTTTCCAGTCTGCGGGCCAACTCGGTATGCCCGTCATAATCATCCGGCGAGAGAGGTTCTTCGAACCACCACAGCCCACTATCTCCAGCCGCCTTCTCGAACGCCCTCGCCGCCAGAAGCGCCTCGCTGTAATCGCGGTAGGCATTGTTGGCATCAAGCGCGAGCCTGCCGTGGCCATCCATCGCATCGATGGCTGCGCGGACACGGTCAGCATCCTCTTTTATCGACAGACCGCCGACCTTGATCTTGTGATCCGAAAAGCCATGATCGATGTTGAACCGGATCTCCCGATGAACGGCATCGGCCCAGTCGCCGTCATCCGGGCGATAGTATCCGCCGGACGCATAGGCCGGCACCGGCCGCACGGCACCTCCCAACATCACGCAAAGCGGCAGGCTCCTGCGTTTTGCCGCCAGGTCCCAAAGTGCCATGTCGACGGCGGAAATCGCACGCAGGACGATCCCTTGCCGGCCGGTCAGGAGGGTTTCCTGGTACATGCGGTCCCAGTGGCCCCAGATGTCGTCAGCATCGGCGCCGATCAGCACAGGGGACAGGAGTTCGGCAACTATCTTCGCGGCAACCGCGCCGCCGCGCGTACCCGTATAGACATAACCCGACCCGATCACCTCGCTCTCGTCCCCTGCAACCTCCACGACGAGGTAGTCGCGCTTGTCGAGAACCCGCTTTGCAATCCGCGTGGGCCTGGCGACGGGTACGCTGACCGCACGCGCCTTGATTATGTTGATTTTCATTTCAAAGTTCCCCGGATGCGTATGATAGGTTCGGTCGAAACGACTGTGCGTCTCCGTCAGTCGAGCCTGTAGGTCGCCGGCCGGCGGTCCTTCCAGGGGGAGAGCTCGAACTCCCCCGCCTTGAATGCTATTGTCTTGTTGCGTGCTCGACCGACGTCGGCCGCTGCCAGCACGATGCCCTCATCCGTCCCGGCATTGATCATGACATTGCCAAGAGGATCGATGATCTGGCTCTTGCCCAGGAAATCGGCATCGCCTTCGCTATCGGCGCGATTGGCAACCAGGAAGAACACGAAATTCTCGGCGGCGCGAACGCGCGTGAAGTAGTCGGCGAGCAGCACGGACTGCACCGGCCAATTCGTCGGCAACGCAATGAAATCCGCTCCCGCCAGTGCAAGCGTGCGCGAGATTTCCGGGAAGCGGATTTCATAGCAGATCGCCACGCCGACCTTGCCAACCGCCGTGTCGAAGACCGAGATATCGGTGCCATCCGGCTCGTCCGCGAAACGGTCCCCACCGAGGAAAGGCAGGTGACGCTTGCGGTGGATGCCGATCACGCCCTTGGGGCCCATGACCGCCGCCACATTGTACAGCTTCGGCCCGACCCGCTCCATGAAGCCGACGACGATTTCCATTCCATATTCTGCACAAAGCAGGCGCATCTCTTCGATTTCTGGCCCGTTCTGCTCGATCGCGCTCGCATATGCATCGTCGCGGGTCCCGAACATGTAGCCGGAGAGGTAGCACTCCGGGAACACCAGAAGCTTCGCCCCTTTTTCGGCGGCCTGCTTCATCCAGCCTTTCATGGCCGCAAGATTTTGGGCGACATCACCCAGAACGGCAGGCACCTGGGCAACGGCCACATATGCGCTCTCAGTCATAGGATTTCCTTTTCAAGGGTCTAGGCAAAGGGTCGGGTCAGGCTTTCGGGCGCGCGAACAGAAAGAGGAAGATCGCCGCCATTGTTGGAAGTGTGACCAGCAGAATGAGGGTGGAGAGGGAAAAGACGATCGGCACCTGAGACTGCTGGGCCGATGCCATCGCCCAGTTATAGATCGGCATGGTGGTCTCGGTTCCACGCAGGAAGGTAGAGCGCAGCAACTCGTTGAAGGACAGGAGGAAACTGAAGATGCCGGCGCCGGAGACGCCCGGCATCAACAGCGGCAGCTCGATGTCCACAAATCGCCGGAAGGGCTTGGCGCCAAGATCTTCGGCTGCCTGTATCAGCCGGCGATCAAAGCGAAGCATGACGATCAGGATGAGAAGCAGCGCGAACGGAAACGCCCACACCATGTGCGCGATGAACAGGGACCAGAAGCCAAGCCGCAGATCCAGAACCGTGCGCAGCAGAACGAAAAGCGCCGCCCCTATCGTCAGTCCCGGCACGAAGAGTGGCAGGACCGCCATCATAACAACCGGTCCAGGCCGCGCCAGAGCGACGATCGAGCGCGCAACGAAAGTGCCGCAGATCATGCAGGCGACGGAAACCGTCAGGCCGAGCAGGATGCTGTTCAGGAAAGGCGCATGCCAGTTTGTATTGGCAAACAGCAGTTCGTAATGGTTGAAGGTCATCGGATATGGGCGGCCGGAAAGGGGCTCCGCGCTGACGGACATGATGCCCAGCCAGACGACGGGAATGTATATCAACGCGAGGGCGAAGAAACCGCAAAACCTCGCGATCCGGCTCCATGCATTGCCTTGATTGTTCCGCCTCGAAATGCGCGTGGCGGGAACGCTCTCGGCCTGGACGATCGTTGACATGGACGTGCTCCCTCAGTGACCGTGATTCTGGAAAATGGACGCCATGTTCATCCTGCCCCTGAGACTGAGTGTCAGAAGGGACAAGAGCAGGATCAGGATTGCGATGACGATGGTCGAAAGGGCGGCGGCAACCGGATAATTAAGGTTGGAAAGCGCGCTCTGGATGGATTGGCCAAGCAGATTGACCTGGCCGCCGCCCAGCAGCTGCGGTTCGACCCAAGCGGCCATCAACGGAACCATGGTGAAGATGGCGCCACCGATGATGCCCGGCATAGCAAGCGGCAGGATGATGTTGAACAGCGTCTGTCGTGCACTGGCGCCGAGATCGGCGCTCGCCTTGATGAGATCGTCATCAATCAGGGAGATCGTCAGGAAGATCGGGAATACAGCAGACGGATAGTAGCTTCCGATCATGCCGAAATGCACGGCAAAGCCGGAATAGAGAAGCCACGTGATCGGCTGGTCGATCAGTCCGGCATTCATCAGCAGCGTGTTGATGACGCCATTCGTGCCGAGGATCGAGCGCCAGACGATGATGCGGGAGGATGCGTCGAGAAAGAACGGGATCGTCAGCAGTGTGATAATAAGCGCCCTCACCCGGTCCGACCGGCACCCCTTTGCCAGCCAGAGCGCAAACGGAAAGGCCAGCAGAAGCTCGATGATGGTCACCGTCACGGCGAACTGGAGCGTGCGCGCGACCACGACCCAGCGGCCGGATTCGAAGAGACCGCTCCAGGTGGCGAGCGTTGGCTCGAAGACCATCTGGTACTGCTTGATGGAGAAGAAGCTGAAAACGGAAATGATCAGCAACGGCACAAGAACAATGCCAACCCAACCGCTGAGGAAGACCAGGGTGAACCAGCCGCTGGCCGTTTTTGGCAGTGCCAGTTTCCTTTGACCCGAGAACGTCGTCATCTTGTCCCTCTCCTTTCTGCCGATCCCGCCGGCTGACCGGCGGGATCGTTCTGTAATCGTGTCAGGCGCTGAGGAAGCGCTGCCACTCCTGTTCCATCACGTCGGCATTCTCGGCCGTCGGCTTGCTCCAAAAGGCATTGGGATTGGACATCTTGCGCTCGATCTTCTTGTCGGTCGCCTGAAGCGCCTCGATCTGTGCCTGATCCCAGCCTGCCTGCTTGGCGTATTCAACGCCCAGATCCATGTTGGGGCCTGCATAGCCGCGATCGCGGGCCTGGATGGCGCGAAACTCACCACCAAGGAAGTAGTTGAGCACCTTGTAGATGGCCTCCTTGTTGCCCCGTTCGATGGCCTGGGCAGGAACATAGGCGCCATGCCCCCACTTCTTGCCGCCCTCGACGGCAAACGCGTAGATCGGCGCCTTGTCGCCCATCGTCTTTTCCGCTTCCTTGACAGCCGGCTCCCAGCATTCCAGGACATCGACTTCGCGGTTCTGGATGAGCTGGACCTGCTCCTCGAAGGAGTTGTGGAACGTGCGGAACTGCCCTGCCCGCTTGCGTTCGATGGCGTAGTCGACGACCGCCTTGGCTTCCTCGGGCGTCAGGTTGGCTGGATCGCCGATCTCGAGACGTCCGTTGATCTTCAGGAAGTTGGCCATGCAGGCCATGGCCTGAGACAGGACTCGATCGAGCGCCACGCGGCCACGGGTGCGGTCGTCTTCGTAGAGTACCGCATAAGGGATTTCGTCCTCACCGTTCGGATTGGCGCCGATAACCTCGGGGAAATAGGCGAACGTATCGCAGTTGCCGAGGATCGGCGCACCATAGACCTTGCCGTCATACATCGAGATGTCGGACTTCTTCCAAAAATCGGGCGTGCGGTCCCAGAGGTTCAGTTGCGGGTCGGTGGTGTCTATCTCGGCATAGAAGCCGTTGGGGCCGAGAATATTCTGCGTGCCGTTGTCGAAGATGAGAATGTCATGCGTCTCGCCGATATTGTTTGCCATCACATCGCGCATGAAGACGCCGATGTCGGCATCCGTGCCCGTGAATTCGAGCTTGACGCCGGTTGCCTTGGTCAGAAGCGAAGGATCGCTCATTTGCGCGGTCGTGACGCCATAGGCCTTCAAGAGGACCTCGTCCTGCGCAAACGCAGCCGATTTGAAGGCGCCACCTGCTGCGATCGCGACACCGACGGCGGCCGTGGATTTGAGGAAGCAGCGGCGACTGATGTCTCCGCCGGTATGCTGCTGATGAACTGACATGCTGCTCTCCTTTTTTGGTTATCGTGATGCGTAAATTGATGCTTCGCGCCGTGTCACGGGTCCATTACCGTGCAGGCCGACTTCGCCCAGCCGATCCGCCGGACGCCGGCCGGCGGCTGTTCGGAATCCCACAGCCGGGCACGGACCGGACCAACCGAAGTTTCGAATGCGATGTCGAGATATTTGCCCTTGTAGACGGAGTTCTGGAGCGTTGCGTCCAGCACGTTTTCCAGTCCATCCTGCGGATCGAGCCTGACCCTCTCGGCTCGAACGCCGAGAACAGCTTTCTGGCCGGCAACAGGCACCGATGTTCCTGACCATTGCCCCGTGAGCACGTGTCCCCCCACGAACAAGGAGACCGAGGAGCCATCGACAGCAGTGATTACGCCTTCGAAAACATTGTCCACGCCCATGAAACGGGCCGTGAAGCTGCTGTTGGGCCGGTCGAACAGATCGGTCGGCGCACCCTCCTGAGCAATTCTGCCGTTGCGCATCAACAGGATGCGATCGCTCATAGTCAGCGCCTCTTCCTGACTGTGCGTGATGTAGACGAACGTGATGCCGAGATTGCGCTGGATAGCGATGAGCTCTTCCTGCATGTCCACCCGAAGCTTCTCGTCCAGCGCGCCAAGTGGTTCGTCGAGCAACAGAATGGCCGGCTTGGTGACGAAGGCGCGGGCAAGAGCGATGCGCTGGCGCTCACCGCCGCTTAGCTGGGTGATCCGGCGTTCCGACTTATGGGCTAGGCGCACCATTTCAAGCGCGTCCATCGCCTGCTTCTTGCGAGCGTCCCGCGAGATTCCACGGACCTTAAGGCCGTACTCGACGTTTTCGCGAACCGACATATGCGGAAACAGGGCATAGTGCTGGAACACGGTGGTACAGTTGCGATCGGAAGCACCGAGCGCACGAACGTCCTGACCTCCGATACGCAACGCCTGCGCCTCGGAAGGCTGCTCCAGCCCCGATATGATCTTCAGGAGTGTCGTTTTCCCAGAGCCGCTTTCGCCTAGGATCGTCAGGAACTCGCCCTCACCCGCCACAACTGACACGTTGTCCAGGGCCTTGACGCTGCCGTAATAGAGCGTCGCACCGAGCACCTCGAGCATATTCGCCCGCGGGGAATGCAGCGTCTCGGCCATGGTATCTTTCTTTGACATCAGATTACCTTCTTAATTTTTCCCGCGTGTCAGCTCGCAAGCCGACGCGGGTGCGTGATCGCCACATCCGTACTCACGAGGGATGCCGCAGTTGCCGCGGCGCGCCGCACCACATCGACCACCAGATTGCAGGGGTCGCGCGGCGACACCGTCACTTGCGTGGCGCCATTTGCCGAAAGCACGCGGAAAGGCGCCTCGAACGCACGCCCCGTGATGCTTCTGTTTCCAAGAGCCCGGCCGGCATCCCGCAGCCCGACGCCGCCTCCGGCTATCGTACCGGACTGGCGGGCAGCCTTGATCGTCTGCACAGCCCGCTGCGCCGATCCGATGCGCAGTACCCTTTCCGGCTCCGTGCGCCCACCGAGCGAGAGCGTCACGATACCGGCGGAGAGCCGGGCAAGGCGCTTTTCGTGCCGCTCGCGATCGAGGGATAGGTAGCGCGAGCGGGCGATATCGCCGCGGATCTGCGCCTTGCGAAAATCCAGTTCAGGCAGACCGCCGGCGCCCCCATCGAAGCGGCTGTCCGTCGCCGTCAGTTCCACTTTTGTCGCGCGACCGACCAGTTCCGGCCGAACGGTCCGCAACGAGTATCCCCCCTCGTCGCCGAAGACCGTAGCGCCGGTCGCAGCGGCGATATCGCCGAGATGAAAACGTCGCCAGTCCCCCTCTCCCGGCGCGCGCATCGCGGCGATCTTCGCTCCGGTCCTTCGAACCAGCGAGCCAAGTCTTTCTCTCGCCTCGTCGGAAAATGACGTCGCGACGAAAAGCAGAGTTTGATCCATGCGAACGAAGACATCCAGCATAGGCCCGATCTCGTCGATCGACTGAACGGCACCGTCGAATGTCACCACACAGGCATTTTCAAGAACGATCCGCCCCGCACCGGAAGCGGTGAAGTTCGGGCTCAACCAGCCGCCATCAAAGGCAAGGCCTTGCACAACCTCGAGCGCATCGGTTTCGGCCGCCGGCACGATATCGATATAGCCTTGCGGCCCTGCACGCAGCGCTGCTTCAAGAAGAAGCGGCGACAGGTCAGTACCTCCCGCTGCGGTTTCGATGACATGGCGGAGATCGTCCTCCTCCAAGATCGGTGTCGCGGACCGGGTCAGCGCCGCAACGATTTCGGCGACCTCGGCGTCGAGCGCTGCCGCGAGGGCGCGCCGGTCATGTCCGCTCTTCTCTGCCTGGTCGAGTGCCTGCAGCAGGGCTGCGGCGAGACAAACCACCGTCGCCGTGCCGTCGCCCCACCGATCGCTCATCTCCCAGGCCACGTTGCGCATGGCCTGCGCACCAATCTGTTCGACCGGACAGACGAGCTCGACATAAAGTGCCACATCATGACCGCTGGAACCGACGAGTGGTCCGGCGGGTGCCCTTTCGATGAGCACGGTTCGTGCGGCCGGTCCCAGCGTCAACTCGACAAGCCGGGCGACCTGCGTGGCGCCCCGCACGATCCTGCGTCTGGCATCATCGGTAAAATGCAAGCGCGTGGTAAACATGACCGCCTCGTTCCGGAAAGCCGTGGGCTAAAGCATCACGTCGCCGCCATTCGGCGACAGCGTCTGGCCAACGAAATAGGAGCCCGCCTTCGAGGCGAGAAGCAGCGCCGTCGGGGCAATTTCCTCGACTGTGCCGAAACGTCGAATCGGAAGTTCCGCATGTTTCATCGCCCGCCAGTCTTCCGTCATGCCGGCAAGCTGCGCGGTTTCGATCGGCCCAGGCGCGATCGCGTTGACAGTCACGCCAAACGGAGCCCCATCATAGGCGAGCGCCCGGGTGAACCCGACGACACCACCCTTGGACGCACAGTAATGCGCCATGGCAGGGGCACCCTTATAGGCCAGTTGCGAGGCGAAATTGATGACGCGCCCGTGGCCACGCTCGACCATCTGCTGGAAAAACGCCTGGGTAACGATGAAGGTGCCGCGCAGGTTAACGTCGATCATGCGATCGAAATCCTCGACCTTGACCTCGGCAAACGGCCGGTCGCCGCTGATACCGGCAGCATTGACAATGATATCGACGTGGCCGAGTTTCTCAACGGCGAAATCGCGAAGCCTTTCAACGTCCGCAGCGTCGCCGACGTCGCATTCGATGAAATCGACGGCGTGTCCCGCGCCTTCCAAGCCATAGGCCAGACGCTCGGCCTCGGCCCCGTCGTGGTAATGGCAGAATGCGACACGCGCACCGGCTTCGAGAAAGAGCTTCACGATGCCGGCTCCGATCCCGCGGCTGCCGCCGGTCACCAGGGCCGTGCGCCCCTCAAGGCTGAAAACATCCAGCATCGCTCAAACTCCTTCAGAATTGCCGTTTTCATGATTGATTGCAGCGACGAAACGGCGAATTCCCTGCTCAAGGGAAACGGAAGGCCGATAACCCAGTTCTTCGGTTGCCGCCGAAATGTCGAACTCGTGCTGGGTGTCGTCACCCGGATCAGGCCCCTCGCCCAGGGAGATCTGCGCCTGCGGCAGGACCTGCTGGACGAGAGCTGCCGTCTCTCCCAGCGTCTGGTAGTTCGCGCCCGTCAGGTTGAAAACGCGCATCGAGAGCGACTTTGCGTCGAGGCCTGCAATCAGGCCGTCGGCGGCATCGTCCGCGTGGATGTACTGACGGTAAAAGTCGCTTCCCCAGGGAAGTTCCGTTGCTTTGCCCGACAGGGCATCCCGCAGCATCCGCCCGAGCAGACAGGGTGTGCTGCGGTTCGGTCCATAGACCCACGAAAGACGGAACGATACAGCATCTACACCATGTTCGCGGGCAAATGCCGTCACCAGCGCTTCGGCTGCAAGCTTGGTCGCGCCATAAACCGTCGAGGGTGCGAGATGCACATCCTCCTTTACAGGCCCCTGCGCGGTCGAGCCGTAAACGCTGACGGACGAACAGTTGATGAAACGGCGCGCCCTAAAAATCCGTGCCAGTTCCAGCACATTCGCCGTTCCCATGACGTTGACAGCTACCAGGTCGTAGGGGTTGTCACGCGCAACCATCGGGCCGGAATAGGCGCCACAATGGATGACTGAATCCAGATCGACATCTCCGGCCAAAGCATAAAGGCGATGGATATCCTTGAGATCGCAGGTGATGACATTGCCGAAGGGAAAAACGGCCGAACTCTTGTCGATGGCGATGACGCGGTCGCCGCGCGTGACGAGCTTTTCAGCCACCGCCTGCCCGACCAACCCGGCAGCGCCTGTGATAAAATGGGTTCTTGCCGCCATGGCATACTCCGTCGCCGGCACGCATGACATCATGCGCACCCTCATGAAAGCCGTGAGGAAAAAAGCTTACTTCTTGAGTCGCATCGCCACGGGGCGCATCGGCGCGCCGGTTGCCCCGCGCAGCTTGATGCAGGCACCGAAGAAGGCGAATTCATGCACGCCGTCTTCGGCAAGTTCTTCAAGATTCACGATCTCGAGGATCGGAACACCTGCCTCGGCCAGAAGATAGGTGTGCACGACCTGCCAGTTTTCCGGATCCGCCGACGGCGCCTGCTCGAGGCAATGATTGTCCGCGCCGATGACGATCGCACCCGCCTTGGCCAGGAACTCTGCGCCTTCACGATTGAGGCCCGGAGGATTGGGTAGATACGTCGACCGATCCGGCCAAAGCCGCATGCGGCCCGTGCGGATAAGGACGACGTCGCCAACCATCAACTTGATACCCTGATGTTTTAGACATCCGCGCAGGTCAGCCTCGCCGATGCCGTAGCTTGGCGGAAGCACGTCCACGCCATGCAGGGCGGCGACGTCGAGCATGATGCCGCGCGCGATGATCGGCGGATGCTTGTCCGCGCCGGCCTTGCGCCAGGCGCGGCTGCCAAGGTGATCATCCACCGAGAAACCGTTGAAGATCTTGCCGTCGTAACCGAAGTGATTGAAGGCGTCGATGTGCGTTCCCGTGTGGGTGTACATCGAGATCGCGTCACCGGAATAGGAGACGAGGTCATTGGCCGCCGGGCCGACATTCATCATGTCATCGATCTTTTCGCCGCGCGGCGTGTGTGTCATCCAGATCTGATAGGGCTGATCCTCGGCACCGAACCATCCCGGCATGCCGATAAAATTATCGACCGACAGGTCGTACATCCGCGTTGGATCCGCACGATCCATGATCGCCTTGCGGGTCTCTCCAGTGACGAGATTGAGCATTCCGATCTCGTCTTCCGCGCCGAAGGGGCTCGCTGTCGCCTTGCGAAACGCCGCCCCATGGGCCGCAATCTTGTCCTTAATCGCCTCGGTAACCAGACATTCGGAGCACATGACAAATCCTCGCTTTTCAAGTTCCCGCGGCATTTTCCGAGCCTGAAACTGGATTGCCGTTTGCTTATGACCTCACCGATAGCACCAACGTCATTTCGGCGTCAACAAAATAAACAACATTTTTGTCGACAATGTTGTCGCCTGTATGTATGGTCGGTTTCAGATAAGGATGAATGCGGCAATGAACGGGGGAGAAAACGTGAGAGTCCAGAAAGACATGAAGGAACCGCTGGGCGGCGAACCCGAGGCAAAAGCCGCACGCCAGGACCCTGTCGCTGCAGTCGTGATGGCTCTCGAGGAAGATATTGTTCTCGGCCGGCTTCATCCGCGCGAGCGTCTCATCGAGGAAGAGCTTTCCGAACGGTTTTCCGTCTCGCGCCATTCCTTGCGGCTCGCGCTGGCGGAACTCGACAAGATGGGCTTGATCGAGCGTTTTCCCAATCGCGGTGCAATGGTACGGGCGTTCTCGGCCTCCGACGTCGAGCAGCTTTATGCCGTTCGCGAACTGCTGGAATCCACTGCTGCAGCGCAGATCGTTTTTCCGGTCGAGGAGACGCATATTAACGCACTCAAGACGATCCAGGCACAGCACGACGCGGCGGTCGATGCAGACGATCTGGTCGGGGTCTTCCGGCACAATCACGAATTTCATCGCAAGCTTTTCGGGCTGTGCCGCAACCACTATCTCGCCAGCGCGATAGAGACCTATTCGCAGCGTGCGCACGGAATTCGTTTCCTCGTGCTTGCTGACAAGGCAGAGCGTAACAAGGCTCGAAACGAACATCACCTGATGATCGCCGCGCTGGAGCGCGGGGATGGCGACGCACTGGTGGCATTGTGCCGGCAACATCTTCCCGCATCGAAAATGGCCTATCTGCGGGCCTTCGGAAAGATCGTCGGCTAGCTCGCCGGTCTTTCTCACCAACAACATTTCCGGAGCATTTTATGACGGACAAGCAAGAGCCGGTCGGGATTTCGCGCGGCCTCACCAATTACGGCGACTTCGATTTCGCACGTTATCTAAGGATGTCGTTCGCGCGATCAATGGGATATTCCACGGAGATGCTCGCGCGCCCCGTCGTGGGTATTGCGGGAACCTACAGCGAATTCAACAACTGTCACCGCCTGGTTCCCGAGCTGATTGCCGCCGTCAAGCGCGGGGTCATCGCAGCCGGCGGCCTACCCCTCGAGTTCCCCACAGTCTCGCTCGGCGAGGTCTTCCTGAAGCCGACAAGCCTGTTCTTTCGCAATCTCATGTCCATGGACACCGAGGAGATGCTGAAAGGCCAGCCGATGGATGCCGTCGTCCTGATCGGTGGCTGCGACAAGACGGTTCCGGCACAGCTGATGGGAGCCGTCTCGGCAAATATTCCAGCCATTCAGCTCGTCACCGGACCGATGATGACTGGTCGTTGGCGTGGTGAACGTCTTGGCGCCTGCACGGATTGTCGGCGCTTCTGGGCGAAATATCGCGCCGGCGAGCTCGACAGCGAAAGCATTCAGGAAGTCGAGGGAAGCCTGTCGACGACCGCGGGCACCTGCGCGGTGATGGGAACGGCCAGCACGATGGCGGCGATTGCGGAAGCCCTTGGCATCATGCTGCCGGGCACGGCCGCGATCCCGGCCGTACATGCGGATCGGCTGCGCGCTGCCGAGGCAAGCGGCGTCGCCGCCATGCGGCTTGCCCGCGACAAGCTGACCCCGAATCGAATCATCACCGAAAAGTCCATCGAGAACGCCCTCCGCGTTCTGCTCGCCATCGGCGGGTCGACCAATGCGATCATTCATCTGACAGCTATTGCCGGGCGCGCCGGGATCAAGATCGACCTGCAACGGCTCAACAAACTCTCCGACACGACTCCGGTCCTCGTGGATCTCAAGCCCACCGGCAGCTATTACATGGAGGACCTTCATGCGGCAGGCGGGATTGGTGCCGTCATGCGGGAACTGAAAGATCTGCTGCATCTCGACTGCATGACGGTTTCGGGCGAGACCTTGGGCGAACGCCTCGATGCGCCGCAGCCCTATGTCGACCGCAAGATCATCCACTCCGTCTCGGCGCCGCTGCAGCCCGAGGGTGGCCTTGTCGCACTTTACGGCTCGCTCGCACCGAACGGGGCGATCCTGAAGCGCGCGGCCGCAGATCCGCGTCTGTTCGAATACGAGGGCCGTGCCGTGGTCTTCACAAGCCTTGAGGATATGGCAGCCCGCGTCGATGATCCCGATCTCGACATTAGCGAGGATGACATCATGGTGCTCCAGAATGCCGGACCAAAGAGCGCATCCTGCATGCCGGAGGCCGGCTATCTGCCGATCCCGACAAAACTGGCGCGCAAGGGCGTGAAGGACATGCTGCGAATCTCCGACGCGCGCATGAGCGGCACGGCCTATGGCACCATCGTCCTGCATGTCAGCCCCGACGCCGCCTCAGGCGGCCCTCTCGGGCTGGTGCGGACGGGAGATCGCATAAGGCTTTCCGTCAAGGAGCGCCGCGTCGATCTACTCGTCGATGCAGCCGTGCTTGCCCGGCGTACGCCGGGACAAGCCCCTCCTCTCCCCAAACGCGGCTACGCCCGCCTCTACGGCCAGGAGGTCCTCCAGGCCGAACAGGGATGCGACTTCGCCTTTCTCGTCGCAGAGCCGTCGGACCCGTAACGTGGATATTCTCTTGAAAAGCCTGCTTGGCGGTGCGATGACTGCGGTCATCGCGCTGGCGGCCAAACGCGGCAATACGCTGCCGGGCATCCTGCCGCTATTCCCGCTTTTCGGCTTCATTTCGCTGATGATAATCGGCGCAAAGAACGACATCAACGCGTTCCGGGAAACATGCCTCGCGAGTGCGAAGACACTTCCCGCCTACGTCGCGTTCGTCACGACGTGCTACCTAGGTATTGCCGTTTTTCCGGCTCCGGTCGCAGTCGTCGTTGGCATTTGCGTATGGACGATCTCTGCTTTGGTCATGTTTGGAATTACGTAATCATAGCCTCTGCTTTGAAAGTAAGTTGGGAAGGGCTTGAACAGATACGAGCTCACGACCCGCAGATCTTCCAATGGCTAATCGCGCTGAACATCCAAAATGATATCCTTCAGCAGCGACATAAACTGTACCGCAGCATAGCCTGCGCCCTTCGGCATCGAGTTGATCAACATGTCCCGGGCTTTGGCTTCGGCGGTCGATCCGACCTCGCCTGAACGTAAATCTGACAGTATAGCCCGGCATGCCCGGCTATCCTTGTTTATCGGCACCTCCGAACATGTCCTTGGCCGTATACTGGACTGCCCGGACGAAGCTGTCGGTCAGAGAGGACGTGTGCGCATTCTGCAGTCTGCATATCCTGAGATCCGACCTGATGATCGGCACGAATGGCCGGATATCCAAACGCTGTTTCTGTCCATAGGCAAGAAGCGGATCCATTACAGTGACGCCCAGGCCGTCGGCAACCAGCTCGCAAACTGTTGTCGCCAATGTCGCCTCCAGCACGAAACGGGGCCTCACGCCCTGCTGTAGCAAAACCTGCTCGATCTTCTGGCGTATGCGGTTTTCATTCGAGAAGCGAATGAATGGCGTGCCGTCGAGATCACCTGCCATGATCTGGTCCTTCGACGCAAGCGGGTGGTCGCGGGGCAGAATGCAGGCGAGATGTCCCGGCCCCAGCGGCAGCGCTTCAATGAGCGGGTGATCAACGCCACCGTTGACGATGCCGACATCCAGCTGATTGGACAGCAGCCACTCGATGACGAACTGCGATGCCCGGCCGATCAGCGAAACATGCGCCTCTTCATTGCTCGCCAGAAAGCGCCTTGTGGCATTGCTGATGAACATGCCGGACAGCGCCGGCAGAACACCCACCACGATACGTTCCTGCTCTTCGCGCTTTATCAGATCCACGGCGTGCTCGACCTGCTTTATACTGGCGAAGATGCGGTCGATGTGACGATAGAGTTTCATGCCAGCCGCGGAGGGCACGAGTCGGCCACGAACGCGCTCGAACAATTCAAGCTCGGTGTCTTCCTCCAGATGCGCAAGAAGCTTGCTGACGGCCGGCTGGGTGACATGCATGACATTCGCCGCCTGGCTGACCGTGCCGGATTCGACAACAGCCTTGAAGGCCTCGATCTGCCGCAACTGGATAGGGCGCCTCATGCCATAACCTCAGGGAATACCTTTGTCGTTTTTTGGACTTTGATGTTACCGATACTGCCACATAACGTATGCAAATAACCCTCCTTCGGGCCATGCCTCCTTTCCAAGAAGCATCGGATTCCTGTCTCATACTCCAGTTTCGATTGGAAGACATGTTTCCGTGCCATTGCCAAAGCGGAAAACGTGGCTGGGTATAACCTGAGGCAGGGATACGGCTCAAAACCAACAAAAGGGAACTGGACAGGATAATGAAACTTCTCAAGCTCGCCGCGGGCATCGCACTCGGCCTCGCCATCGGCACGTCTGCCTTCGCACAGGAATACCCGGCCAAGCCGATCGAACTTATCGTTCCTTTCGGTCCGGGTGGCGGCACGGACGTCGCGGCGCGCTCCATCGCCATCTTCATGGAAAAGCATCTCGGCAAGGGCACGTCGATTGCGGTGATCAACACGCCCGGCGCAGGTGGTGTCATCGGCTGGACCAACCTCGCCAAGTCCAAGCCGGACGGCTACACCATCGGCATGGTCACCCCGCCGAATTTCGTCGCACAGACGATTGCGGGAAATGCGAAGTACGACCTCGACGACTTCCAGCTCATCGGCAACATCGTTCTCGACCCGGGCGTTCTTGTCGTCCGCAAGGATAGCAAGTACCAGACGCTCGAAGAACTCGTGAAGGCATCGCAAGCCGCCAAGGGCGCCGTGGTCATCGGCACATCCGGCGCGGCCGGTTCCTCCGAGCATATCGGCCTTCTCAGCTTCAACCGCATCGCCAAGGCTAGCTTCACGCCGGCGTTTTTCGGCGACACTGCCTCTGTCCGCCAGGCTATTCTCGGCGGCCATATTCCCGCAGCCACGATGAACCTCTCCGAAATCACCCAGCTGATACGCAGCGGCGATCTGCGGTTGCTTGGCGTCATGTCTTCCGAACGCTCTCCTTACCTGCCTGATGCGCAGACATTTGCCGAACAGGGCTACGATCTGGTCGTAACGGCCTCGCGCGGCCTCGCGGCTCCGGCCGGCGTCCCGGCTGATATCATCGAGAAGCTGCAGAATGCGATGCAAGCTGCGATGGAAGACCCCGCCTATCAGGAAGCTGCCAAAAAGGCCGAGATCCCCCTCGCCTTTCTGAATGCAGCGGACTACGACAAGCTGCTCGCGAAAATGGAAGGCGACCTCGTTGAAACCTGGAAGGTGACTCCGTGGCACTGAGATCCGTTTCGCGGCGCCATGCGGAACTTGGCTTTGCGGTTGCCCTCGTGGCGGCCGCAGGCTTCCTCTTCCTGCAGGCAGCCGACTATCCCGGTGTAACCGGATCGTATCCGCGCACGCTTTCCATTCTGCTCGGCATCGGCGGACATCTCATGCTGGTCCGAACCTTGCGCCAACACAATCCGGATGATGAACAGCCTCTGTTCGAGCGCCCCGGGCGCGTCTATCTTGGAGCCGCGGCCGTACTCCTCTACATCGCGGCCGTCTCCTATATCGGCTATCTCATCCCGAGCCTGGTCCTGGGCATCGCCGTGCCCTATGCGCTTGGTTACCGAAACATGCGGCACTCGGCGCTCGTCGTGACTGCGACCCTCGCCTTCATCGTGCTGGTCTTCGTCGTCGCGCTTCAGCGACCGATACCACGCGACCTGCTCGACCCACTGCTGGCGGTGCTCAGATGATTGACGCAATTCTTCAAGCCCTTCCGGGTGCCTTTGCTCCGGCAAACCTTTTGGCCGTGATACTCGGCACGATGGCCGGCATCATCGTCGGCGCCCTGCCCGGTCTCTCCGTCATGACCGGAATGGCAGTTCTCATCCCCCTGACTTTCGGCATGGACCCGCTTTTCGCGCTGGGAATGATGGCCGGCATGTACAACGGCGGCAGCTACGGCGCGGCCATTCCGGCAATCCTCATGCGTGTTCCGGGCACGGCAGCCTCCGTCGCGACCGTGATGGATGGGCATGCCATGACCCGTCAGGGCAAGGCCGGCTACGCGATCCAGGTCGCCGTCGTCTCAGGCGTCATCGGTTCCGTCTTCTCCGCATTGTCGCTCATCACGCTAGCGCCGACACTGGTCAAAATCAGCCTGATGTTCGGCCCCTCGGAATTCTTCTGGCTGGCAATCCTCGGGCTTGCCACGGTGGCATCGTTGCTGGGCGAAGATCTGCTCAAAGGACTGATCGCCGCCTGCATGGGTCTCATCCTCGGGACCGTTGGCATGGACATGGCCACCGGCGTCGAACGCTACACTTTTGATCGCCTCGAACTTTCGGATGGGCTAGACCTTGTCGTGCTGCTCACCGCATTGTTCGCCATACCGCCCGTGATCCAGATGATCGAGAATGCCCGTCAGGAAGGTATGCCGGCGGAACTCCTCAACCTTCGTCGGCAGAAATCGCCGTTGAGGGACTGGAAGCGCTTCCTCCCCATCTGGCTGCGCTCTTCCGTCATCGGCATTATCATCGGCATCCTGCCGGGCGCCGGCGGATCGATGTCTTCCTACCTCGCCTACAACGACGCCAAGCAGCAGTCCAAGGATCCGGACAGCTACGGAAAGGGCAACCCGGAGGGCGTGGCGGCCTCCGAATGCGGCAATGGTGCGGACAATGCTGCCTCGCTTATACCGGCTCTGTCCCTCGGCATTCCAGGCTCGGGCGTTGCGGCTGTTATCCTGGGCGGACTTCTCGTCCATGGTCTGCGTCCCGGACCACAGCTTTTCGACGAGCATGCCGACATCGTCTACGGCTTCATGCTGCAGATGCTGCTGTCGGGCCTGCTGGTCGGCCTGCTGGGAGGACTGACGGCGACCAAGATATTCGGACAGGCTCTCCGCCTGCCGGAAGTCCTGCTCGCGCCGCTGATCCTGCTTTTCGTGACGATCGGCGTCTACTCGGTCAACAATTCGATCTTTGACCTGCAGGTCATGGTCGTGGTCGGGCTGATAGCCTGTGTCGTCGAGCGTCTTGGATATCCGAGTGCACCGATCATCCTCGGCATGATCCTCGGGCCAATCGCCGAAGTGCAGTTGTCGCTGGCGCTGACCATCTCTGGCGGAGAGCCACTGGCGCTTGCCTCGTCGCCTGTCTCGATGGTGCTGATCGCACTGATCCTCCTGATCCTAGTGGTGCCGCTCCTGAAACGCCGTAAGGCTTCGGCAGGGCCGAACTGAGCCACAAGGCGCTCGGAATCTCCGGCTGTCCACGGATCATACCGCGTCCCGCGCCAGGGACGCGGCAAGTCCTCGAGCGCCCCGGCAATTCGAGAACGCCGCATATCAACTCATTTTCCAGTAGTCGGGCGCCGACGGCAGTCCTGCGGATACAATGAACAAGGTCATTCAAGTGCATAAAGTCGCAATCATCGGAGCAGGCGCGATCGGCAACGCCATGGCAGCATATCTCACCCGAAGAGGTCATTCGGTGGGTATCTGGTCGCGATCTCTGGCCAGCTCGCCACGCCTCCATTCCGGCATGGTTCGCCTCCAGACAAGCGGCATCTTTTCCGACGTGTTCGAGATCGAGGCACTCGACAGCCTCTCGCGCATCCGGGAGTTTGACGTCGTCGTGATTGCGCTTCCGGCGACGGCTTATTCCGACGTCATGCCAGCCCTTGCCGGACATCTGACGTCCCTACACAACGTTATCGTTAGCGGCTCGCTTTCGCTGGCTCCTCTCTGGCTCCATGACATGGCTCGGACGTCGGGCGTGCAACCGGTCATCACCGCGTGGGGCACGACACTGCTGGCGGCAAGTTTCCAGCCGGACGGCACGCTGCATATTCCCTTCACCCGCAAGCGGTTCGACATCGCATCCCTTCCGGCAGCCGACACGCCGCAGTCGCTTGTGCTGTGTCGCGACCTTTTCGGCATCGAATTCGACGCTGCCCGCTCGGTGCTCGACATCAATCTTTCCAATATCAATCCGATCGCCCATGCGGGCCAGTTGTTGATCAACTTCAGCCGAATAGACAAATCCGAGACCTGGAAGCTTTTCGAAAACTTCACCGAGAGCGGTATCCGGCTCGCGGAAGCCCTCGATGCAGAACGGCTGGCCCTCGCTTCGGCAGTCGGATCGAAGCCACGGTCGCTCCGTCGCCACTACGCCCAGTCATATCCTGTCGAGGACAACGTGCTTTCGGCCATGGTCCGCCAGATCAGCGAGGATGGATCGAAAACACTGGGACCCCGCGCTCTGAACCACCGCTATCTGATCGAAGACATGCCCTACGGGTTGGCCTTCATGGAGAGGTTGGCCAGCGCGGCCGACATGCAGCTACCGATGACCAGTGCCGTGATCTCTATTCTGGAGGTCATGACGAACACTCCGATCCGCAAGAACAACCGCATCGCCGATGCCGTTATCGGTACACTCGAAGGAAAAGAAGCTCTTCTGGAGCGTTGCATGGGATACCCCCATGACGCCTGAGATCGGCTATATGCAGGGCCATCTGACTTGGCATTTCGGGGAGAGGCAGAAAGCGTTGGGCTTGACGATCGCCAACACCGATCCCGACAAGTCTACCCATCTGGATCCAAGGTGATTATTGGGTCGAGCCCGTTCGCAGCAAACAATCTTCGAAAGCTGGCGGCCAAGACACGTCTTGGGTCGTGACGACGGGTTGACCACGGGCGGATCGGCATTGGCGCAGGTTACCTTAGCAGTCGCTACGATTGAGCACAGTGATGACATTGCGGACGTTACCAAGCCGTCCGCGCTTTTGCCCACCCGCTCGATTATAGGCGTTTCGTTCTACACCGCGCCTCCATTTGGCGACGAGCTCGTTGAGGAGATATTGTGGGCTGGGGGCAACTGGTTCGCGAATGGCGATCCGGTGTTCGGGAATGAGGATCCTGTCACACCAGAAACCTACATGGCCCGCTGGCCGGTCAACCGCATGTGTTGGAAATCGAAATGCCTTTGTTTTGGATCAAGAGATGCAAAGGGGAGCGGAAAATCTATCGTGTGGTCACACGTCCGACTGGCCCTGGCACAAAGGGATTACAGATACCGATCTTTGGTCATGCGTGCCTCGCTTGTTCAATGAGCTTCGGGGTACTACGATAGACAGCAGCATAAAAACGCGCCTCGCGGTCTCGCTGATCGCGACCGCGACGCTCCAAGGCGGCCTCCGTCTGTCTCGCTCCGATGCAGTTGCCTTTGACCGCAGCTGTCGGTGCCCGCATCCGATTGATCGCCTCGGGCCGCCGGCACGCCGATGTGGTTCTGCTGCTGGGCCTGTCGCAGCGTCCGATCGAGAAGCATCTTCGGTGTATTCGTCATCGTTTGGCGGTCAGCAGTACAGTACAATCGGTGGAAGCCCTTGTCCGTTCAGGAGCTTTCGAAGCCTAGCTCGCAAGCCGTTGGTGTGCCCAGCGCAGCTACAAACGCTCGAGTCGATAGTTAACACACGGGGCCGCAAAAAATTCTGCGCATGTCCGCCGCAACATCTAGCCTGCGCGCTAATCGTTTGCGGGCTCACCGTGCAAAAGTCGCATGCATCGCGTGAGCACTGGGATAGCCTTATCGCACCGGCGATTGCCGCAGGTGGACCGATCTCGTTGTGGAGATCAGTTCATCGGAACTTTCGCCACGAACAACAGCCCACTCGGATCATATGAAATATCAGCGACACCACCTGCCTCGCTTACAAGAAGGCGCTTTATCAATTGCGTTCCGAAACTGGTTTTCGTCGGCGGCGTGACGGTGGGACCTTGCTTCTCACGCCACTTGAGGGTCAGCTCTTTTCCTGAGGGTGTGACGTCGGTGGTCCACTCGACTTCCACCAAGCCACTGTCGTTCGACAACGCCCCGTACTTGGTTGCGTTCGTCGCGAGTTCGTGCAAGGCAAGTGAGTAAGCGGGCACGACGTTCGACGGAAGCTCGATCTCTTCGCCGACCACCGCGAACCTCAGGGCATCATCGACGCCGAAGGGTGCCAGCGTCCGCATTACGAGTGTTCTAAGGGAGGCGTTGCCGAAGTCCTCGGTTACAAGGAGATCGTTGGCAATCACCATCGCATGTATCCTCGCCGTCAGTGTTGTATCGACCTCATCCAGCGACCTGGACCGCTTGATCGTCTGCGACACGATCGACTGAAGCGACGCTAGCGTATTCTTCAGACGGTGGTTCAGCTCACGAGCCAAAAGAGCGCGATGACCTTGTTCCTGACGTCTTGCGGTGATGTCCTGGGTGACGCCTGTGATGGACAGTGGTGTGCCGTCTACGGCGTATTTGGCCTGGCCGCGTATCTGCACCCACCTGAGGTCACCCGCAGGCGTGACCAACCGATACTCGGCCTCGAGCAGAGATTTGTTTTCGATAGCCTCGTCGATTGCCTCGACCTGCAGGACGCGATCGTCGTCGTGAATAGATGCCCGCAGATCATCGAGCGTGAGGCCTTCGTCCGGTGCCCGCCCGCAAATCGATTTGCATTCGGCCGAGGCGCTGAGTTCCCCAGTCAACAGGTCGATAGTCCATGTTCCTAGCTTCCCGGCTTTGAGTGCCAGACGAAGGCTTTGCTCGCTGGCATCCAGCTCCGCGGTACGGTCCGCGACTTCGGCTTCCAGGTCGGCCTTGCGCCGCTCTATCGTGACGAGGTCTTCGAGTTCCAGGGTCACGTCCTGCTGAGACGCCACGAAAAAAATTACGGTCTCGTTTTCGATCACAGGCGAGACCAGAAGCCTGTTCCAGAAGCTGCTTCCGTCTTTGCGGTAGTTTAGGAGGTCGACTTCGATTTCTTCGTTGGCGGCGATCGCCGTTCCCAGTCGTTCCACGGCCGAAGGATCGGTCCCTTTCCCTTGCAGGAAGCGGCAGTTCTTGCCGACAATCTCGTTCTCGGAGTAACCGCTCATCGCCATGAAGGCCGCGTTGGCGTAGACGATGGGATTGTCGGGAAGCCGAGGATTTGTGACGACCATCGGGGTTCTTGTCGCGTTGACCATTGCCAAGAAAGGGCCACCGGATGTAAGCGCCTCGCGGAAACCATCTGTGGATTTTTTGTTACTCGCGATGTTCATTCTGGCGCTTTCGATCGGTTTTTCAAACGTTTATTGCGGACCCTTGAGCGCGTCTACACGAAACCGGACTGGGCAATCTCGCTCGGTGCCCCTCTTCGGCCTGGATTTGTGGCTACAGTAGTGCGTCGTGGCCATGCTCGCCCATACATGGTTTTCGGCCTGGGGACTTGCAAGTATTCGCAACCATGATTGAAAGCTATCCGATGCCCCTTGCAGTTGGCGTTTGGGATGCGACGCGGGGCTATGGAATGTCGTGCCGTCGTCGCTCGGTCAGGTATTGACGTCATCCGCCCAGAGCTTATCTCATCCGTCCGGACACAGCGTATCTTCGGAACTATATCCGCTATCACCTCATTGGGATGCCAAATGCGAGCGAATGGCTTATGAGCGAGACCGAGCAATACATTGATGCGCGTAACGCAGGTGACAGGCTTCTTGCGGAACATGCGTCCGAAGACCCGTTCGCGGCCGCCTTCAAGGCGACCCGCATGCCGATGATCATCACTGATCCACGACAGGCCGACAATCCTATAATCTTTCTGAATAAGGCTTTCTCCGAGCTCACAGGATACTCCGCCGACGAGCTCCTTGGTCGGAACTGCCGCGTGCTTCAGGGTCCCGAGACCGACCGCGCCGCTGTTGACCGTATCCGAGCGGCTATCGCCGCCGGTGAAGACATCTCCATCGATATCCTCAATCACCGCAAGGACGGCTCGACCTTCTGGAACGCCCTTTTCGTCAGCCCGGTGCGCAACCGCGAGGGGGAGATTATCTATTTCTTCGCCTCCCAGCTTGATTTCACGAACATCAAGAGTAAGGAAGCCGAGCTGGCCGCCGCTCGGCATCTCGCCGAAGAGGAGGTCCAGAGGCGGACGGCCGACCTGGAGCACGCGCTGGGTGCGAAGACTGTACTCGTCCACGAGGTCGACCATCGCGTAAAGAATAATCTTCTGACTATTGCATCCATCGTCAAGCTTCAGGCGCGTATTTCGGAGGACGACACCGTGAGGAAGACACTGCGCTCCGTCCTCAACCGCGTAGAAGCGCTTAGTACAGTGCAGAGAAAGCTACTGAACGACGATGACGTCGGCCATTTTGACGTGGCTGACTTTGCGAATGAGCTTGTCCTTGACATGGTCGGCTCACTCAAGCGCGCGGACATAAAGGTCACGACCGATCTCAAGGAGGTCATCGTTCCTGCTGCAAAGGCCTCGCCCATCGCCCTTGTGGTCAACGAACTCGTTGGGGACGCCGTCCGCCGCGGACTTGGCGAAGGCGGGGGCCATATACATCTGGAGGTCCGTCGTCTCAACGGGCATTTCCTGATCCGGGTCGCCGACACTGTTACGCCAGTCGACATGGACCGCGAGGAACAGGCATTCAGCCAGTTGATGCTGAACACATCGCTCAAGCAGCTTGGGGCAAAAATTGAAAGAACCGTCAAAGGTCGGCAGACCAATGTCAGCGTAACGCTCCTTGTCGACGAACGGAAGGAATAGGAAATGCGCGTGCTAATTGTCGAGGATGAGGCCCTACTGGCACTGGAACTCGAAAGCGAGATCGAGGCCGCCGGCCACAAAGTCATCGGGCAGGCGGCAGCGGGCAAGACCGCGTTCGAGCTCATAGAAAAGGAACGGCCCGAGTTCGCTTTCGTGGACGTTCAGCTGCTCGACGGCCCGACGGGTATCGATATCGGCCGCCACCTTGCCAAGACAGGCATTCCTTTTATCTTCGTATCCGGTAACCTGAAGCGCATTCCAGATGACCTTGTCGGAGCCATAGGAGCTCTCGAGAAGCCGTACACGATGAGCGGCCTCCAGAACACGCTCGCCTATGTGGAAGCCGTGATTTCAGGCGATACGCCAGACCTTGCGCCGCCGAGCCTTGTGTTCCCCAAACACGCGAAGGGAGAGTGTGAGGCTTCTGTGGGCAACCACGACCAACCTCAGTAGTCAACGCCCTTAGCGGGTGCTTTTTCGATAAGCTGCACAATGGTGCGGTCGGCAATAAAGTGCCGATCTCACTTATGAAATCAGGAGGCTCAACCAGCCCACCTCCCTGAATGAGGCCGGAAAACTCTAACCAAAAACGGCCCAGTTTGAAGGGTTCAGATCTTTCTCACCGACAAATGTACTGGGCGCATTTGTTTTAACGCTCCAAAGAAGCGGTACTATCGAAGAGCGGCATCAGCCTCGCCGTTAGGATGCTTTGTCGAGCGCACGATACCCTCCGGTGGCCTTTATCTCGAGGAAATCTGCGAGACCGAACTCACCGTGTTCGCGGCCGTTGCCGGATTGCTTGAAGCCGCCGAAGGGCGATGCGGCTTCCCAGTCGGCCTCGTTGATATAGACCATGCCAACACGCAGCTGCCTTGCAATCCGGCGTGCGGCGGCATTGTCCTTCGTCTGGATGTAGCCGGCGAGACCATAGATCGTGTCGTTGGCAATGCGCACCGCATCGCTCTCGTCCGAATAGCCAAGGATCGACAGGACGGGGCCGAAAATCTCCTCGCGTGCGATCGTCATGTCGGGCATCACATGGGCGAAGACGGTCGGGCGCACATAGTAGCCGCGGTTGAGGCCCTGCGGACGGCCAGGGCCACCCGCAACAAGGCGGGCGCCTTCGGCAATTCCGCTTTCGATGAGCGCCTGAATACGTTCATATTGCTGGCGGTTGACCACCGGCCCCTGTTCGGAGGCGGGATCGGTGGGCGAGCCGACGCGGATCGCATTGGCTGTGCGGGCGGCGATACGGGCGGCTTCGTCCATCCTTTCATGCGGCACAAGCATGCGGGTGGGTGCCTTGCAAGCCTGACCGCAATTCGTGTAGCAGCCATGCACGCCGCGAACTATGGCCTCTTCGAAATCGGCATCCGCCAGGATGATATTGGCCGACTTGCCGCCAAGCTCCTGATGCACACGTTTGATCGTGTCGGCGGAGGCTTTGGCGACGGCGACGCCAGCGCGGGTCGAGCCCGTGATCGACATCATGTCGATATCCGGATGGCGCGACATCGCCTCGCCCACAACGTGGCCCTCGCCGTTGATATAGTTGTAAACACCCGGCGGAAAGCCGGCCTCGTTCACCAACTCGCTGAAGCGGATGGAGCTGAGCGGCGAATATTCGCTGGGCTTTACGACCATCGTGCAGCCTGCAGCGAGCGCCGGCACGACCTTCACCACGAGCTGGTTCATCGGCCAGTTCCACGGCGTGATCAGCCCGCAAACACCGACGGCCTCGCGCGAGATCAGAACATCTCCGCGCAGTTCCTCGAACGGATAGGTCTCCAGCACCGCGATGATGGTTTCGAGATGGGCGCGGCCCACCCAGGCCTGGGCGGCGTGCGAGAATCTGGCTGTCGTGCCCATCTCCTCCGTCATCATGGCAGCGATCTCGTCATAGTTCTCGTTGTACAGTTCGAGAAGCCGCTGGAGCAGACGTCGACGCTCTGCCGGCGTCGTCATCGAATAGGATGGGAAAGCCGCCTTGGCGGCCGCCACGGCGCGATCGACATCCTTTGCGCCACCCATCGCAATCTCGCAGACCGGCTCCTCGGTGGCAGGGTTGATTAGCGTATGCCGGCCAGTGCCGATCGGCTCGAGCCAGCGTCCGTCGATAAGGAATTTCAAGGCGTTCGCGTGCATGACAGTCCTCGATGAGATAGGCCGGAGGGCGCCGCGGAGTTGCCGCGCGGCGCTCCGTCAGTGGAAGTAGATGCCGCCGCAGACATTCAGCGACTGGCCGGTTACGAAGTCCGACTGGCTGGAGGCGAAGAATCGCACCGGGCCAATGATGTCCTCGGGATAACCGAGGCGCTTCAGCGACGCGACGGTTTCCCAGTGGCGGATGGCCTCGTCGCTGCCGAGATTGTTCCTGCCCATCTCCGTGAGGATGATGCCTGGGCAGATGGCGTTGACGGTAATGCCGTCCATGCCGACCTCCTGCGCGAGAACGCGTGTCAGCGTGATGACGGTCGATTTCGTCGCGGCATAGTGGCCCTGCATCGCCACGCCCTGCCGGCCGGCAATCGAGGCGATGTTGATGATGCGGCCGCTCTTCTTCACGCGCATCTGCGGCAGCACCGCCTGGCACATCAGAAGCACGCCCTTGGCGTTGACGTCGAAATGCGCGTCCCAGTCCTTTTCGCTGAGATCTTCCAGCGTCGACAGCTTGAGGATCCCGGCATTGTTGACGAGAACGTCGATGCCGCCGGCTTCCGCGAGGATCGACGCGACCGTCGCCTCGATCTCGGCCTTCGAGGTCACATCGAGTTCATGCACGAAGGCCTTGCGGCCGGCGGCGCGGATTTCCGCAGCCGTTTCGTCAAGGGCGGCGCGCTGCGCGCCGAGGTCGAGGATGGCGACGTCATAGCCGAATTCAGCAAGGCCCACGGCGATGGCACGGCCGATGCCCCTGCTTGCTCCGGTGACGACGGCAACGCTGCCGGTTGGCATGATCTGCATGGTGTTTCACTCCTGGATGATTAGGGTCACGCCGCGTTCTTGCAGCGGAGGGGAAGGCTGTTCATGGCCGCGAGCGTATCGTCGAACGAAACGAGCTTGCCGTCCGAGCCGAGACCCATGGCGACCTTCGCCGCGACGGCGGAGGCGAACCGCGCGGCCTCGCGCAAATCCCAGCCCTTGATGATGCCGACGATGATGCCGGCGGTGAAGCTGTCGCCGCAGCCGGTCGTGTCGGACACAGGGATGTCGTAGGCCGGAAGGACGAAATCCTCGCCGTCCTCCGGCGATACATAGACACCGTCCGCGCCCATGGTCAGGATGGCATTCTTCACGCCGCGCGCCTTGTAGAACCGCGCCACCTCGCGGGGCTCATGCGTGCCGGCCATCTCGCCGGCCTCCTCGATGCTCGGAACGAAGTGGTCAATATAGGGCAGGCACGGCTCGACGAGCGCAAAGGTCTCGGGATTGGCCTGGATGAGATCGAAGGTGGTGATGCGCCCGAGTGCCTTGGCCCTCTCGAGAAGACGCACCGTCGGCGCGCCGTCGAAGGCCTTGAGAAGACCGGTGCCGCCGACATGCACGACGCGGGCGTCGAGCGCGGCGTCGAGGTCCTCGTCGGTGACGGTGAAGATGGCCGCCGTTCCCGGCACATGCAGCGCCGGGCGTTCGCCGTTGGGCCGCACCGGCAAAATGGTAGCCGAGGTCTGCGTGGCGCCGCTGCGCTTGACGAGACCGCAATCGACGCCGAACTTCACCATCTTAGCATTCAGGAAGTCGCCCATCTCGTCGTCGCCGACCGTGGTGACGGCCTGGGTAGAAAGGCCGAGGATGGCGCAGTCGACGGCGGTCGCGCCGGCCGTGCCGGCCACGGTCATACGGATTTCCTCGATATAGTCGGCGCGCCCTCCCTCCGGGATCCGCGTCACCGGCCGCCCCAGGATATCCAGGACATAAAAACCGATCGAACTCACATCAAAACGTGCCATGGACGAATTCTCCTAGGGATCAGTGGCCGCGGCCACGCAGACCGAAGCTGAGAGCGAGGATAAGGAAGACGAGCACGCCGACGCCGACCTGCTGCCAGTAGAAGTTCCAACCGACCAGAAGCAGGCCGTTCTTAACGATGGCCAGCAGCGCCACGCCGAGCAGCGTGCCGATCACCGACGGGCGTCGTTCGGAGCTAATCGTCGTGCCGATGAAGGTCGCGCCGATCGCATCGAGCAGGAAGGCGTTGCCGGAAAGCGGCACATAGGAGCGCACCGTCGAGGACAACAGGATGCCGGCGACACCGCACAGGATGGCGCAGCCCACATAGACCAGCGACATGTTGAACGGCACGCGGATACCCGAATACCAGGCTACACCCGGCTGCGCGCCGAACGCCCGCACATAGCGGCCGAAGACGGAGCGATGCAGCGCGGCGTATACGGCACCGAGGCAGGCGACGAGAACGATGAGCGGCATGGGAAGGCCGAGCACCTGCGTGCGGACGATGGCGTTGAACACCGAGGCGAAATCGCCAGTCACGAGATAGATCGGCTGTCCGCCGCCGGTCGCGATCTGCTGCACGCTCTGCCCGATGAACAGCACGCCGAGCGTCGCCAGGAACGGGCTGATCTTCAGCCGCGTGATGAGGATGGCGTTGAGAAGGCCGACAGCTGCCGCCGCGCACAATCCGACGGCGACACCGATGACCGCGCCATAGCCGGCGGCCAGCAGCATTATGAAGACCATGCTCGCCATATCCACAGACACGCCGACGGACAGGTCAATCCCGCCGGCCGTGATGACGATCGTCATGCCAAGCGCCACGATGGCCAGCATCACGACATTGTTCAGCAGAACGTTGTAGAGATTGGCGCCCGTGAAGAAGGTGGGGCTCGCCAGCGAGAACGCCACCAGCAGACCAAGGAAGGCGAGGACGACGGTGTAGCGGGAAACATTATCGGCGGAGAAGAAAGGGCCGGCGTTCGACGGTACTTGTGTGCTCATGATCAACGCTCCGAGGATTTGGCAAAGGACGTGGCGGCGACGACCAGCAGGATCAGCGTGCCCTGGACCCCGGTCACCCAGTAGCTGGAGACGTTGAGGAGCTGGAAACCGTTGGCGAGGAAGCCGATGAACAGCGTGCTAAGAATGGTACCGCCCGCGGTGGGCACGAAGCGGCGGGAGAACACCGTCCCCAGCAGGGCCGCCGCTATGATCGAGAGCAGCAGCTCCCCTGTGCCAGGCGTGCTGGCACTGAGGCGCGAAACGAGCAGGATGCTGCCCAGCCCCGCGCAGAGGCCGGCAAACAGGTAGGTGCCGCCGACATAGGCGCCGACATTGATACCCGCCGCACGCGCCGCCTCGGGATGCCCGCCGACGGCATAGAGCCGCAGACCCGTGCCCGTGAAATGCAGGAGCGCCACCATGAAGATCGTGAAGGCGATCAGGCACCAGGCCAGCATCGACACGCCCATAAAGGAGCCGACGGCGATGTTCATGGTGAAGTCGGATGCCATCGAGACGACGGTGTTCTGCGTCAGGATCAGTTCCGCGCCGGCGACGATGTTCATGACGGCAAGTGTTGCCAGGAGCGGCAGGATGTTCAGCGACACGACCGCCACGGCGTTCAGCAGACCGACGAGGATGCCCGTGCCGACGGTCATGGCGAGCGTGACCGACAAGGGGAAGCCCGCCGAGGTCGAGACGGCGAAGACGGCGGCGCAGAGGCCCGTATTGGCGGCGAGCGACAGGTCGATGCCGCCGGTCTGGACATCGCTTCCGCCGCCGATGACGACGACGGACATCCCGAAGGCTAGGACGCCGAGCACGG
The DNA here is from genome assembly GCF_022601905.1 of Shinella sedimenti. Lineage (NCBI taxonomy): Bacteria > Pseudomonadati > Pseudomonadota > Alphaproteobacteria > Hyphomicrobiales > Rhizobiaceae > Shinella > Shinella sedimenti. Next base: position 46,272 of record NZ_JAKVIN010000013.1, read on the forward strand.
CGGACTGCTCGATGACGTTGAGGATGTTGTAGAAATTCAGGAAGCCCGGCGCCATCAGTGCGAAATAGGCCAGGATGACGGCGAAGGTCCCGATTGCACCCATCCGCACGAGCATCGTGCCGAGTGCCTTGCGCCGCGTCGTTCCAGCCAAGGCAGGGCTTTCCGCTGCGCTCATCACCAATTCTCCGTTTGCTGGGGTCGCGGTCATACCGAGGTCCTCCGTGCCGGGGCCCTTGCTCCCGACGCTGCCGAGAGCAGCACGTCGCTGTCGAGTGCGCCGGGGCCGTACTCGTTGGTCAGCTCGCCGCGATAGATCACGAGAACCCGGTCGCAGAAGCCCGCAAGCTCCATCAGGTCCGACGACATGAAAAGGATGGCGGCGCCTTCGGCGGCAAGCCGATTCAAAAGCGTGTAGATCTCGACCTTGGCACCGACATCGACGGCCACGGTCGGCTCGTCGAGAATATAGACCCTGGACTGGCAGCTTAGCCATTTGGCAAGCGCCACCTTCTGCTGGTTGCCGCCCGACAGTGTTCTGACCAGCGCATCGCGATGCGGTGTTTTGATCGAAAGCTCCTTGATCAAACCGTCGACGGAGGCGTTTTCGGAGGCTTGCGAAACGAAGCCGGCCTTGCTGTAGCGCGACAGGCTAGCGAGCGAGATGTTTTCACGCACAGAAAGTCCGACCGCGACGCCGTGCGCGCGCCGGTCTTCCGGCACGAGCGCCACCTCGCACGACACCGCCGCGACCGGCGACGGGAAGCGCGCCGCCTTGCCATCGATGGTGACGGAACCCCGGTCGGGGTGGTCGAGGCCGAACAGGCACTGGATAAGCTCCTTGACGCCCGAGCCGAGAAGGCCCGTCAGGCCGACGACCTCGCCCGCCTTCACGTCGAAGGAGACATCGCGGAAATGCGGTGCCATGCCAAGACCGGACACCTCGATAACCGGTGAGCCGACCGTATTGCCGCGCTTGGGAAACATCTCGCCGACGTCACGATTGATCATCATGGCGACGATATCGTCGATGGCGGTGGTGCGCGGATCGACGACGCCGACGTCAGTCCCGTTGCGCATTACCGTCACGGTATCGCAGAGATCCTCGATCTCCTTCATGTAGTGCGAGATGAAGATGACGGCGATGCCATCCTCCTTGAGACGGCGCAGCACGCGAAAGAGGCTGTCGACTTCCTTCTTCACAAGCGCGGCGGTCGGCTCGTCGAGCACGAGCACCGAGGCCTTCTGGGCAAGGGCACGGGTGATCTGGACGATCTTCTGCTGGGCTGTGGTCAGGTCCTGCACGAGCATACCCGGCGGCAGATTGAGATCGAAATACTGCTTGAGCAGCGCGGATGCGCGCCGCGCCATTTCACGGCGATGGATGAAGGGACCGATCTTCGGTTCGTGATGCAGGAAGATCGCCTCGGCAATCGTCGCGGTCGGCACCAGAAGCCGGTCCTGATGGATGAAGTGGACACCGAGGCGCTCGACGCTTGCCGGCGTCAGCTTCGACACGGTCTCGCCATTGATGCGGATGGTACCCGCATCCGGCTTGAGGATGCCGGCCAGCACTTTGATGATGGTCGATTTGCCCGCGCCGTTCTGGCCGACCAGTCCGTGGATCGAGCCGCGCGCGACCGTCAGGTCGGCCTCGACGAGCGCTTTCACCACCCCGAAACTCTTGGATATGCCGCGCATGTCGACGGCGAGGTTTTGCTCAGACGCCATGGTGTCCTCCCGCGAATTTCAACAAGATTACCGTGCCGCCGCAATGGGCGGCACGGCGAGAGCGCGGCTTAGTTCGCCGCACCTTCCTTCTTGGGGAGGAAAGGACCAGCCGTGTCCTTGGCGTTGTCCTTGGTGATCAGAACCGCCGGAACGAAGGTGAAGGGCGGCACATGCTCGCCGGCCAGGTAGCGGGCCGCGTTGCGCGCGGCCGAACGACCGATCTCGTAGGGCTGCTGCGCGCCGACGGCACCGGCCGCCGATTCCGGGTTTGCGACCATTTCGACAACTTCCGGGCTGCCGTCGATCGCGTAGGTCTTGATACCTTTGCGGCCGGCCGCCTCGATTGCCTGCGTGGCGCCGATCTGCGGAATGTCCCAGCAGGCCCAGACCGCGGAGATGTCACCCTCGTTCGGATACTTTGTCAGCATGTCCGTCACGTTGGAATAGGCGCTCTGCACCGTGTTCGGGATGACGTCGCGCAGTTCCGGCTCGATGATCTTCACGTCCGGATAGCTTTGGAGAACATATTTCAGTTGGTCATAGCGGATCTTGCAGACCGGTACGCCATAGAAGCCGTTGAAGACGAGCACGTTGCCCTTGCCGCCCATGTCGGCAACCATCTGCAACGCCACTTCGGAAGCGAGCGAATAGTTGTTCGACGTGCTGTTGTTGAGCGAATGCGGCGTCGCGGTATCGACAGTGAAGAGCGGGATATCCGCATCGCGGATGCGCTTCAGCCACGGATTGAGAACATCCAGGTTGCCGAGCATTTCGATGATGGCATCAGGCTTCTGCGCGATGAGCGTCTGGAGCTGCGAAACATGCGTCTGGTCGTTGCGCTTGGCATCGAGCGCGATCGGTTCGCCGCCCAGTGCCTTCACTTCATCGATAATGCCCTGATAGGCCATGAGGTCCCAGTGGTGGTCGGTACCGACCGCCGAGATGCCGATGCGCTTGCCGGCAAGCGAGAGCTTTTCCGAACCGGAATCCTGCGCCTGGGATGCATTACACCAGGCAACGGCACCGACCGCGACCGTCAGCATGGCGGCTGTCGCCTTGAAAAAGTTGCGGCGGCTCTTGTTCTTTCTCAGTGACATGGACGTTTCTCCTCCCGAGTGTTGTCCGAGTTCGCCGGTGACCGGCCTTTTGCCTTGCGGGCAATATGTGAGGCGCTGCAGCGCCGAAATCAGTCCTTGTGTCCGTAGCTTCCCATCTTCTCCAGCACGTGTGCGATCTCCTCCTTGGACAGCAAAGGCGGCGTCCCGAGCTGCAGGGCGCCGTGAAACTGGCGCGCAAGCGTTTCCACCTCGACGGACAGCCAGAGCGCCTTTGGAAGCGTGGCTCCGACGGCGATGATTCCGTGATGGGCAAGAAGGCAGGCCTTACGCCCCTTGAGCGCCTCGACGGCATGTTCGGAAAGCTCCTGGCTGCCGAAGGTCGCATAGGGCGCGCAGCGAATGTCGTCGCCGCCGGCAACGGCGATCATGTAGTGGATGGCTGGGATATCAAGCCCCATGATCGCGACAGTCGTGGAATAGGGTGGATGGGCGTGCACGACCGCATTGACGTCGGGCCGTGCAGCCATGATGTCCCGATGGAACCGCCATTCGCTGGAGGCCTGAAGCGGCCCATTCGCGGTGCCATCCATCTCCAGCCTCACGATCGTTTCAGCCGTAAGCTTCTCATAGGGCGTGCTGGTCGGCGTGATCAGGATGTAGTCCTCGTGGCGGACGCTGATATTGCCGGAGGTACCCTGATTGATTCCGAGCCGGTTCATCTCGAGGCACGCCTCGATGATTGACTGCCGCTTTTCCAACTCTGCTGCGCTATAGGTCATCTGGTTCATGGATATGCTCACAATGCGGTGTAGCCGCCGTCCACCGACAGGATGGATCCGGTCACGTAGCTGGCAGCGGGAGAGGCGAGAAAAAGGATCGTCGACGCGATTTCGGACGGTTCGCCGCAACGCTTCATCGGCGTCATGTCCATCCAGACGTCGAAAAGCTCGGGCCGCTCGCGCATCTTGAGGGTCATATCCGTACCAACATAACCCGGTGCGACTGCGTTGACGCGCACGCCGCTGTCGACCCACTCGACCGCCAGCGCCTTCGTAAGCATGTGCACGGCACCCTTGCTTGCCATGTACGACGACGCAAACTGCGGTCGATTGATGATGTGGCCTGACATTGAGCCGAGATTGACGATGCTGCCCTGGCGCTGCGCAACCATGTGCCGACCGAATGCTCGCGACGCCCAGAAGGTGCCGTTCACATTAACATCCATGACGAGGCGCCACTCTTCGTCGCTCACGTCGAGTGCAGAATGAAGCCGAGCGATGCCGGCGCTGTTGATGAGAACGGTGACCTTGCCATGCGCGGCAACCACCGCGTCGGCTGCGGCATCGACGGCAGCGGGATCCGTAACATTCACCACATGGGTGGAAGTATGGACGCCAAAGACCGCAAGCGCCTCGGCAGCTGCCGAAAGCGCGTCCTCACCGAGATCCAGCAGCGCAATGCTCGCGCCGCAAGAGGCGAAAGCCTTCGCGGTTTCAAGACCGATGCCGCTGGCTCCGCCCGTGATGGCAACCACTTGGCCCGAGAAATCGAGCTGGTTCCGGTAATCCATTGCGTCCTCCCGCATGTCCACAGTCATGGATCGTGCGCTCGCAGGAACGCACCGTTCCCGCGTCATGACACTGATCAGCGATGTGAATTTTCTCCCAGGCGCTCCTCACGCCGTTGAAAGCAGGATAGGTCGCGCCATCGTGCATGTCAATCTGGTTATCACCAGAAATGAGAATTTTTGTACCGAACGGTCTACGGTTCAGGACTCAATCCGGAGATGAATGCGTGCCACGGCCGAATTGTAGAAGGCCCGGTAATACTCCAGTACACCGCCATCGTAGTCATAAGCAATTGATTCTATGGCGATAAGAGGCGCATCCGCTGGCACGCCCATGCGCTGGCAGGAAATGGCGTCCGGCATTTCTGCTGTGAACCATCGCTCCGCACGCTGAACGGTCAGTCCATATCTTTCACGGATGGTCTGGAAGATCGAACGGTTGTCGATATCGAGTTTCTCCATCCCCGGCACCTTATGCGCCGGCAGGGAGATGTGGGTGTGGGTGATTGGGCGCCCGTCGCAATAATAGACACGCACGATGCGCACCACATCGCCCTCCGGCGGGATGCCGAAAACCTTCTGCTCGTTCTCGTTCGCCTTGTCGCGATAGAATTCGAATGTCTTGGTCGTAACCACGTGCCCCTTGGCCGTGAGGTCGCCGAAGACGCTGAGGTTGGACGTCATGAAGTCGACGTCCTGGCGCGGCTGGGCGACGAACATACCCTTTCGCGGCATCTTGATGACATGGCCCTCGGCGGCGAGCGCCCCGAGTGCGGCCCGCACGACAGGCTTCGACACGTCGAAGATCTCGCACAGCGCGGTCTCGGACGGCATGCGGGAATTGGGCCGCAGCGTTTCGGAGGCGATCGCGTCCTGGATGCGGTTCTTCAACTGCACCCAGAGCGGCGCGGTCTCGCTGCGGTCCAAGGTATTGAGAGCGATGGACTGAAAGGCGTCGGTCGCGCTGTGGTCGAGATCGTCATAGCGCGGGCGTCCACGCATACGGGGCTTCAAGGTTTCCATGCGGGCACATTTCTGATTACGTCTAGAATTTTACAATCATGCGCTTTGCATCATTCGTCAAGTTGCAACCCGCCCGGCCAGGTCGCCAGAAAGACAAAGGGCCGCGTCGCCGCGGCCCTTCGCATGGAGATGATGGCCGGTCAGTCCTGCGACCCCTCCCCTTCCCATTTGTCCTTGTAGGTTTCCCGGGCAAGGAAGGTGCAGCCAGTACTGACGATCCCCAGAATGAAGACATAGATGATCACGCCGGTGGGCTCGCCGCCATAGGCGGCAAGTAGCGCCGTCGCGATGAGCGGAGCAAGGCCGCCGGACAGGACGGCACCGACCTGATAGCCGATCGATGCGCCGCTGAGACGGACCTTCGTGCCGTACAACTCCGAGAAGTAGACCGCCTGCGGGCCGTAGAGAGAGTCATGCAGCACGTTGAGGCCGATGACGATTGCCACCGTCAGCAGGAAGATCGATCCACTCTGCGCCATCGAGAAGAACGGCACGATGAACAGCGTGGAAGCGATGCAACCGAACAGATAGACCGGCTTGCGGCCGATCTTGTCTGTCAGCCACGACCAGAGCGGCAGAGTGACGAAACCGACGATGGACGAAATGACGACGGCGTTGAGACCAACCTGGCGATCGAAGCCGAGCGAATTCACGATGTAGGATAGCATGAACACGCTGTAGAGATAGAAGACCGCATTCTGCAGGAACTTCATGCCGATCGTCAGCAACAGGATGCGCCACTGGCCGCGCAAGACGTCGACCACCGGGCGCTCGGCCTGCTGGTTGTTCTGCTTCACCGCCTGAAAGGCCGGCGATTCGCTGACGCTCGAGCGGATATAGACACCGACCAGAATAAGCGCGGCACTCAACAGGAAGGGCACGCGCCACCCCCAGGAGAGGAAGGCCTCGTTGTCCATCGAGCCGGAGGCGATGGCAACCGCAACCGTGGACATCAAAAGACCCGCGGGAACGCCGAGTTGCGGGAAGCTGCCGTAAAGACCCCGCTTTCCGGGCGGCGCATGTTCGACGGCCATGACCACCGCAGCCCCCCATTCCCCGCCGACTGCAAAGCCCTGCGCAATGCGCAGGAAGCACAGGATGACCGCCGCCCAGATGCCGATCTGGTCATAGCTCGGGATCAGGCCGATGAGCACCGTACTGACGCCCATGATCAGCAGGCTCAGCATCAGCATGGCCTTGCGGCCGACCCTGTCGCCGTAATGCCCGGCAACGACGCCACCGATCGGACGTGCCACGAAACCCACCGCGTAGGTGGCGAAAGCCACCAGCGTGCCGACATAGGGGTCATAGGATGGAAAAAACACATAGGGAAACACGAGCGCCGCGCATGTCCCGTAGAGATAGTAGTCGTACCATTCGATGGCCGTGCCGATGAAGCTCGCGGCCGCAACCTTGCGATGCTCCTTGGACAGTCCCTTGGCCGGCGCGGCCGCTGCTGCACTGTAAGTCATAGCTCCTCCTCCCACAGAGTTTGCCCCGCAAGACGCCGCGATCAGGGCCACGCCTGTAGACACAGGCGTCTCCTCCCCCGGTTGTCGTGGCTGTTGCATGTCGGGACGATCACATAACGGACGACTCAAGTACCGACCGTTCGGTACACCGTGCTGCCAGCCTTGCCATGTGTCAAGGCGAAACCGCGAAAGAATCTGCAAATCCGGTGCGTCAACCGTGCTGGCGCGTCGGCGAAAGCTTGCAGCGCGCTCGGCGACCCCGCCGCTCGCATGAAGCAGCCGGCGGCGAACCGTCAAGATGTCGAGCGATCATCGCTCCAGGCAGATCGCGACGCCGAGGCCGCCGCCGATGCACAGGGACGCCAGGCCGCGCCGGGCGTTGCGCTTTTTCATTTCGTGCAGCAGCGTCACCACGATGCGGCAGCCTGAGCCCGCGAGCGGATGCCCGAGCGCGATGGCGCCGCCGTTGACATTGATGCGGTCCGGGTCCCAGCCCATTTCTCGATTGACCGCGATGGCCTGCGCGGCGAAGGCCTCGTTGACCTCCATGAGGTCGAGATCGTCCACGCTCCAGCCCGCCTTCGCAAGCGCCGCGCGCGATGCAGCGACCGGACCGAGCCCCATATCCATCGGTTCGACGCCCGCAGAGGCGTAGGATGCGATGCGCGCAAGCGGTTCCAGCCCGAGCGTCGCAGCCCGTTTTCCCGACATGACGAGCACCGCAGACGCCCCGTCGTTGAGGCCGGAGGAATTGCCCGCCGTTACCGTGCCAGCCGGGTCGAAAACCGGCCGCAGACGGCCGAGCTTCTCCAGATCCGTGCCAGGATTGGGATGCTCGTCGGCGGATACCGTGACATCGCCGCGACGCGTGGAATAGGTGACGGGCACGATTTCCGCCGCGAACCTTCCGGCTTCGACCGCAGACGACGCCTTGTCCTGCGATGCAAGCGCGAATCGATCCTGCTCGTCACGGCGCACCTGATAGCGATTGGCCAGGTGCTCGGCCGTCACGCCCATATGGACATCGTGAAAGGCATCCCAGAGTCCGTCGATGATCATGGAATCCTTGACGACCGTATCGCCCATGCGCACGCCGTCGCGCATCCCGTAGAGCAGATGCGGCGCCTGGCTCATGCTGTCCTGACCGCCTGCAACCACGATCTGCGCATCCCCGCATCGGATGGCCTGGGCAGCAAGATGAATGGATTTCTGGCCCGCGCCGCAGACCTTGTTGACGGTCATCGCCGGCACGTTCACGGGGATACCGGCGGCGAGTGCGGCCTGTCGTGCGGGGTTCTGTCCCGCACCGCCGGTCAGGACCTGCCCCATGATGATTTCGTCGATATCGCCACCCTCAAGCCCCGCATCCTCAAGCAGCGCCGCCATGACAGCCGCGCCGAGTGCGGCGGCCGATTGCGAGGCGAGCCCACCGTTCAGCTTGCCGATGGGAGTGCGCCGTGCGGCGGTGATGACGATATCCCGTTCCATGATTATCCCTTGCCCGCTGCCCGCAGCGTAATACCGGTGAAATCTTCGGCAATGGCATCGATCGCCATCGCACCGTCGCCCTTGATCCACAGGAAGCTGTAGAAATACATGCCCAGGATCGCCTTGACCTCGATCTTCGACAGGGCGCGCAGCACGCCCTGTCGAGCACCATCCTGAAATACGCGCATCCAGATATCCTGGTAATCGGCATGTAGTCCCAGTACGCCCTTGCGCTTGACATCGTTGAGCGCGTGGACTTCGCGGAAACAGACAGTCATCTCCGGTCGGCTGGCGAACATGATCTCCATGAAGCTGTGGCTGAGCGCACGGATACGCTCGGGCACGCTTGCGCCGCTGATCTCGATGGTGCGCGCCGCGTTGATCAGCTCCACCATGTAGACGGTCATGATGTCGAAGAGCAGCTCTTCCTTCGACTTGATGTGGTAGTATAGCGCGCCCTTGCCGAAGCCAGCGGCATCGCCGACCTCGCTGATGCCCACGCTTCCATAGCCTTTGTCTGCAAAAAGCTTTGCGGCAACTTCCATGATCATCCGCTTGCTTTCGGAAAGCTCGTCCGGTCGCGGCGTGCTCAAAATCTCGTCCATTGGGTCCCCCGGGTGTATGCAGGCACCGGATGCGATGCGCATGCCAGCGTCGATACATGACACGATTTCGCATTGACAGCGCAACTCTCAACTCGCATTGTACCGATCGGTCGGTACTTGCGCAACAAAAAAGCTGCTGATCCTGGAGGAGGAAAAATGCAATCCGATATCGTCTGGCAGCCCAATGAGGCTTGTTTCGAAACATGCAATCTTGCGAGATTTGCGCGCGAAAACGGTTTGGACGCCCGCGACTATGACACGCTTCACCGCTGGTCGATCGCGGACAAGGGCGCGTTCTGGCGGGCGGTTTGGGATTTCACCGGCGTGATCGGCGAGGCGGGGGAGCGAGCCTTCGTCGAAAGCGCGGAGAACGCGATGACGGGTGCCGCCTTCTTCCCCGATGCCCGGGTCAATCTGGCCGAAAACCTGCTGCGGGGCGACGACGACGCCATCGCCATTCACGAAGCTGACGAAACGGGCGCTCGGCGAACCGTCACGCGTGGTGAATTGCGCACCATGGTCGCCCGCACGGCGGACGGCCTGCGCCGTGCGGGCGTGAGCCGAGACGATTGCGTGGCCGGCATCCTGCCGAACCGCACCGAAGCGCTCGTCGCCCTCCTGGCAACCGCTGCCCTCGGCGCGACATGGTCGTCCTGCTCGCCCGATTTCGGCGTCACGGCCATTCTCGATCGCCTCGGCCAGATCAAGCCGAAGGTTCTCTTTGCGGCGGCGTCCTATCGCTACGGCGGCAAGGATCACGATATCGCCCAGCGCATCGTCGACATCGCGAAGGGCATGGAGAGCGTGGACCACGTGATCGTCACGAATGGCAGCCTGCCGGAATCGACCGGCGAGCGCTTTGCCCGCCACGACTATGCGACATTCGGCTCGGATGCGCCGCTGGCCTACGAGCGCGTGCCATTCCGCCATCCGGTCTATGTGCTCTATACGTCAGGCACGACGGGCGCGCCCAAGGCCATCGTGCATTCCACGGGCGGCGTCCTGATGCAGCATCTGAAGGAGCATGTGCTGCACGGCGACGTGCGCCCCGGTGACGTCGTCAGCTGGTACACCAACACCGCCTGGATGATGTATCACTGGCTGATCTCGGCCCTCGCCTGCGATGCCGCGATCCTGCTTTATGACGGTGCGCCGATCCTAAAGACGCCGGCGGGCCTGGATGTCACCCCGCTCTGGAAAGCGGCGGAACAGGCGGGCGTCACGCATTTTGGCACGAGCCCGAAGTATCTGGCGACGCTGGCCGATGAAGGCTACTCCCCCGCGCAGCGCCACGATCTTTCAGCGCTCAAATCGCTGTTGTCGGCCGGCGCGCCGGTCTCGCCGCACCAGTTCGACTGGGTCTACACGCATATCAAGCAGGACATGGTGTTCGCCTCGATCTCCGGTGGCACGGAGATCATCGGCTGCTTCATGCTCGGCTCGCCGATCCATCCGGTGCGCCGGGGCCACCTCACCGTCAAGGGCCTCGGCCTCGCCGTCGCCGTCATGGATGACCGCAACGCACCGATCGTCGGTCGGCAGGGCGATCTCGTCTGCACGGAAGCCTTCCCCTCCATGCCGCTCACCTTCTGGGGCGAGGGAGGAATGCAGCGGTATCATGACACCTATTTCTCGCATCGCCGGGAAATCTGGACGCACGGTGACGTCGCCGAGATGACACCCTACGGCTCGGCAGTCATCTACGGCCGGTCCGACACGACGCTGAAGCCCGGCGGCGTTCGCATCGGCACGGCGGAAATCTACGCCGCCTGCGAACTCTTCCCGGAAATCGAGGATTGCCTCGTCTTCGGTGCGCCCGTGCCCGGCGACGAGGAAATTGTGCTCTGCGTGAAGCTGAAAGACGAGGCGGGCCTTTCCGAAAGCTTTGCGAAGGAAGTCCGCCGCAAGATCCGCGACATGGCCTCGCCACGCCACGTTCCCCACCGCATCCATGCCGTGAGCGCCATTCCGTATACCCTCAACGGAAAGCGGGTCGAGGGTGCCGCCCGCACCGTACTGGAAGGCGGCGTGGTCAAGAACATGGGCTCGCTTGCCAACCCCGAATGCCTTGATGAGTATCGCGGGCTCGACCGGAGTGCCGCGGCATGACGACGGCACGTTCCAAGGGCGCGATCGTCGGGATCGGCGAACTCAAGCCGCAGCGCTTGACCGAAGGCGTCACCACGCTGGAGATGCTCGCCAGGGTATCGTCGGCGGCCGTTGCCGATGCCGGCATCGAGCCATACGAGATCGACGGCCTGCTGGTCGGTCCGCAGGTCGGCGAGACGCCGCAGCATGTGCCGGCGACGATCGCCGAATATCTCGGCCTGAAGCCGACTATGGGCAATGTCGTCGATCTAGGCGGCGCATCCGGCGCCGGCATGGTCTGGCGCGCAGCCGCCGCCATTCAGGCCGGCATGTGCGAGACGGTGCTCTGCGTTCTCGGCAATGCGCGCGACGACAATCCGCCGCGGTCGCCGAACCGCAATCCGATCCGCGAATTCGACGTGCCCTTCGGGGCGTCCGGCGCTAACATTTCCTATGCTCTTTTCATGCAGGCGCATATGGCTCGCTTCGGCACGACAGCCGAGGATTTCGCGACCATCGCACACTGGGCCCGTAACAATGCGCAGTCCAATCCGAACGCCATCTTCCATGGCAAGCCGGCGAGCGTGGCGGATGTCCTGGCCTCGCCAATCGTCGCCTCCCCGCTGCATCTGTTCGAGATCGTCATGCCCGTCGCGGGCGCAGAGGCGGTCATCGTCACCTCGGCAAAGCGGGCGCGCGAACGTGGCCAGCCGATGGTCCATCTGCTGGGCGCGGGCGAGAAGATCACCCACCGCGCGGCCGCCCAAGCGCCAGACCTGACGACCGGTCCGCTGAGGCAGGCGATGGCAAGCGCATTTTCGCAATCCGGTACGTCCGCGCGCGACATGAACCTGCTGTCTCTCTATGACTGCTACACAATCATGGTCGCGCTGACTATCGAGGACGCCGGGCTCTGCGGTCAGGGCGAATTCGGTCACTGGCTGAGGGGGCGCGATCTCTCCTTCTCGGGCGACACGCCGCTCAACACCCATGGCGGGCAGATCGGCTTCGGCCAGCCGGACCTTGCCGGCGGCATGACGCATATCGTGGAGGCCGTGCGCCAGCTGCGCGGCTCCGCCAACGGCCGACAGATCGCCAATCCGCAACTCGCCCTCGTGACGGGCAATGGTGCCACCGTGAGCGAAGCGACGGCACTCGTTCTTGGAGCCGACTGATGGACCTTGATCTCCTGAAAACCCCCGGCCCAACCATCACCGCATTGACGGCGCCGTTCTGGGCGGCTGCAGAGGAAGGTCGACTTTCCATCCAGCGCTGCGAGGAATGCGACGCCGCCATCTTCTATCCACGGCCGATCTGCCCGCATTGCTGGAGCGAACGGCTGGTCTGGAAGGACGCCTCCGGGCGAGGCCACCTCAAATCCTTCTCGATCGTCCACAAGCCGGGCCATCCCGGCTGGATGCCGATCGCGCCCTATGCAGTCGGCCTCGTCGAACTCGAGGAGGGGCCGACGATGCTTAGCTTCATCCTGCGTGAGAACCAAGAAGATCTCGCCATTGGCAACGCAGTCGAAATGTTCCCCACGCGGATCGGCGGGCGCATCCTGCCCGTCTTCCGCCAGAAGCAATACTCGGAAAGGGCATGACATGAGTGACGTGAAACAGAACGGCTGGGCCGGTATCATCAAGGGCAAGCCAAAGGTCGGCGATGCGGCAGAGCGGTCGCGGCGCACGACGATGAAGGACATCGAGTCCTTCTCCGAAATGACCGGGGACCGCAACCCCCTGCATTACGACCGTGCGCTTGCCGAAGCCTCCGTCTTCGGAAAGCTCATCGTGCAGGGCGGCGTTACGTCCGGCATGCTAAACGCGGTGGTCGCCGAAGACCTGCCCGGTCCGGGCACCGTCTTCCTTGGCGTCGAATGGAAATTCGTGAAAGCCGTCGGCGTGGATGAATTGATCACGGCGCGCGTCGAGATCACCGAGGTTCGCGACGACAAGCCCATCTGTAAGATTCTCACCAGCGTGCGCAACGAAGCTGGCGAAATCTGCCTCAGCGGCACCGCGACCGTCTACACGGTTCCGCTGGCAAAGGCCTGATCCGTGCCAAGCACCGAGAACGGCGACCCATCTGCCGTCGACCGGCCAGCGGATGCCAATCCCTGGCCGGTTCTCGTCCTCCTGTGCATTTCGGTCGTCCTGTCCATGACGACATGGTTTTCAGCCACGGCCGTCACGCCGGAGCTCAAGGCCGCCTGGCAGCTCTCGGACAGCACCGTGGCCTGGCTGACGAACGGCGTGCAGATCGGTTTCGTGACGGGCGCGCTGCTGGCGAGCCTCGTCAACCTCCCCGATATCGTGCGCCTCAACCGCCTGATGGCGGCCGCCTCCTTTCTGGCTGCGGCGACGAATGTACTCTTGCTTCTAGAGCCAGGGCCGATGGGTGCCATCGCCTGCCGCTTTGCGACCGGCATGGCGCTTGCAGCCGTATACCCCCCGGCGATGAAGCTCGTTTCCACATGGTTCGTGCGCAATCGGGGGCTTGCGCTTGGCGCCGTGGTCGGCGCGCTGACGCTCGGCTCGTCAATGCCGCATCTTTTCCGTACCATCGCCGAGCATATCGACTGGCGGCTCGTTATCGGGCTGTCGAGCACCGCATCGCTGATCGCCGGCGTGAGCTTCCTGCTGTTTGCGCGCGAAGGACCCTATCCGTTCGGCAAGGCGGTCTTCAATCCGCGGCAAATCGGCAAGGTTTTACGCGACCGCAATCTGTTCCTCGTCAATGTTGGCTATTTCGGACACATGTGGGAACTCTATGCGATGTGGGCGTGGCTTCTCATCTTCGTGCGGACCGCCTCCGACGGCATACTCTCGCCGAATGTGGCTTCGCTCATCACCTTCGTCGCCATTGCCGCCGGCCTCTTCGGCTGCGTGGCCGGCGGCCTCCTGTCTGACCGGTTCGGGCGCACCGCCACGACCGCGGGCCTGATGATCGTATCCGGCCTCTGCGCGCTGCTCATCGGCTTTGCCTTTTCGGGGCCAACCTGGTTGATCGTCCTGATTGCAATCGTTTGGGGCATTGCGATCGTTGGAGATTCCCCGCTCTTTTCCGCCGCCGTGACTGAGCTGGCTGACCGCGACTTCGTCGGCACGGCACTGTCGCTGCAGATGGGGCTCGGCTTCGCGCTAACCGTCTTCGTCATCTGGCTGATGCCGCATATCGCCGCGTGGCTCGGCAGCTGGCAATGGTGCTTCGTTATGCTCGCGCCCGGTCCTTTCATCGGTGCATGGGCGATGATGGCGCTTCGCCGCTCGCCGGCAGCCTTCAGGCTGGCGGATGGCCGCCGCTGATGAACCCCTTCGCCAAGATCAGCCTTCTCGCCCTCGGTCCTGCGCTCGGGCTCGGAATAGCGCGCTTTGCCTATGGCCTTCTGCTTCCACCGATGAAGGCGGACCTTGGCATATCCTATGCGCAGGCGGGCTGGCTCAACACCATCAACGCCGTCGGCTATATCCTTGGCGCCATGACGGCGGCTCTCGTGGCTCGGCGTCTCGGCACAGCTAGAACATACAGTCTCGGTGCGATATTTACCGTCCTCACCGTACTTGCGCTCGGCGTCGTCCAAGGCTTCGAGGCACTGAGCCTGTTTCGCCTGCTTTCGGGCGTTTCAGGCGCATGGATCTTCGTAGCAGGCGGCGTAATAGCGGCCGAGGCCGCAGCCGAGCATCCCGGCAAGAGTGGCGTTCTGATAGGCATCTTCTATGCAGGGGCCGGCTTCGGCGTTGCCTTCACCGGTCTTGTCGTTCCGAAATGGCTGGAACATTTTGGCCCCTCGAGCTGGCGGGATGTCTGGCTGTTGCTTGGCGTTCTCGGCGCGCTTTTTGCCGTCGCCGGCTATATGGCCACACCGCCGGATTGGACCCGTGCGGAACGCTCCGTCGAAGGATCGGTTTACGGGCCGTTCGGACACAAATGGATCCTCGGAGGTTACATTGCTTTCGGAGCGGGCTCCATCGCCTACATGACCTTCATTGTCGCTTTCCTAACTTCAAGCAGCCAGCCGGCATGGCATATCAGCGCGTTCTGGGTGAGCATCGGCATCTCTTCCATGACCGCCCCCTGGCTGTGGTCGCCGTTGATCGCGCGCTTGCGCCATGCGCATGCCTTCACCATCCTCGTCGGCATTAGCGCCGCAGGAGCAATAATTCCCCTCATTTCCACCTCGTTTCCGGCAGCGATCGCCTCGGCCGTGGTGTTTGGCGCGGTCTTCTTCGTGGTCGTTGCGGCAACGACGGATTTTATCCGGCGCAATGTGGAAATCTCCAACACAACCTCCGCCA
Source organism: Shinella sedimenti (assembly GCF_022601905.1). Classification (NCBI taxonomy): domain Bacteria; kingdom Pseudomonadati; phylum Pseudomonadota; class Alphaproteobacteria; order Hyphomicrobiales; family Rhizobiaceae; genus Shinella; species Shinella sedimenti. The sequence goes on from NZ_JAKVIN010000013.1 coordinate 61,599, forward strand.
TCGGCACCTTCACCGTGGCGTTCGGCACCGGCCAGACACTCGGCCCGCTGGTCATTGGCCGCATTATTGACGCCTACGGCTCATTGACCGCGGGCCTCGCCGCTGGCTGCGCTTTCATATGTCTGGGTTCTGCACTCGCATTATTTCAGCGCGATCAGAAATAAGTCGATCTCAACGGAGTGGAGGAAGGCACCAAGAAGCCACACACTAGAGCGATTGCGTCAATGAGAGCGTGACTGAAAAGGGTAGAGTCATCGCAGACCGAAGGCAGGTGGATCGCCCGCGCAAGCAGTTGGCGACGATCTTCCAGAGTTTCTGCCTCTGCAGCCACACGACGGTGCTCGAAAACCTGATGGAGGCGCTCGTGCATGTGCAACGACGCAACTGCCGCGAGGTGCGTGAGTGACGAGGCGGAAGCCATGCTGACTCGCGTCGGTCTTGGCGGCCGGTCGAGAGACTATCCCGTGCAACTATCCGGCAGGCAACAGCAGCGCGCCGCCATCGCCCGCGCGCTCGCTATGAAACCGCGCGTGCTGCTCTTCGACAAACCGACCTCGGCCCTTGACCCGGAGCTCGTCGGAGAGGTTCTCAAGGTCAAGGTGCCAAACCATTACGAGGTGGACTATGCTCTCGTACGGGTGTCGACCGCACCACCGACGAAGAATGGTCGGTAAGTTCCTGAAGAGGAACCTGCTACAAAAAATGGATAATGCCGCCGTCCTCACATGTGGATGTTCGCCGGGCGCCCCGTTGTTGATACCGGAAATATCGGAAATCTCAGCGTGGCCAATCCTTATCCGCGGGCGCATTCAGCGACAATGACTGGCCAGGCGCAAAGCACACCGGAACGGACTTGGCAACGCGATCAATGACGCGGCCGCAACACGTCAGTGTTACCGTCACTCAAACATGCGGCTACTTCCGAATCTGGCTAAAAAGACGAACCAGGCAAATGCCATCAGGCCAAGGCGGCTATTACCATCAAAGATAGCGACGCAGCCAATCTATGCCCAACGCCATCAAATAAAGCACCAGTGTTGATTTCCACGCAGAACTAAGCGGGTTTCCGCTGAGAGCCTGTCGCGCGGAAATGTCAATAATCCGCGTCAACGCGGCAAATGCTTTGCCTTGCAGCTCTGATATGTGAGCCTTGGATTTCTAATTTTAGGCCCGATACATTATAATACATCATAATTTGATTACGATGCAGCATAAGACATCGGCTTGAGGAATGGTGATTTTATGATATCTTAAAAGACATCAAAAAATAAAGATGATGCAGAAATAGATATCGATGAAATATGAAAACCAAGAGATCGCCGACCGACTGCGAGAATCCAGAGAAGCCAAACAGCTGAGCCAACGTGAGTTGAGCCGGTTGGCTGGGGTCCCGCAAGCGCAGATTTCGAGAATCGAATCAAATAGCGTCGATCTCCGTCTTTCGAGCCTCGTCGCGATTGCCAGCGCACTGGATTTGGAGATCGCTTTAGTACCGCGCAAGGCGGTGCCAGCAGTCAAATCGATCACTCGCCAAACGACGGACCGTACTGTGATCCAACCACCTGCAATCGGCAGGGAAATGCGGAAACTGTACGAGGCGATCCGCGCCCTTCAGATTGATGCACCAACTCTGCCGGAACTGGATGACCTACGCAAAGCCGCAGAATCACTTTATCGCTTCCATATCGATACTCAATTTTTGGACAATCTTCGCTCGCTGCGACACACCATTGAACGCGCCAGTACCACGGAGCAGTGGAAGGGCATCTTCGAAGCAGCCAACAGCATGAAGGCGCTCCGCAACCAGATCGCCCATTTCGAGCCGACAAGCGAACAACGGAACGCCAACCGTCCAGCCTATTCGTTAGATGAGGACGACGACGATGCCTAGAGTATCCGTCCTGAGTGTGCGACTTTATGGCGAAGAAATCGGCACAATCACCTATGTAGGAGCTGAATCGATACTCAATTTTTGGACAATCTTCGCTCGCTGCGACACACCATTGAACGCGCCAGTACCACGGAGCAGTGGAA
>NZ_JAKVIN010000013.1:63732-63885 GCF_022601905.1 Shinella sedimenti
ACGACGACGATGCCTAGAGTATCCGTCCTGAGTGTGCGACTTTATGGCGAAGAAATCGGCACAATCACCTATGTAGGGTAAGCATCCGAGCGGCCACGCGGCATCCGTACGCGCGAGTTACGGCAAATCGTTCTATAGTAATGAGGTTCGGTC
>NZ_JAKVIN010000014.1:0-46662 GCF_022601905.1 Shinella sedimenti
ATCAGAGAATATCACATGCCTGAAGCCATAGCCTGATGGTCATTATCCCTGCCAGATGGGGTTTGCTTGCCGCTTACGATCTTAAGACGTCACAGGTGCCTATCTTAGGATTGACGCCATCTTGCATTTCATGAGCAAAGGTTTCGGCATCAGGGCGATCCCGTCGATCACCTCAAGGGGGCCAGATCGGTTCAGTGTGTGTATGCGTGGATGAGGCCAGTCTCCATCAGTAACGATCGCACGCGGTGCGCCAAAGAGGACGGTCTCACCGTCGAGGGCCAGCAGCTGTGCGATGACAAGACCACCGCCATAACCGAGCGTTCCGTCCTGAACAGGAAGCAGGATGCGCCCGCCCGCGTCCTTGTGACAAGCGCCACCCGGCCGCGCGCGACGTCGGTCGATCAGGATCGGATTAAGACGATGCGGGCGCCATGGACCAAGTAGGCACGTTGCCTGGAAAACCACCAACGTATCGGACGTGCTGCCAAACCCGTCGCGGGCGGTGGCGAAGAGCCACATGCTGCCATCGTGCTCAAACAGGGTTGCGTCGGAGATTTCACCCTCAAGGAGGACGGCTGCGGGCCGCCAGCTGTCAGGAAATCTTGAAGCACGGTACAGGGTCAGTCTACCACTCGCACTTGCCTCCGGCAGCATCCATATGGCGCCATCGCGCTCAAAAACCTGCGGATAGGAGAGATGGTGTAGCTCGTCTAGGACGACCTGCGGTGTCTGCGCGCTTCCATCATTGCTGAACTGTGCGACGGAGATCACGGCTTTTCCGGCGTCTTGGATGTAGTCCTCAACGAAGATGTAGGGCCGCCCTTCCCAATGAAAGGCGAAAGGGTCAGCGTAAAATCTGCCCGCAGTGTCAGCAAGGGCGCGCCAACCCGTGCCGAGACGGCCGGTTTCCGCCACCCCAGGCCCATCCTGGAACCTGTACCCGACCCGCCAGTGGGCATGTTGAAAACGAGCCCGCCGCATAGCTTCGCGACCCAGACGGGGTAGTGCCCGCGTAACGTAAGGCGCGAGAAATCCACCGTTGGATGTTCTGACATCTCTTGCCTCTGCCACAGACGATAGTCGATCTTCGGCAAAAGCGTGCACGATCGACAGAAGCAGCGTCACCGCGCGAGCAAGTATATCCTCGATGCCAAGCGATGTCGCCTCGCGGCAGTCGATCATCGGGAACGCGCGACCCACAACTGCTCGACCGTCTATAATAGCTTTAATGTCGGGGAGAGCACCGGCAGCGACCGCTCGTGCAAGGGGCGCCACCCCGAATGGCGCGTCTGCGCATCTTAGCGTGATCGTCGGTATGAGAGAGTGTGACGTGTCCTCCGTAAGGACGAGCCGCAATACGGGATCTCGAGACCGTGAACGCATTGGTATCGGTCCGACAGGTGCAGCAAGGTATGCCTCCCGCCTGCTCAACAATCTTCGCTCAAAGGCGAGGATGGCGCCCGTCATGGTCAGCGTTTTGTTTGACGAGAGATCGTAGGCGACCGCAACATCATGCCCATCCGCATCGAGACGCTGGATGACGACTTGTTGCCAGCGGTGCGGTGTTTGCGCGGGAACAACGACCTCAATGCTGAGCCGAGGGACCGTCATAGCGTCAGGCGCTGAACAGAACGAATTCGGTATAGGCAAGATCCCCAGGAAAAGGTGGGTTCGGTCCTTTGTAGTATTTTGGGCCGATGTCAGGAAAGTAGCGACCCACAAGGCCAGGAATGGGCGTGTTGGCGTCGACCACGCAGAGCACGCGCCCTTTGCGAAGAAGATGACGGCCGATCGCGCCAGCGCATTGGCCAAGCGCCTCGACGGATCGGCAATATATGACCTGGCTACAGGGGAGGAGTCCGCGCAGAATGCGTCTCGACTTGAGAACGAACGGGTAGGCGTGAGCACCTTGGACACATATCAGCGCGTCACAGCCGAGATCTGCATGGTCAATCAGGAGGCGACGCTCCGCCTCCGGTAGGAGTTCGAGTTCAGCGCTTCGTCGTGCCACGACGACTCTCGTGGACGTTTTCACAGTGCTCAGGGCAGGCAAGAAGGCCTGTTGCCCATCAGCAAAGCGCTGGAAACGAAGCCCCTCCGTCACCTTGAGTGTTATGGGCGCTGGCGTAATGCTGAGAAACGTCACCTCGCGGCGGCGCATTGCGGTCATGATCAGTTTGCCGGCGTAGGAGCGAAAAGGTTCATCAACGGCCCAACTTGAAAGGTTGCACCGGACGGGTTGCGCCGCCAGAGCCGGCTGGCGGAAGAAAAGTGTCAGCATAACACCAACGATCTGCCCTTCGCTCGCAAGGCAGTAGCCGTGTTGCGGGTGGTCATCGACAACGGGCCGGGCCGCCATGCGCTCGAGTGCGTCTTGCCAATGCCGCCGCGGATGTTCTGGAAAGCCCCGCCCTAGGCAGTCAATTACACCGCACCAGTCGTCCTTTTCGATCGTCCGGCAGGCCAAACCTTCTGGGAGTTTGCCTAATATACCCATGAAGTATCCCCTGGCACGCCGTTGCGCGTGGCCTTCATTTCTCCTTAAGGTAGGTAATAACTGTTAAAATATATCTATTGGTGTGTCCGGACGGTTCCCGCCGTTGTTGCGGCGCGTTATCTCATGCCGGATCTTCCCCTTATGCCATGAGTGATGAGGAAATACGTGTCCCGTTCACCATTCAATCGCGACGTCATGTTGACGCGACCCACGGGTTGCGTCGGGCTGGACTTTTCCGCTGCCCTATGCTGTTCTCCTGGTTAAAGGAACCGGTGATGGCGTACGAATGGGATCCACGGCGCGCACGCCGTATGCGCTTGATGAGACTTGCTGCTGCCGTGGCGATGAGCGCGTCGGCAATCACAGTCCCCGTCGCGGTCCTACTGGCGGCAGCTCCGATCTGACAGCCGTGCCGGCGCCGTAGCTCTGCGTCCTTCAAGGTCTCCAGAGCGAACCCTTGATCAGCAGGAACTGATTACACGCACGATCTCAAGCCTCAAAGGACGGGCTCTCTCGGCCCGCCATAGCGCTTCGAAAATGTCATGGCACGCGGTTATCTCAACTGGCGGGTCCGCGGACGGTTTTCCACGCATCCCGATCCCCATTCGCCTGTTGCGGCGTGGTCGAGCGCGAGGCGCCCTGCAAGCCGGCAGGCGATACAGCCGACGCGAAACGATCGCCTCAATGAGGGTCTTCAGTCGCATAGGCCAGACGGACCGAGGCCTCAATCGCGGACCGGTGGCGGCGCGCGTCGTAAGTCGGGCCCGGGAACTTCGCGAAGAGATATCTGGCAAAAGTTGTGCGAGCTTCGGGGCATGCGGGAAACCAACGTTGCGAGGTGATCTCATCATAGATCCGTTGCAACGAATTCAGGTCCTCGGGCTCGAATGCGCCCTTGCAGGGATGACTATTCATGGTCGGCCCTCTTGTCTGGGATGCGAGCGCACCACCGCTCTTGCGGGTGGTCATCGGCTTCAATTACCACCCATGGTAACAGTGTACGCTCATACGCTGGAGAGTCCATCCCGCAAAATCTGGCTCCTGCGCTGGCTCCTGGACGAAGATCCGAGATCGCTTCTCGCCGATACGCATTTCCCGCGGTCGCACGCGCGTCCCGTGTGTAAGTCTGCCGCCCCGGATCCATGTTGTCGGGCGGAAAGCGAAGCGTCAGCCGATCTGCTCTACCGAGAGTGACCCGCGTGGAAGGGGCCTTATTAGCGAGGTCGCCGAAACCGAGGGATCAAGCCAATCTGCCCAACCGCTCCGGTCAAGGATGACGATCTGACGATCATGATAGGGCGCTATGTCAGGGCCAGGCTCCATGGTGAGCATGGTAAAGGCTCGCCCGACGTCATGCGTTTCGCGCCAGATGCCCGCTATGGCGAAGATGGGATCACCGATCTTGCGAAAGAGCCACTTGTCCTTGCCCTTCTTCTTTGTGTCTCGTGGTGTGGTGAACTCGTAGAAGCCATCGGCGATGATGAGGCACCGATTGGAGGTGAAATCGCGGCCCTCAGAGCGAAAGTTGTAGACCGGCCTTTTCGTCGGACTGGGCCAGCTCCAACGGCGCTGCACGAGTTCCCCGCCTTGGCGGGCGCCCTCTGCGCTGCGCACAATCGGTGCGATGTCAGTTATCTTGATGTCCTCGCGTGCCTCGATATTGGGACGCCCTTCCGGGAACCGGATTTTGATCTTCAGGTGTTCGAACTCATCAATGACCGAAGCCAACTCGACCATCAGGCGATAATCGTTACACATGGCTCCTCCGAATAGGTGGTGGTTTCACAGCATTCCCGGCCGATACATTGCATTTAACGCGTGTGGCTCGAATTTCGACCTTTAGCCTCCTCTGCGAAGATCAAATCTGCAACTCGAGCTGGCTTGCCTCGGACACCTGGTCATCAATGAAGGAAGATAGGGTGACGCCAAGCAGACGGATGCCTTTGGTCGTGGGGAAGAATGCCTCCAGAAGCGCTTGCGCGATGGCTTCGAGATCATCCAACCTGCCGATCGGCGTTGTAGTTGTCTTACTGCGGGTGATCACCTGGAAGTCGGCATATTTGACCTTCAGCGTCACCGTCCTCCCGTGTAGGCCCTTTCCCTCGCAGTGGCGCCAGACCTTTGCGGCAAGCGGAGTGATTTCGTCTCGGGCGGCGGTCGGATCGACGATGTCGACCATGAAGGTGTCCTCGGCGCCGATGGACTTGCGCGGCCGGTCCGGTTGGACGGGGCGGTTGTCGATGCCGCGGGAGATAGCGTAGTACCAGGCGCCCGACTTGCCAAAGTGCTCCTGAAGCCAGGAAAGCGATTTTGCCTTGAGGTCAGCACCGGTCAGGATGCCAAGCCGCTCCATCTTGGCGGCAGTTGCCGGCCCGACGCCGTGAAATTTCTTGACGGCCAGCGCCTCGACGAAAGCCGGCCCGTTTTTTGGCGTGATGACCGCCTGACCGTTCGGCTTGTTGAGGTCCGAGGCCGTCTTGGCGAGGAACTTGCAATAGGAGATGCCGGCCGAGGCATTCAGGCCGGTGACGTCCTTGATACGTGCGCGGATCATGGCGGCAATCTCCGTTGCGACCGGGATGCCCTGCTTGTTATGGGTAACATCGAGATATGCCTCGTCGAGCGATAATGGCTCGATCAGGTCTGTATGCTCCGCAAAAATGTCCCGAATTTGGGACGAGACGGCGCGATAAACGTCGAAGCGCGGCGAAACGAAAATAAGCTCCGGGCAGCGTCTTTTCGCCGTCACCGAGGGCAGGGCGGACCGCACACCGAAGGCGCGGGCCTCATAGCTCGCAGCGGCGACCACGCCACGCGCTGCCGAGCCGCCGACGGCGACCGGTTTGCCTCGCAGTTCCGGGTTGTCGCGCTGCTCGACCGATGCGTAGAAGGCATCCATGTCGACATGGATGATCTTTCTTATCGATGGCGCGGCATCTTCGCCCATCTCACTTCCACATTGACCGCATGCGCTCGCGGACATCCACGCGGATCTGATTTGCGCTTCGCTCACTGGCCGCGGCCGAGACCTTCGGCCATGTTGTCGTCTCGAAATATTGCAGCAGCGTCGCCGGTATGAAGCGGGTCCGGGATGCATAGACGTGCCTGTCCCCTTGGGCGTTCTGGCCGTGCGTGAAGAAGCGCTGCGGCGTGATCAGGGTAAGGTAGTCGCGCGCGCGCGTCATGCCGACATAAAGCAGCCGGCGCTCCTCTTCGAGTTCGGCGGTCGTGCCCACACCGAGGTCGGATGGAATGCAGCCATCGACGACGTTGAGCATGAACACCGCGCGCCACTCCTGGCCCTTCGCCGAATGGATCGTCGAGAGGATGAGGTAATCCTCATCGAGCAGCGGCACGCCGGCTTGGTCGCTCGTGGCGTCTGGCGGATCAAGCGTCAGTTCGGTCAAGAACCGTTCACGGCTGGCATAGCCGCTGGCGATTTGCTCGAGCTGGACGAGATCTTCCTTTCGGGTATCGGCATCCTCGTGGATGCGGTCGAGATGAGGTTCATACCACATCCGCACTGTGCCGATCTCCGCCGGCCAGCCGGCCTCGGCCTTTCTGAGCGCCGTGACGAGCGTGATGAAGGCGGGCCAGTCATCGCCCGTCTTGGCCGGCGGCGGAACTTCGGCCAGCGACTGCAATGGCTCCGGGTCGGCTGCCATCGTGTCAAGGATTCTGCCGGCGGTTTGCGGTCCAATGCCGGGCAGCAGCTTCAGCACACGGAAACCCGCAACCCGGTCGCGTGGGTTCTGCGCAAACCGCATGACCGCCAAGATGTCCTTGACGTGTGCGGCGTCGAGAAATTTAAGACCACCGAACTTGACGAAGGGAATGTTTCTCCGTGTGAGCTCGATTTCGAGCGCGCTGCTATGGCTGGAGGTGCGAAACAGCACGGCCTGCTGCTTCAAGGTGAGGCCGATCTCGCGGTTTGCGAGCACCTGCTCGACGATATAGCCGGCCTGGTCGATCTCATCCTTGACCGTGACGAGCATCGGGCGCTGCTCCGACGCGCGATCGGTCCAGAGATTTTTCGTGTAGCGCTCACGCGCCAGCTCGATGACGGCATTGGCGGCGGCCAGAACAGGCTGGGTCGAACGATAGTTGCGGTCGAGCGTGATGACGTCTGCAGGCGTCGGCGAAAATTCCTGCGGGAAATCGAGGATGTTGCGGATGGTTGCCGCGCGGAAGGAATAGATCGACTGCGCATCGTCGCCAACGACGGTCAAGCCGCGGCCGCCAGGCGCCAGAGACATCAGGATCGATGCCTGGAGGCGGTTTGTATCCTGGTATTCATCGACGAGGATGTGGTCAAACCGATTTCCGACATCCTCGGCTAATTCGGGTTCGGAAACCATCTGCGCCCAGTAGAGCAGCAGATCATCGTAATCGAGGACGTTCTGTGCCTGCTTGGCCTCGACGTACGCGGCGAAGAGGTGCTTGAGTTCATCTTCCCATTCCAGCACCCAGGGATAGAAGGATTTAAGGACCTCCTTGATCGACATCTGCGAATTGACCACCCGCGAATAGATCGAGATGCACGTGCCCTTGGTCGGAAACCGGCTTTGCTTAGCGGAAAAGCCCAGTTCATGCCGGACGAGATTCATGAGATCAGCAGAGTCTTCGCGGTCATGGATCGTGAAATCGACACTCAAGCCGATCTGCTCGGCATACATCCGCAAAAGCCGCGCGCCGATCCCGTGAAACGTTCCGGCCCAGGCCAAGGCGTCCGTCATCACGGCGGCGTTGTCGCCAAGGACCTGTCGGCAGATGCGCTGCACCCGCCGCGCCATCTCCGACGCCGCCCGCCGCGAAAAGGTCATCAGCAGGATACGGCGCGGATCGGCACCGTTGACGATAAGATGCGCGACGCGGTGGGCCAAGGTGTTGGTCTTGCCGCTTCCCGCGCCGGCGATGATAAGGAGAGGACCACCGATTGATCGGTCAGGTGCTCCTACGCCGTGCTTAACCGCATCGCGCTGCCGGTCGTTCAGTTTCTCGAGATAGGCTGCGGTCATCTTGCCGAACAGTCCAATGAAGTTCCCCTACGTATTTCGTCTCGGCTCAGCCCTTGGAAAATCGAGACTATGGTCCAGGCAGTTTCCGATTGCGCGCGAACAAAAAAGGAACATAGCAGGTCAAGCGCTAGCTGAGAACCCCGGTAAGCTGAACATGGTCATGATGACCTTACTCTCTCTCGAGCAAACTTCTCCCGAATGGTATTCGCAGATCGCGCCATTTTTTATGGCAGCGCTCTCGCGCAAGCATATGCGCGGCCGGTCAATGTGACCGGCTGTTGTGACATACTGTCGGCCACTCGACCTTCCGATCTGCCACGTGTGTTCGGCGCCGGCAACAGGCTGACCCAAGGCGTTGAACCCTTCTCGCTGATCGTCGTTTAGATAGAAAACTCTGATCACCCATGCGTGAGAGATCTCGTGAGGCCGTCGACTTGCAGAAAAGAATCTGATGAGTGGAAGTTTCTCACAGCGCCGAGGTTACAATGTTTTTCGTTCTGGCTTTGACAGTTTCGCTCGCCGCCACGCAGCCGACGGTCGATGAGCTGCAATCTGATTTCGATGGGGCGCACCTTTGCTCTGGGACTGTCGATGACCGTGAAGTCTGGGAGGGTGAAAAGGCATTCTTCATCTCCTCCTATACAAAAGAAGCGGCCCAGTTGGATCCAGGCCTTGCCGGTGCAGATGCGGTGCTGCGTGATGACAACACGCCTGATGTGATCCGCGAGTTCGAAGCTGCGTGCTCGTCAAAGCTCGAAACGACTGGCTATTACCCGCCAATCCCGTTTGATTGAACTTTATTCATGGCAAACGGTGCCGGCTAAGCGCTTGCGAGGAGCGTGTTGTGAGCGGCGCGGAAGGCGTCCTGCAGCGCCTTGTGGTCATCGAGGCCTTCGAGGGCGTAGCTGTTGAGGAACTGTCGTCCGGCAAACAGCTTGCGGTCGATAGGGCTGAGGTCCGCTTCGTCGCAGACCTCTTGCCAGAGGTTGGCGATGGTTGTGATCTGATGTTCGATCAGCACGGCGGCTTCCGCCTGTTTCAGGTGATAATCCGGCGCGGCGGCAATCAGAGTGGCGAGCGTGCTGGCGCGGCCCTCGCCCTTGATGAGCATGGCCTGCGTGGCTTCACGGCCGGTTCGGCCTTGCGGGCAGATGTCATAGGCTGGCGTCAGCGCCAGCATACGGCCATCCCAGAAGGCGGCATGGTTGCGGGCGTGGTCGTCGGTATTGCCGCACAGCACGTTGAAGCAAATCCGCCCATAGAGTTCCTTCAGCGTATCCTTTGGGTCCGTGAAGCGGTGGCGGATGAGCTCGGCCAAGTCTTCGTAGGAAGCGTAGCGGGCCATCATCTCATCAAGGCCGAGCATGGTCAGGGCTGACACCATGGCGTGCCTTTTCCAGCCATCCTTTGTATGTGTGCGGTCGAAGCGCTCAATAAGCAGCACGTCCTTATGGGCGGCATGGGTCATCGACACGGGCGCTGCGTTGAGTCCGCAGTAGGCTGCCAGCTTCATCGCGATGAATTCGGCCTTCACGACGCTGTAGGTGTCATTGACGGCCGAAAATTTTGCGATGAATTTCTTCGCGCCGTCATCGATGAGCGCCTTGGGGCGCGCGCCGCCGATCGACGTGCCGTGATTGAGGGCTTGGTCGAGTGCCGGGGTTAGCGGGACGCCTTTTTCGATAAGGGCAGCCGCTTCCATGAGCTCGTCCAGCGAGGCCTGCGTGGCAAGACGGGGGACATACTCTGTGGCCGATGCCTGAAAGTCGAGGGCGCCAATGCGGTCGGAACCTGACTGCAGCAGGAAGGTCAGTTCGCTGATCTCGGGTGCGCCGGCAGCATCAGGCTTCTTGCCTGTCAGCCTGTTAATGATGACGCGTCGGCCCCACGCGTCCGGAGAGCCGTCGCGAATGCAACTGGCCATCTGAAGGCCGTCGATGGGTGCAATGACGCCTTCCTGGAGGGGCAGTTCCGGCTCGTAGAGGGAAATGGCCCTCTCACGGCGCCGATAGCTGGCGCCGTAGGTGAAGAGCAGGCGCTCGCCATCCTGGTCGAGGCGGCCGGCCACCACCGGTTCTGTTGCCCCCGGCAGCCACATCCAGACAAAGGCTTCGGTCAAATCCGCCTTAGAAGTCATCATCGACCTCCTTCACCCTGTGGCGGACGCTCTTGGGCAGCAGCGTCAGTTTTTCGTCGAGGCGGGCATTGTGCATCTGAAGCATGCGCTCGTCATAGTCGAACAGGCGCACGCCGACGATTGAAGCAACCTCGAAGACGATGCCGATCTCAGGGCCCGGCGCACCTTTTTCGATGCTGGATAGGGTCGTGCGGCTGATGCCGGCGCGGTCCGCCAGTTCCTGCGCGGTCAGGCCGCGCTCGGCCCGCCCAACGCGGATCAGCTTGCCGAGCATGGCAAGCGCCTGGTGCGTGACTCTGGAGTAGCTTCTCTGACGGGGCACGGTCATACCTGTTTGTTCAGTTGAGTGGACATGAGGCGTGCTCGCGACCAGAATTTTGTACACCGTGTCATAGGCTGGGTAGATAGTCAACTTCTGTTCATTTGATTGGTCATAAGGCGAGTTCGCGACCAGAATTTTAAACATATCGCGTATGCGAGCCGTGGGGTCGGCGCGATAAAGCGCGCCCGGCTTGGGGCAGGAGAGCGACATCACCCATAATCTCTGCCGCTCTGCTGGCGCGAAGCAAATCGGCTATCCAAAGGATCTGGACACGAACTGCAATCAGCCGACCGGGGTCAGGGCTTTTCTAAAGACCTGACCGAAGACTGCGGCTGTTAAAGTGTGTGGGAGTTCCGGTGGTGGCTGCACGAACGCCTGTTCGGCGCTGCTGACCATTCAGTTCTCGTGTAAACGGCTGTTATTCGTCACTAGACATCTTAAGAAAATTTTCCTCGCCTTCGGTCACAGGATATCTCCTTGATGCCGCTGAGGGATTCGTTTCAACAACTTAGCCAGGGCTGGTTTTCGGGCCGTGGGGCCGATTGACTCGCGAAAGTAATCGGAACAAATAATGAACGTATCAGCTTGGAAAACCGCTGAACACCCTGAAGGAGCAACAATTCTGCCGTGGCCAACCATGCCCTCAACCCCTTGCTGGCGGAGCTTCGCGAACGCATCGGCCAGCTGGAAGGCGGCCCACAACGCGCAAGGCAGGCCCTGCCGTTCGGCGTTGCACAGCTCGACCGGGTACTTCCAGGGGGAGGGCTCGCTTTCGGCGCGTTGCACGAGGTCGCCGGCGGTGGGGGAGGGACGGTCGATGGGGCTGCGGCTGCGCTCTTCGTGGCCGGCATCGCTGCCCGTTCGGGCGGGAAAGTCCTGTGGTGCATGACGCGCCCAGATCTGTTTTTCCCCGCAGTTGCCCAAGCGGGGCTTCATCCGGATCGCGTCGTGTTTTGCGAAAGTGATCGGGAAGAAGAGGCATTGTCCGCCATGGAGGAAGGGCTGTCCTTCGGCGGGCTCGCTGCCGTGGTCGGGGAATTGGTCCGTTTGCCGATGAACGCGTCGCGACGGCTGCAGCTTGCTGCCGAAAAGACCGGCGCGATGGGCATCGTGCTGCGACGCTGGCGACGACAAAACGAGGCCTCGGACTATGGGCAGCCAACAGCCTCGACGACGCGGTGGCGCATCAGCACCCTGCCGTCGGAAAGGCTGCCGGTCGCCGGTGTTGGAAGGGCGCGCTGGCTTGCGGAACTGATGCGGGTGAAGGCGGGTGAATGCGCCGAATTTGAAATTGGAGCCCCCGATGCCAAGGGTCGTATCTGTCTACTTCCCACAGCTCTCGACCGAGCGGATCAGACGGCACGCTGGCCAAGCCTTGCCGGCTGACAAGCCACTGGTCGTCGTTGCCCGCAGCGGCTCCAAGCGCTGGATTTCCGGAGCCGATCCGACAGCCCTGAAACTCGGCCTGCGCATCGGCATGCCCGCCAGCAAAGCGCAGGCCATGGTCGCCGATCTCCTGATGGTCGACGCCGCGCCCGCCGAGGATGCGGCGGCGGTGGAACGGCTCGCGCTTTGGGCACTCAGGCAATACAGCCCCGTCGTTGCCGTCGACGGCGCCGATGGTTTGGTGATGGACACCGAAGGCGCCGATCACCTCCAGGGTGGTGAAGACCTTCTCTTGTCAGGTCTCGTCAATCGCCTGCGCAGCCACGGATTGACGGCACGGGCGGCCCTGGCGGACAGCTGGGGCGCCGCCCATGCGCTCGCACGCCTGCTTTCCGCGGAGACGACGATCGTCCCAGTTGGTGGTGTGACGATGGCGGTCATCGACCTGCCGGTCGTCGCGCTCAGGCTGCCGGCAGAAACAGTCCAAGGCTTGCGCGTGCTTGGCATCGACACGGTCGGCCAAATATCGGCCATGGCGCGCGCGCCGCTGACGCTACGGTTTGGGCCCGAGCCCGCGCGCCGGCTCGATCAGATGTTCGGTCGGATCGCCGAACCGATCGAACCTATCCGTACGCCTGAGCTTGTCGAGGTGGCGAAGAATTTCGCCGAACCCATCGGGGCGCCGGAAACGATCGCCAAATATGTCCGCCGGCTGGTCGGGAAACTGTCAGCGCGCCTTGCGGAAAATGGTCTTGGTGCACGGCGCTGCGACCTCTTCGTCTATCGCGTCGACAATACAAGGCAACATCTGCGTGCCGGTCTTGCCAAGCCGGTTCGAGATCCGGCTCGGCTGTCGAAGCTTCTCTGCGACCGCATCGAGACCATCGATCCCGGCTTCGGCATCGAGAAGCTGGTGCTGGTCGCCGTCTTCGCCGAGCCGCTGGAGGAACGTCAGATTGCTTCCTCGCTGATCGAAGAGGAGGTCGCCGACATCACGCCGCTCGTCGACATTCTCGGCAATCGCGGCCACCGGCTCTTTCGCGTCGCGCCCGTTGCCTCCGATGTGCCGGAGCGCTCAGTCCGGCGGATTGCCGCGACCGCGCCTGACATCGGTGAGGCATGGGCGGTGAAATGGCCGCGGCCGTCACGGCTCTTCGCCAATCCGGAACGCATCGAGGTCATTGCCCTCCTGCCCGACCAGCCGCCGGCGGTCTTTACCTGGCGGGGCAAGCGACGCAAGGTCGTGCGCGCCGATGGACCGGAGCGGATTTTTGGCGAGTGGTGGCGCCGGCCGCGCGAATTCCACGCCGTGAGGGACTATTTCGTGGTCGAGGATGAGCTCGGCGAACGCTACTGGGTCTATCGCGCCGGGGACGGCATCGATCCGGAAACCGGCTCGCATCTCTGGTTTGTGCATGGGGTGTTTGGATGACGCGCTATGCCGAACTTCAGGTCACGACCCACTTCAGCTTCCTGCGGGGCGCGTCAAGCGCGGACGAGTTGTTCGCGACGGCTGCAGCGTTCGGCATAGACGCGCTTGGCGTCGTTGACCGCAACAGCCTCGCCGGCATCGTACGAGCCTGGGAAGCGGCCAAGACCACGGGCGTTCGATTGGTCGTCGGTTGCCGCCTGGATCTCACCGATGGCATGTCGCTCCTCGTCTATCCCATGGACCGGCCAGCCTATTCCCGGCTGACCCGGTTGCTGTCCCTCGGCAAGAGCCGCGGCGGCAAAGGCAACTGCCTGATCGATTTCGCTGATGTCGCCCATCATGCCGCCGGCATGGTGGGGGTGCTCGTGCCCGATGAGGCCGACGACGCCTGCGCGGTCCAGCTTCGAAAAATGGCTGAGGTTTTCGGCGATCGTGCCTATGTCAGCCTCTGTCTGCGGCGACGGCCGAATGACCGCCTACGCCTCCACGGCATTGCCACGATGGCTGCGCGCTTCAAGGTTCGCACCGTCGTCACCAATGACGTGCTGTTTCACGAGCCGGGCCGGCGCCAGCTTCAGGATGTCGTCACATGCATCCGGACGCGAACCACAATCGATGATGTCGGTTTTGACCGCGAGCGGCATGCCGATCGGTTTCTCAAGGCGCCTGAGGAGATGCACCGGATTTTTGCCGAATACCCGGAAGCGCTCGCCAGCGGCCGCGAGATTGTCGAGCGCTGCAAATTCGATCTCAAGGAGCTGCAGTATCAGTATCCGGAGGAAGCCATCGTCCCTGGCCTTGATCCACAGCAATCTCTGGTCAAGTTCGCCTGGGAAGGTGCCGCGGGTCGCTATCCCGAGGGCGTGCCGGACAAGGTTCGAAAGTCGCTGCAGGGTGAACTCGAACTGATCCGGAAGATGAACTATGCCCCCTATTTCCTTACGGTTTTTTCGATCGTTCGTTTCGCTCGCTCGAAAGACATCCTTTGCCAGGGCCGGGGCTCCGCCGCCAACTCCGCCGTTTGCTACTGCCTGGGTGTGACGTCCATCGACCCGGACACCAATGACCTCCTCTTTGAGCGCTTCGTCAGCCAGGAAAGGGACGAGCCGCCCGACATCGATGTGGATTTCGAGCACGAAAGGCGCGAGGAGGTCATCCAGTGGATCTACGAGACCTACGGTCGGAGCCGAGCTGCCCTCTGTTCGACCGTTACCCGTTATCGGGCAAAGGGCGCGCTGCGCGACGTCGGCAAGGCACTGGGCCTGCCGGTAGACATGATCGGGCAACTATCGTCCGGAGTTTGGGGCTGGTCTGAGGGAGTATCCGAGCGCCAGATTCGAGAGAACAATCTAAACGCTGCCGACTACCGGCTGATGTTGGCGCTGGAGTTGGCCCAGCAACTGATGGGCGCACCGCGCCATCTCGGCCAGCACCCCGGCGGCTTCGTGCTGACCCATGACCGGCTCGACGATCTCGTGCCGATCGAGCCGGCGCGCATGGACGATCGCCAGGTCATCGAGTGGGACAAGGACGACATCGAGGCGCTCAAATTCATGAAGGTCGACGTGCTGGCGCTCGGCATGCTGACGTGCATGGCCAAGGCCTTTGCCCTGATGGCCGAGCACAAGGGCGACGGTCGTGACCTCGCTTCGATCCCGGCCGAATGTTCGCGGACCTATGCCATGATCCGCCGTGCCGACACGCTCGGCACCTTCCAGATTGAAAGCCGCGCACAGATGTCCATGCTGCCGCGCCTCAAGCCGCAGACCTTCTATGATCTGGTCATCCAGGTGGCGATCGTGCGGCCGGGGCCGATCCAGGGCGACATGGTGCATCCCTATCTGCGCCGGCGAGAGGGCAAGGAGCCGATCGACTATCCAACGCCGGAACTGGAGGCCGTCCTGTCTAAAACGCTTGGGATACCGCTGTTCCAGGAGAGCGCCATGAAGGTTGCCATGGTTTGCGCCGGCTTTTCCGGCGGTGAAGCGGACCAGCTGAGAAAATCGATGGCCACGTTCAAGTTCTCGGGCGGCGTCTCGAAGTTCAAGGACAAGCTCATCGCTGGCATGGTGAAGAACGGCTACACGTCCGAATTTGCCGAGCAGACCTTCTCGCAGTTGGAGGGATTTGGCAGCTACGGCTTTCCAGAAAGCCATGCCGCCAGCTTTGCATTGATCGCCTATGCGTCGAGCTGGGTGAAATGCCACCACCCCGATGCGTTCTGCGCAGCGCTGCTGAACTCCCAGCCGATGGGATTTTATGCCCCTGCCCAAATCGTTTCGGATGCGCGCGCGCACGGCGTCGAGATCAGGCCGGTCTGCGTCAACGCCTCCCGTTGGGACTGCACGCTGGAGGAAAGTGTGGGAAGCCGCCTCTGCGCGGTCCGCCTGGGCATGAGGATGGTGAAAGGATTGTCTACCGCCGATGCCGCGTGGATCGTGGCGACGCGTGGGGATGAACCCTTTGCCTCGGTCGATGATCTTTGGCGACGATCAGGCGTGCCTCCGGCCGCTCTCGTCAAGCTTGCCGAAGCGGATGCCTTCCTGCCGTCGCTTCGGCTCCAACGCCGGGATGCGCTATGGGCAATCAAGGCGCTGCGCGACGAGCCGCTTGAACTGTGGGCCGCCGCCGCTCAGCGCGAGGCGCGCCAGGTCGCGGAACTCCAGGAGCCCGAGGTCGCCCTGCCGTCGATGAGGGCAGGACATGAGGTTGTCGAGGACTATGCCCATACCGGTCTTACCCTCCGCCAACATCCGGTCGCCTTCCTTCGAAAAGACCTTCGCGAGAGGCGGATAGTCACCTGCGCCGAGGCGATGGCCGCGCGCGACGGGCGCTGGTTGATGACCGGCGGGCTCGTGCTTGTGCGCCAGAGGCCGGGTTCGGCCAAAGGTGTCATGTTCATGACGATTGAGGATGAGACCGGCATCGTCAATGCCGTGGTCTGGCCGACGCTATTCGAACGCCAGCGCCGTCTGGTCCTCTCCGCTTCGATGCTTTCCATCAATGGCAAGATCCAACGGGAAGGGGATGTCGTTCATCTTGTCGCACAGCGATTGTTCGATCTGTCCGACGATCTCGGCGGGCTGGGCGAACGCGGCGAGGATTTCCCGCTTCCTCATGGGCGCGGCGACGAGTTTGCACGCGGCAATGGTGCTCCGGACTCGCGCGAGCGGCCGAAGCCAGCCGCGCCGGTGAGGGACATCTACATCCCGGACCTGTTGATCGATCGTCTAAAGGTCAAGAGCCGGAATTTCCATTGATCGTGCAGCTATCTAGCAGCGCCGTTGATGGTTGATAGAGCGTCGGATCTCCGTTGCTTTTGGCTCTTCTGTACAAGCCCGCTCCAAGCTTGAGCGAGCGGCAGTTTGCGGGAAAACCGTTCAGGCCACCGAGCGACCGGTATGAAGGCGCAAAGCGGAAATAAATTCCGCCCGCGCTCCGTTCTCTTCACCCGCAAGACTGCACCTGCATTCGCCGAAACCGCTTCGCATGAAGGTTTCAACCAGTTGTAGCCCGCGTGCCTCGCAATAGCTTCGCCCTGACGCTTCTGGTCGGGAATGGATACGTCATGTTCGGTCTGCCGCGCCGTTGAGACGCGCAGATAAAGCGCAGCGCGTAGCGGCACGGTGGTAGCGGTCATGGCGATGTCTCCGTTCAAATGCGGTCGAACGAAAGAGGCCGCTATTCAGCAGCCTCCCTGATCGTCCCGACGATCCATTCATTCAGGCTTTTGCCCGATGCTGCTGCGGCAATGACTGCGGCGGCATGGTCGTCAGGGGTGAGGCGGACATTGAACTTGCCGGAGAACTTCCGGCGCGGCTCGATGCCCTTCTCCCGGCACATTTCCAGATAGACGGCCAACGACTTGCGGCCTTCCTCGATCAGATCGTGGACGCTCTCGGCATAGAAGTCGGCCCCGCCATTGAGGCCGACAAACTCGCCGCGCAGCATCTGAATCTCGGGATCGAAAGCGATAACCGCCTTCTCGCCATTGATTTCAATGACATTGTTCATGGCTTTACTCCGTGTTCGTCCAGCCATTTACGGATGCTGGCAACCGCACCTTTGTCCGTATCCGGCGAAGGATGCGGACGATGAAAGACGCGCACTTCGCCGAACAGGAACACGCCAACGCGAGAGCCCTCTCGCTCGCTGACTTCCGCCCCGAGGCTTACAAACAGCGCCTCTATGTCGGCCCAGCGGATCGAACCGTTGACCGGACGGGCGAATATCCGTTCCAGCGTGGCTCGGTGACGCTTTTTCATGGAGTATCCAGTATCATTATTTAGTACCGTTTTCAAGGTCAATTTCGGCCCCGGCATCGGGCAATCCAGCGTCGGGGTCAAAGAGTTCACCGAACAGGTCGCCGAACTATCGCTCGAACACCTCAATCTCGGCTTGTGACCGGAACGGGGTCGGACCAGTCCTCGGTGACGGTCCATGTGCTGAGGTCGTGCTTAGGCGGCCTGCCGGGGAACGGCCACGGATAGCCCAGCAATTCCTCAAGCTGTTCCGATGCCGTAGGCGGCCGTTTGGCGTCCCGGGAACGGGACGCCGTCACCGGCTTGTGGTCGCCGTTGCGGTCAGAAGTCATCAAGGAAATCAAATTCGTTGAACGAATGCTGCCGCCATCCGACCGGGTTGGCGACCCAGCGATTGATGTCGGATTCCTTCCAGCCAGCGCCATTGGTGCTGATCTTGATCTGTGCGGGAAAGGTGCCTTCGGCGATCTTGCGATAGATGGTGGATCGGGACAGCCCGGTGCGGGCGAGAACGGTCTTCTAACGGACGATACGGTCCGGTTGGCGCATGGCTGTGCTGCCTCCTGCTGGTTGTTTCTGACGATTACAGAGACCAGACAGAACAGTGATTTATCGTTGTGCAATTGATATTTAGGCAGCGTAGGGCTATGGCGTAGAAACGGCGGCAAATAGGAAAGCTCTTCGCTCTACAATCCGATGCCCCGGCCTCCGCCAAGGCCATGACTGAGGGAAAGTTGCCGCCCCAGCCTCATGCCTGAGTTGAACTCAATGTCGATGCCAAGTTGCTTCTTGAGACCTTCGAGCAGGGGTTCCATCTGGGGATCGCGCTCAAGGCTTTTTGCGATGTTGCCCATCTCTGCCCGCGCGGCCTTGTAGCCGGAATAGTTGCCTGCCGCATACTGGCGGTCGCCGATCTGCCTGAGGTCCCGGAACCGCTCCACGAAGCGGTCGGCGCGCAGTTCGGGATTTTGGCGCATCTCGGTTTCCCGTTGCACGGCGTGCCTTGCGGGCATGGCTCGCTCACGATCACCAGAAGCCACATCAGCCGCAAAGCCGGGGTTCCGCTTGAAAACCGCCTCGGCATCGTGGGAGCCGTTAGGCCGGAGATCATTCAAGGCTGCGCCGGCCTCGTTGACCCCATATCGCCATTTGAGGGTACGATGGACACGCCCGAAAGCGGCGGTAAAGGGCGAGCACTCTTGGTCCATTACGGAACGGGATAGAAGAACACCAATTCGGGATCGTTTTCGTCGAGATTGTGAATGTAGCCGCTCGGCTTGAAGCCTGCTTTCAGCAAGAGGCTTTGCATCGGGCGATTGGACAGGTTTGTTGAGCTGAAGAGCTTTGGTCCAAGGCATATGGCTTGGAAATGCTCAACAAGAGCGAGCCCTACACCACGACCGCGAAACCGAACATCGACCATCAGCATCTCAATAAACGCCGACCCGAAAAAATGGTAAGTAAGGGCTCCATACCCAACTGGTTCACCATCCACTTCGGCCAGTCGGCAGATGCCTTGACCGATCCAGGCATGGATAGCTTCTCGACGCTCCGGATACTCCGCAGCAAAAGTGTCCAGCTTGCATAGAGCGGGGAGGTCGTCAAAGGTTACAACGCGAATGTGCATGGCCCATGCGTGGCAGATCCGGTGAAAATTTCAAGAGATATGGACGCTGATTTGGTCAACGAATAGGTGGCGAGGATGGTTGATTCGGCCCGCTGCCTGCCAACAGCAGACGTCCCGCATTATACCCCGACCTGGCCATTCAGAAAATGGCCAAAACCGCACATGAAACTGCGCCGGTGAATACTGGAAGTCGCACCGGGCGGCGTTAGAGGGCTATAGCGTAGACGTAGTGCTCATCATCGTCGGGCGTGGCCCCCCGCGAACGCAGTCGCGGACGCGGTCTTCCGATGATCGTGTCAATTCCTCGACTTGCGGTCATCGGGATACAACTGCGTTGATCGCTCCGCTTTGCATATTCGGCTCGGCCACCTCGCCGAAATGTTGCAGCGTTATGCGCAACGTTGCCGGTTTCATTACCATGAGCTGACCGGAGATAAGGGTGTTCGAAAGCGGCGGTCATCCCGAGCAACGAGCGTCTCGACATCATGCGACCGCCGTTGGAGCTCTACCTCTTCGCTTGTTCTCGTCTTTCATAGCAATGACTGAATGCATCATACTCCCGCCCCATCATTTCGCGCCGCGGTCTGTCGCTCAATCGGTATCCTCGTGCCGTTGAAGATGCCGCTCAACTGTTTCTGCAGTCCCTGAGACGATGCGGACGCTGGCGGCAAGGGGTGAGGACGGCAGGTGAGGAAAGAGACAGAGGGGGGAAGGGGTGTCTTTTGGCGGATTGAGGTTGCTGGAGAAAGGCTTCAGCGGGTCCGCCGCGGAGAAACGACATGGCACAGGCCATTCAGAAAATAGCGCTCAACGTCGGGCGCGATATCCCCTTCCACAAGCTTGTTCTCAGCCAGGACAATGTGCGAAAGACGAAGGCGGGCATCTCCATCGAGGAGCTTGCCGACGATATCGCTCGCCGCGGATTGCTGACGAGTCTCAATGTCCGCGCCGAACTCGACGCCGAGGGCAAGGAGACCGGCATCTATCGCGTCCCAGCTGGCGGTCGCCGCTACCGCGCGCTGAAGCTGCTGGTCGACCGCAAGCAGCTTTCAAAAACCACGGGCGTTCCGTGCATCGTCAGTACGGGCACAACCCTCGAAGCAGAAGACTCGCTTGCCGAAAACGTCAAGCGCATAGACCTGCATCCGCTCGACGCGTTCCGCGCCATGATGGCGCTGCGCGAGGAGGGCTTCGATGAAGAGGAGATCGCCGCCCGCTTCCACATTTCGATTGCGACCGTGAAGCAGCGCCTGCGGCTCGCGTCGGTCTCGCCGTGCCTCCTCGACCTCTATGCTAATGACCAGATGAAGCTTGCACAGGTCATGGCATTCTCCATTACCAAGGACCACGCTCGCCAGGAGCAGGTCTGGGAGGGGGTGTCTCGGGCGCAGAATGCCGACCCCTACTATATCCGTCGGCTCCTCACCGAAACGGCCGTCCGGGCAACGGATCGCCGAGCAGTGTATGTCGGTATCGAGGCCTACGAGGTTGCCGGCGGCGCGATCATGCGTGACCTCTTTGAGCCGGACAATGGCGGCTGGCTCCAAGACCCGACGCTGCTCGAGCAACTCGTGCTGGAGAAGCTTGCCACCGATGCCGAGGCGCTGAAGGCGAAAGAAGGCTGGAAATGGGTCGATGCCGCGATTGATTTCCATTACGGCCATGGCGCCGGATTTCGCCGCTTCTATGGCAAGTCGGCCGAATGGAGCGAGGACGACCGCGTCCGCCATGATGTCGTTAAGGCGCAATACGATAAGCTCGACGCTGACTATGCAGCAGCCGAAACCTATTGCGAGGAAACCGAGAGCCGGCTCGAAGGCCTCGGCAACGAACTGGATGCGTTGAACGATAGACCGTACATCTTCGACCCTGATGACGTTGCGCGGGGCGGCGTTTTCATCTCGCTGGCTGCCACCGGTGAATTGAAAATCGAACGAGGCTATGTCCGGCCGGAAGATGAGCCTGTCGTCGAACAAGACGAACCGCTCGGCGGAGGTTTCGATCAGGATGAGGGAGAGGAGAACACCGTCGAAAAGTCTACCAGTGGCGTGTCGGTCAACGGCAAACCGGTCAGCACGGAGGAACCGGACGAGGACGATGGAAGGGTTCGCCCACTCTCGGACCGTCTCATCGAGGATCTGACGGCGGCCCGCACCCTTGCGCTCAGGAATGCACTCGCCAATGACCCGACCATTGCATTCATCGCCGTGCTGCACCTGCTCGTCCTGAAGACCTTCTACTACTACGGGACGGCCTCGTGCCTGGACATCACGGTCCAGAACAGTGTTCCCAACCAGATGCACGGCCTTGCCGAAACCGTCTGGGCAAAGGAGATCGACCAGCGCCACGAGAACTGGGGCCATGACCTTCCAGACGATGCAGATGAGGTCTGGACCTACCTCGTGGCTTTGGATCAGGAAAGCCGTATGGCGCTTTTCGCCCATTGCGCCGCGTTAACGCTAAACGCGACGATCCAGCAATGGAACCGCCGCGCGAGCGAGAACGACCATGCTTGGCAACTGGCCCAGGCGATAAGCTTCGGCATGGTGAATGCTGGCTGGACGCCAACGGTCGACAGTTATCTCGGCCGTGTCACCAAGGCGCATATTCTGCAGGCCGTCCGCGAAGCCAAGGGCGAGCAAGCGGCGCGGTCGATCGACCACCTGAAAAAGCCGGACATGGCCCGTGAGGCCGCTCGGCTTCTCGAGGGCAGCGGATGGCTTCCGGAAATTCTGCGCTATCCGGCCGATGACGCACTGGCCAAATTGGCCGGCTCCAACCGGGGGAACTCCCCAAGTGTCGAGGACGAGGGCATACCAGACGCCATCGTCGATCTTCCCGCATTTGAATCGAACGGTTCGGTCGCTGCGATAGAGTGGGCCGAGCCTGAAGACACTCAAGGCGGCCATCACGACGCTGCGGAATAGCCTTCAAATCAGCATCGATCCAACCAAGGCCCGGCCATAGCGCCGGGCCTTTCCTATTTCTCAGTGGGAGACACGATAATGCCGACATCTAAATCCAGGCGGAAAGCCGCCACGATCGTTTCTGAGGAGGGGCGTCTGGCGTTCCTGCCAAGCCTCTTCGGACGATCGCTCCTGATCATCGCCGAAAACGCTGTCTATGGCTTTATGGAGAAGCTCAGCCCGCTCGATTATGCCGGTGGGTTTTGGGATTTCTACGAACAGGACGGGCAGCCTCTCTTCCTTGCGCCGAGATCGACAGCGCGTTTCCGGATCACTGGCGACGTCACCGGATTTCAGGGTGAGGTTTCCGCCGAGGCTGCCGGCGTGATCGCCACGATGTTCACCTTCTCGCACCTTTCCTTCCGGTATCAGTCCGAGCGTCTCTGTGACGGTTACAGTCGTCTGTACGCTTACTCGGCCAGTCATCCCGAAGCCTCCGAAATCTTCCAGGCGATCGACTGAGGCGCCTCGCCATGTCGTCTGATCCCCTTTCTCACCCCCATCGACCCGGTGGGCGCAATCGCGCCGGCCGGGCGCTTCCAGCGCAGGAGCAATCCATATGAGCATCATGATCCCCAGTCGATCGCCAGTCTCCTCCGGCTTTAAGGTCGACATCGCGCGCGGCGAGCGCATCGGCCGCGTGTCGTCGGAATGGTTTTCACGTCCCGATGACGAACGCTACAACTCGCTGTCGGAACTCTATCGCGCCGTTGGCGAGCGAAAGGAGCGCGCCCGCGTTCGGACGGTTGAAAGCGCCGAGATCCGCGTGGAGGCGACCCGCGACAACGCCGAGCGCCTTTTGCTGGTCCTCCCCGGCAGCCGGTTGCCGCTGGCGCCGACCCATTGGAGCTATGGACAGCTCTGCAGCCTTGTCGGTGCGCCAGCAAGTTACATGCGTCAGCTCCCCGCGCCGCTTGCCGCGATCAACCTCCAGCATGGCCTTCTCAACCATCGCGCCGAGATGATCAAAACGCTCGAAATGGAGGATGGGCGTGTTGAGCTGCGCGCCGTGACCGGTCCCGAATACGGCCGCATCTGGGATAAGGATCTTGTCGCCGCCGTCATGGACATCGCCGGCGATGGCGTGGGCGATACGATGTGGAAGGTGCCAGGCGTGCTGGACTGGTCGACCATGACCCACAATCCCTTCGTCGACATTACCAAGGATACGACCACGCTCTATGCCAGCGACCGGGACGTGTTCGTGTTTCTTGTCGACGACACTCATCCGATCGAGGCCGGTCGCCTCCCGAATGGCGATCCTGACCTCTATTTCCGGGGGTTTTATGCTTGGAACTCCGAGGTCGGTTCTAAGACGCTCGGCATTGCTTCGTTCTATCTTCGGGCCGTTTGCGCCAACAGAAACCTGTGGGGGGCGGAAGACTTCCAGGAAATTACCATTCGGCACTCGAAGTTCGCCGCCCAACGTTTCGCGCATGAGGCGGCCCCGGCGCTGAGGAATTTTGCGAATTCTTCTTCCGTCCCGTTCATCGCCGGTATCCGCGCCGCGCGCGCCCGGGTCGTTGCCCGCAATGACGAGGACCGTACCAATTTCCTGCGCAAGCGCGGTTTCTCAAAGGCCGAGACAGGCCGGATTATTGAGACCGTACTGCTAGAGGAGGGCCGACCTCCTGAGACCATCTTCGATTTTGTGCAGGGGATGACCGCTATGGCGCGCGGGAAGGCCCATCAGGACACGCGGCTGGACCTTGAGGGCAAGGCAAGGCAGTTGCTTGAAAGTGCAGCCTGACCGTACACACCATCAGACACGTCGACCAACCCGGCCATGTGGCCGGGTTCTTGCTATTCGAGACAGGGCATTTTCGCGACCACGCTCTAAGCCCAGGTTCACCCCGACCCGCCCATTTGCTCGCGCATCATCATCGCCCGAAATCGGTCACCATTCTGCGGCGCCGTGTCCCGATTTAGGGAAGTTTCGGGATCTCGCCCTCTGCCACGCGCCAGATCCAAGAGGTGATCTCCGATCGCGTTTCGATCAAGTCCGCGAGGGCGCGCTCGTATTTCTCGTCGGCATTTGGAGGGACGATGAACATGGCGACTGGGGCAGGCTTCTGTTCTGGAAGCATCACGGAAACCGTCGGCGCCGACCGCGGCAGGTTAAACCGCAAACCTTTCACGGTCTTCCGGTTCAGATGACCGAGCTTCTTCAGAAGGCGTAGTTCATGAATATCCTCAAAGGGCAGCCAATGTTCGGTGACCACCATCAGCGCGACCTCTTCCACCGCTGCGATGCCTGCAGCCGAAATGCCAAAGGTTGCAATGGCGATCAGGTGAAAGGCCTCGCTCGATCGCCACAGTTCGAGCTCGGTGTTGTAGCGGGCCGTGAGGCGTCGCCATGCGCCTTCCTCGATCATCAACGGGAAGGGCATATGCCGCACGACGATCTTCTGGCCTTCGCGGGCCCGGGAAAATTCTTTCACCTCAGCCACGATGACCATCAACTTGCGCGACCCCGATCCCGTCGCCTGCACACCCTTCAGCGCAGCCGCTCGCCGGGCGGCGATGCCATCCTTATCGTTCGACTGAAACACTTCCGGCACAAAGAGCATATCGCTAAAGGGGCTGCCGCGTGCGCTCATCTGCGAGGCGGCGTTGAGAAGACTGGCGCGGATCCGACCCCAACCACGGCGGCCAGCCCACGCCGCCCGCCACTCGGTCAACTCCCCCGCGTCCCAGAGATAGTGGAGCATCGCTTTCAATGACAATCTGCGGGGCTCGCTTCGTATCCCTGACCCAGGCGCTTCCGTCGGTGCCGCGGCCGCTGTCCTCGGCCCGCGTTTCGTCAGCGAGAAATCCAGCTTCAAATCGGCCTTGCCGCTCGCCTCGATCTGGATAGCGTTTCCGATAAGGGGCCCGAGACCCGACAGCTCGTAAGGCGGTGCATAGGAGGGGCAGACCGGATCATGCGCGCGGCCTGATAGGGGCATCCGTTTGACCACGAACTGGTCGTCCAGACGCGCGATATACATGGCGACTGCGGGTTCCTTGCACATGCACATGGGCCGTATCTGC
Organism: Shinella sedimenti; assembly: GCF_022601905.1. Classification (NCBI taxonomy): domain Bacteria; kingdom Pseudomonadati; phylum Pseudomonadota; class Alphaproteobacteria; order Hyphomicrobiales; family Rhizobiaceae; genus Shinella; species Shinella sedimenti. Next base: position 24,681 of record NZ_JAKVIN010000014.1, read on the forward strand.
TGTTCATAGGCCTGCGGTAGGAGCGCTCGAAGCTCAGGGGAGGTCTCATCATATGTCTGCTCGCCAATAAGGAATGTTCGCACCACCACTCTCCTTTGCCCGAGCGAGGCTACACCATAATCCTGCCTTTTACTATCGTAAAAAAAGTAGTAAAATCCTGGGGTAGGCCGTTTCATGTCTGGCCCACGGTGGGATCTTTGAGATCGCCCCTTACCGCGTCTTTCGCGTTGGTCGGCGTCATGGAGAGGATCTACGATTAGTTTGTCTACAGCAGCCTGTTCTCCGCGATAACCGCATGGAAGCTGCACTTTACTGCCCGGTCCACCGGCGATGGCCTGCAGTACGTCACCGTCTGGTGCAGCACCATCAGCCGCCCGATGTCATTAAGCCCCCCTTATGGAGATCCGATATGCGCTCCGCCTCTGAACTGGCGAACCGTCTCGCGCGCAATGCCGAGGCGGTCTGCCGCCATTACCTTTCCGCTGGTCGCAGGGCCGGCAATTACTGGATCGTCGGAGATACCGCAAACAACAAGGGAAGGTCGCTCTATGTCCATCTCACCGGCCCCCGTTCCGGCCGGTGGACCGATGCCGCAACGGCCGAATATGGCGACCTGCTCGATCTTATCCAGGAGACCTGCGGGCTCGTGGATTTCCACGACGTTGCGGACGAGGCACGCCGGTTCCTCAGCCTCCCGCTACCCGCCCCGGCGACGTCCCGGAGGGGCGACGCCCAAACCAACCCGCCGGTCGACAGACCGGCCAACGAGCGTGCGCGGCGCTTATTCCGCATGGCCCAACCCTTGAAGGATAGCTTGGCTGAAAGGTACCTCAGCCAGCGCGGCATTCTTCGCGCATCCGAGCATCCAGCGCTTCGCTATCACCCGACATGCTACTATCGCGATCTGGCGACGGGCCGGACAAGCAGGTTGCCAGCGCTGCTGGCGGCCGTGACCGATACCGCAGGCGCGGTAACCGGCGTCCATCGCACTTGGCTCGATGCGCACAGCGGCGGAAAAGCGCCTGTCGATGACCCCCGCCGCGCGCTCGGCAGTCTGCTTGGCAATGCGGTACGGTTCGGCTTTCCCGCGCACGGCGCCGTGTCGGTGATAACCGCTGGAGAAGGCCTGGAAAGCACCCTGTCACTCGTGCACGTCATGCCGAAAATGCCAATGGTCTCGGCCCTGACGGCCAATCACCTTGCAGCCTTCGACCCGCCGCCCGGTTGCGTGCGTCTCTACATTGCCGCGGACGCGGATGCAGCCGGCCAAAACAGCATCAAGCGATTGAGCCAACGCGCGCAGACTCGCGGGATCTTGCCGCTCGTGCTCCGCCCGGACCGCGGTGATTTCAACGACGATCTGCTATTGGCCCACGCCAACTGATCGCCAGTCTCAGGGCTCAACTTACTCCGGAAGATGCCGAGCTCTTCCTACCGTTGGAAGGAGGCGGTTGATCGGAGGGACGCAGCTGCGACGGCGGAAGCCGGTCTGCCGGTCACCGCCCGGACGAGCGCGCCTGCGCGCCTGCCGAGGGGCGACCCTTACCATCCGGCGTTCGCGCCTCCAACCGCCGTAGGCCAGGTTTTTTCCCCGCGCCAGCAAAGCCGGCGCTCCTCGCGGAGCAAAAAACCTGACCCCGGCGGCCCGGCACTGCGCTGGGCCGCGGCGCGAGCGCCGCGGTTCCGGCCCGCCCGCCGGATAGAAGGGGATCGCCGTCAGGCCGCGAGAGGCGCGGCCACAACCGACGGAGACCACGATGAATGTCCAGCTCCCCTTCGATGTCGCCACCGAGTCGCACGCATCGTCCGCGACCGACCGCCTCATCCACGTGATGCAGGTCTACGGCTATCGTCCGTTCCAGGACGAACCGGATCCGCGCCCCTTGCCCGAAGAGCGGCTCGTCCAGGCCGCGCTGACCGCGATCTTCGATGCCGTCGCAGAGATGCTCGGCGACACGCGGCTTGAACCCGATCTCGAAGACCTGCTCTGGTCGATCGTCAATCTCTTCCATCGCGCCTGTGAACGCATTCAGCGCGAGTTGCAGCGCAACGAGGATGCCCAGCGCAATGGACAGCAGGAGCAGGACGGCTCCGAGGTCAAGAGCGTCGAACTTGAACGCCATATCATGGAGGGCATCTCGCTGCTTGAGCGCCGCAATGCCTTTGAGTTCATGCGCGATTTTGCATCCGATCTCTTCGACGCGCACACCGGCTCGGCATGGCGGCCACGCACCGGTTCCAAGGTCAATCACGCCAACATGACAGCTGCGATGATCGATTCCAGGGACTTCCTTGCCGCCCGCCGCCGCGCGGAGACCGAGGTTCTGATCCCGGCTGGGACCAGGATTGCCTTCGGTGGCGGCCTGGACTTCAATGATCACGACCGGATCTGGGCTGCGCTCGACAAGACCCTCGCAAAGCATCCTGACATGGTGCTGCTGCATGGTGGCTCGCCGAAGGGCGCTGAACGGATCGCCGCTTGCTGGGCCGAAGCTCGTGGCGTGACGCAGATCGCGTTCAAGCCGAATTGGAACAAGCACGCAAAGGCGGCCCCGTTCCGGCGAAACGACGATATGCTTTCCGTTATGCCAGTAGGCGTCATCATTTTTCCGGGGTCTGGCATTACTGAAAACCTTCGAGACAGGGCTCGCGCCTTCGGCATCACCGTCTGGGAACTGAAAGGGGGCGGCGCGTAAGCGCCGTTTTCTGGCAAATATGGAAAATCTGGAAATTATGGAGATGCAAGAAGGAGCAAGCCCATGCGGCACTTCACAACAGGCGATCTCAACAAGCAAGTCGGCGAGGTTACGGATGCCGCAGCCTGCGAACCCGTCGTGCTCACGAAACACAGAAAACCGCGATTCGTGTTGATGAGTTACGAACATTACTAGCGCATCCATGGCGATGCACGCCAGGCCCATAGCGCTTCGCAAATGCCGAGCGAGCACAAGGAACCGTTCGGCGCCGCGATCGACAGCCTGGCGCGCGGTGAAGGCTATAACGGTGAGACGTGAGTGACTAGCCGGTCAGGTCATCGCTATTCATATCTCTGCGCATGGCAAAGTGAACGTGGGGAACCCGAAAGACGGAAGGCCCGCCGGACCTATTTCGTCGTCGCGGTGTGTGGCGCTAACGATGGCCTGACGCATCTTGCCCTGCTTGCCATCACGACCAAGTCCCCACAGGCAGGTCGCATCGCGCTTGATGTCTCCGCGATCGCGTGCCGGCGCGCTTGGCTTGGCGATCTCAAATAATGCTGGGTGATTGTCCATGCGTATAATCACGACATCGCCGAGCGCTCCCGGTACATCAAGCTCGATGGGAAAACGATTGGCCGTTTCAGCAAAGCCTTCATGATGAAGATCGCGGCGGCCTTTGCAGGTGCGCGAAACCGTGGGCGTCGAGTTAACCGTCTCGACTGGCGGTTGCCCGACTTGGTTTATCGCCCATCCTGCCCATCCAACCGGTTAGGCAAATCCAAACCTGTCCGGCGAAATGCGTTACCGGCAGAGGTTCGCCGACCAGTCTTCTACCCGCAGCCCGTCTACGCCGCCGAACTCGCCGATGGTATTTGTGACGAGCACGAGACCGCGGGCCTTGGCTTGGCCAGCGATCAAGACGTCGTAGGCGCCGATGGGTGTTGCCTTTGCGGAGAGAGTTGCGCGGATTTCGCCCGCTGCGAAGGCGTCGCGCTGGTCCAAATCGAGGATTGGGAAATCCGTAAACAGCAAGCGCAGAGCCTCCATATTGCGCTGGACCTTCACGCTTTCTGCGCCCCGAAATAGAGTTCATGTGCGACGATCGACGGAAGGCCGATCGTCCCGACGGTGCTCTGGAGTACCCGGTTGGCCAGATTCTCGGATAGACGACCTATCAACGCAATGACCGCATTGGTGTCGAGAAGATGCGAAATCACGAAAATTTCGCGTCAAGGTCAGGCCGATCCTGCGAATCTGGCTGCTCGCGTCCGCCTTCCATGAAGTCTTCGCTCATGCCGCGCGAGAGCGCCGCCTTCAACGAGGCCCATGGTTCACGTCGATCCACATGCGGACGCAGGATGAGGGCGTCGCCCTCCTGCGTGATTTCCACACGATGAACGTCGAGACGGAACTCTTTCGGGAGTCGCACTGCTTAATAATTACCGGGTTGGAATACGCGTGCGACATGGGGCATGGGAAGCGCCTCGATGTACATACCACGACGTATATACTCCGTCTCAATCGGGAGTTTAAGCTGGCTCTTAATCTAAGCGCGCCGGGGGCTCGGTATATACCGAGAACACCTTGACCCTTACGCTTGATCCGAGCTGCTGTGGAAATTCCCGGCCGCTTTGTATGCGCGAATGAAGCCAGCCCCGACAGCCTCATGCCTGTCACCGCACTGGTAGGATGGTTCCATAGAGAGACATGGGTTTCGTATTGGCCCGGATTTTAAGGTTCGGCACCCGCATGTGGTGCTCGCGTCAGGGGGCGGTCAATCCGGTCGCGAACCGGCAAGCTTGAAGATAAGGCGGCGCACCTTCTGTCACCATGCTCGCAGGGAGGTCACCAGTTGCAGCACCCGACAGATGCAGGTCCGAAGACTGCCTACTTGTTGGCGCACTGGCGAAAGCGATATTTTGATCGTAGCCCACTAAGGAGGTGAGTTCCCCGCGGTGCGACACTTTGTAAGAAGATGGGAACGGATGGCGGCCTGTCGCCCGCTGTCAGATCGACTATGTTGGCACCGCGCCTTGGCGGCAGTCATCCAAAGACGATGAGGCGCGGCTGCAATATCACGAAATGTGCTAATCATCCGACGTGGGCTGCAATGCGCACATTGCGTAATCAGGTCGAAAAACGAAACCGATTGGGAAATGCGTCACGAAATTTTGACGATTTCAAATGAGAGGGACTTGAATTGTATACAGAGTACAGTATGGTGAGCACATGAACGTTGGCGCCACACATTATAATCTTTCGGCGGGAATCGCGGACAACCTTGTCGCAGTTCTTGAAGATGCAATCGTCTTTCTCGAGCTGCGCCCGAACGAGCGGCTGACGGAGGAGGAGGTCGCGGAACGGTATGGCGTAAGCCGTTCGCCAGTGCGTGACGCTCTGCGATCTTTGGAGCGCGAAGGCCTTGTGACACGCGAGGCACGAAAGGGCATCTGGGTTACGCCGATGTCGCTGAGGGATTTTGATGAAGTCTATACCTGCCGCATTGCGCTTGAGGCCATCGCGGCCGAGCAGGCGGCACGCTCGACTGACACGGCTCTGAAGGGCAGGCTTTGGCAGGTCCTCGACGACATGAAGACAGCGCGTGATGCAGGCGACGCCCGCCTGTTCTTCAAGCATGACGTACGCGGTTCAGAACTGATCTACGAGATGGCCGACAACGTCACCCTCCGTCGACTGCTGCGGGGGTTGGAGAAGCAGGCCTTGCGCTATCGCTATCATCTGTATCAGCGCAACCGCGATGTCGTGGATCTTTCGTTCAACGACACGACCCGGGTTTTCCGGGCCATCGTCGATGGCGATGCGGGACAGTCCCACGCGCTCGAGCGCGCCCTGATCGAGCGCATCTGGAGCGAAGCCCGCGATGTGATCCGCGTCGACTTCGGGGAAGGGCGCAAATGATCGACCTCGAGGCGGCGTTCCCCTATATCGACACCCACACCGCGGGTCATCCCACGCGCGCCATACTGGGCGGCATTCCGCCGCTTCAGGGGCGCAGCGTGCGGGAGAAGCGCGAGGATTTCGAGCGCCGCTTCGATCACCTGCGCGCCGCCCTGTTACACGAACCACGCGGCCATGCGGCCATGGTCGGGCTCATTCCGGTCGCATCCGAGGTGGCGGATTTCGGCGCGATATTCGTGTCATCCTATGTCTATCTCGGCATGTGCGGCCACGGTACCATCGGCATTGCCAAGACGCTGGCCTTCACCGGCGCGATCTCGCCGGAGACCGGCAACAGTTTCACGCTGGAGACGCCGGCCGGCGTGGTCGACGTCCAGCTGGAGTGGGACGCTGAGGGGCGGCTCAACGCTGTCTCGCTGAAGAACGTGCCCGCCTATATGGGCATCGAGGCGCTGGAGGTGGCTGTTCCGGGGCTGAGCACGATCCGCACGGACATCCTGTATTCCGGCATGTGGTATGCGATGGTCGACGCCGACGCGCTTGGCCTTGCCCTCACGCCCGAGAACGCCTCCGCCGGCCTCGCGCTCGGCTGGAAGATCAAGGAGGCCATCGCGAAAGCGACGGACGGAAGACCCGAGATGCAGGGCCTTCCCGCCCCCTCGGTTCTCTTCCACAGCGACCGGGGGCGCGGCGCTGCGCGCCAGTTCCTCGTCCTCGCCTCCAACAAATTTGACCGTTCGCCCTGTGGTACCGGCACCTGTGCCCGCATGGCGCAGCTTCTGATTCACGGTGAACTGTCAGAGGCCGAAACCTATCACGCCGAAAATATATTCGGTGTGCCGTTTACTGCAACACTTGCCGAAAAGAGCGAAGTGAATGGCACGACAGGCTACGCCATCATCGTCCGGGGAACAGCACACGTCGTCTCCCAGGGCACACTATACCTCGAAAAGGGTGATCCGCTTTCCGGGGGGTTCTTGAGCCGGTGAAAAGGCCGGACTCATTTTTCAAGCAAAACAGGGAGCGTTAAAATGTCGTTTTTTGGAAACATCCTCCGGGCTTGCGCCCTGGGGGCGGCGGTAGCTATTGCCGCGATAACCCCGGCAGCCGCGCAGGAAAACCCCTCGGCAGTGATCGATGGGATTCGCGCCAGCGGCGAACTGAAGATTCCCGTCATGATAGGCGAAGAACCCGGCTATATCAAGGATCCGGCCACCGGCACCTGGAGCGGTTTCTACGTCGACTTCCTGACGGACGTCGCAACCGAACTTGGTGTGAAGGTCACACCGGTCGAAACCACCTGGGGTAATCTTGCCGCCGACTTCCAGTCTAACAAGATCGACGTCGCCATCGGCGTGAATCCGAACCCGAAGCGCGGCCTCGTCGTCGATTATCTCTGGGAACCGATCTTCACGGATGCCTGGGGCGTTTTCGCACCGAAGGGCAAGCCGGTCGCTACCTGGGCGGGACTGAACTCGCCTGAAAAGACCGTCGTCGTCCAGAAGGGCTCTACCATGCAGATCGTGGCCGAGGCGCTTCTGCCCAAGGCCACGATCACGGTGGTCGAGGATCGCAACCTTGCGATCATGGAACTTCAGGCCGGCCGTGCGGATGCGATGGTCCAGTCCGTCTTCGACGCCCTGCAGATCGCCAAGCAGGTTGGCGGCGAGGTCTCGGTGCCCGAGCCCATGCTGCGCAATCCCGCGACGCTGGCCGTCGCCCGCAAGCCGGGCAATGCGGGCTTCATCAACTTCCTGACCAACTGGATCCAGCAGCAGCGTTCGCTGGGTCTGGCGCAGGGCCGTCTCGCGAAGGCCTGGGAAGATCGCGGCATCGACCTTTCGATCCTGCCGACCAACTTCAGCTTCTGATCCACCTTTGGGCCGGCCAGGCCATTGTCCGGCCGGCCCTTCAATCCCGCTCCCGCATGTTGGTCAAGCCAGCCCAGGAGTCATGCACTTGTTCGATCTTTCCGTCATCCTGCAGAACTGGCCGTTGTTCTGGAACGGGCTCCTGGTCACGCTGTTCTACTCGGCGATCTCCATCGCCGCAGGCCTCGTCATCGGCCTGATCATCGGCCTGATCCAGCTCACGGGATCCCGTGCACTGTCCATTCTCGGCCGGGTCTATGTCGAGATATTCCGCAACATCCCCCTCTTGGTGATCCTGCTGTGGATCTACTATGCATTCCCCATCTTCGCCGGGCTCGCCGTCACCAAGTTCTGGGCCGGTTTTGCCGGCCTCAGCCTCTACGCCGGCGCCTTCTATGCCGAGATCCTGCGCGCGGGCGTGCAGTCGATCGACAAGGGCCAGACCGACGCCTCGACCGCGCTCGGCATGACCTACGGCCAGCGCATGCGCCGCGTGATCCTGCCGCAGGCCTTCCGCCGCATGATCCCGCCACTTGCCGGCCAGTCCATCATCCAGATCAAGAACACCACGCTCATGTCGATGATCACCGTGCCCGACCTGCTCTATCAGGCGAGCTACGTCAGCTCCTTCACCTACCGGCCCATGGAAGTCTACACCATGGTCGGCGTCATGTTCCTCGCCCTTCTCGTGCCGCTGACATTCCTCTCACGCAAGCTTGAAACCATTTCGGAGCGCGTCAAATGAGCAAGTCCGACCCGCTTCTGAAGATCGAGGGATTGCGGCTGACATTCGGCCAGCGCGAAGTGCTGAAGGGCGTCGACCTTTCCGTTGACACGGGCGAGGTCGTGGTGCTCATCGGCGCGTCCGGCTCCGGCAAGACCTCGCTGCTGCGCTGCATCAACCTGCTCAACCTCCCCTCCGACGGCCGCATCACCATTGGCGGCGAGGCGATCTACGAGGCCGATCCGGCCGCACGCGAAGGCAATCGCGTGCCCACGAAGACGGTCAATCGGATCCGCTCCCAGACCGGCATGGTGTTCCAGCAGTTCAACCTGTTCCCACACATGACCGCGCTCGAAAACGTCATGGAAGGTCCGGTCACTGTCAAGAAGGCCGACCCTGCGACGACCCGTAAGGAAGCGCTCGACCTCCTCGCCCAGATGGGGCTGCAGGACCATGTCGGCAAGCATCCACGCCAGCTCTCGGGCGGCCAGCAGCAGCGCGTCGCCATCGCGCGGGCCTGCGCAATGCATCCGCAGGTCATGCTCTTCGACGAGCCGACCTCCGCGCTCGACCCCGAACTGGTCGGCGAAGTGATGAAGGCGATGGTCGATCTCGCCAGGACCGGCATGACCATGGTCATCGTCACCCACGAGCTCGGCTTTGCCTTCGAGATCGCCGACCGGGTGATCTTCCTCGACCACGGTACGATCGCCGAGGACGGCCCACCGAAGGAGGTGCTGCTGCGACCAACGCATCCAAGACTGAAAAGCTTTGTTGGCCGCTTCCACGAGACCGCCGATCTGCTGCGCCCCTTCCTGGAAGGCGGCTGATCCAGAACGCTCTGGCGGGCAAGTACCCGCCCTGTCCGCAATCCGCGCGTCGGCCCCGCTCCGGGGCCGGCCGGTACGCTGCGTCCCGGCGCAGGCAAGATACGAAGGAAAGCTCATGTCCCTCAGCTTCAATCCCGATACCGTAACCGTCCCCTCCGGCCATCATATCGGCGGCCGTTTTATCGACTTGCCTGGCGAGGAGATCGCCGTTCTGCGCCCCTCGGACGTGCAGCCGATGCGCCCGATCACCGATGGCGGAAAGGCTGCCGTCGACATGGCGGTCGCAGCTGCGAAATCCGCGCTCGCCACCTCCAGCTGGGCCCGCATGAACCCTCGCGATCGGGCGAAGGCCCTCTTCCGCTTTGCGGAACGGATTGAGGAGAAGGCGGAATATCTCGGTCGGCTGGAGGCCATGGGATCGAGCCGGCTGGTGGCGGGCACGATCACCGGCGACGCGGTCCGCACCGCCAGCGTCGTGCGCTATTTCGCCGAATATTGCGACAAGCTCGAGGGCATTGTCACGGCAACCAAGGGCGACACGCTGAGCTATACCCGGCGCGAACCCTATGGCATCGCTGGCGCGATCGTGCCGTGGAACTTCCCGATGATCACGGCGGCGTGGAAATTCGCCCCCGCGCTGGCGGCCGGCAACGCCGTGGTGATGAAGACGTCGGAACTGACGCCGCACAGTCTGCTGGCGCTCGCCGAATGTGCCGCCGAGGCAGGGCTGCCGGGCGGTCTCATCAACGTGGTGAATGGCTGGGGCCACACGACTGGTGCCGCGATCGTCTCCCATCCCGAGATTGGCATCGTCTCTTTCACCGGCTCGACCGCCACGGGAGCTGCGGTCATGTCGCTCGCCGCGCAGTCGGGCATCAAACCCGTCGTGCTGGAACTCGGCGGCAAGAGCCCGCAGATCGTCACCCGCAATCCCGGTGACATGGACGCCGTGGCAACCCGCGTCGCGAATGGCTTCATGGTCAATGCCGGCCAAGTCTGCACGCTCGCCTCTCGGCTGATCGTCGACAGCGCCGTCGCCGACGAACTCACCGATCGCGTGATCGCCAAGACGAAGGCGATCAAGGCCGGCCCGACCTGGGACGAGGCCACCACCTTCGCCCCCGTCATCTCCGCAAAGCAGTTCGAGCGCATCGACGCGCTGGTGCAGGAGACGGTCAAGCAGGGCGCAGAGGTAATGACCGGCGCGACTCGGCTGGAAGGCCCCAACGAGGGCAATTTCTACGCCCCGACAGTGCTTGCCAATGTCTCGCGCGACAATGTCGGCTTCAGCGAGGAATATTTCGGTCCCGTCATGTCAGTGACGACCTATGACGAGATCGAGCAGGCCATCGCCGAGGCGCAGCATCCGACCTACGGCCTCTCGGCCTCCGTGCACACGCAGGACCTGAAGCTGGCGATGAAGGTCGCCGATGCCGTCGAGGCCGGCATGGTCTGGGTCAATCAGCATGGGCGCGACCCCGAATTCACATATGCCGCAGGCGGCTGGAAGGGCTCCGGCTTCGGCAAGGACATGGGCCGCGCCGGCATCGAGGAATTCACGCGGCAGAAGGCTGTATGGATCAATTATCTCTAAGGACATCCCAAATGATCTACGATTACGTCATCGTGGGAGGCGGGTCGGCAGGCGCGGCGCTTGCGGGCCGCCTGTCCGAAAACCCCTCCAAGCAGGTGGCGCTGCTGGAAGCCGGGCCGGACACGCCGCCCAATAATGTGCCGGATGTGATTTCCGACAGCTATCCCGGCCTCTCCTACTTCGATCCGAAGTTCCACTGGTCGAAGCTCAGGGTCTATGCGCGCAATCCGCGCTCCAATTCGGAAGTCATTCCGCCCACCCGCCTCGAACAGGCGCGAGTCATGGGCGGCGGATCGTCGATCAACGGCCAGTTCGCCGTGCGCGGCTTGCCCGCCGACTACGACGAATGGCAGGCGATGGGCGTTGCGGGCTGGAGCTGGGAGGACATGCTTCCCTATTTCAGGAAGCTGGAGCGCGATCTCGATTTCGACGGCCCGCTGCACGGCAAGGACGGCCCGATGCCGATCCGACGCGTCTTCCCCAAGGACTGGGCGGGCTTCACCCGATCGGTGCTCGCGGTGACCGAGAAGGACGCTCCCTATAGGGAGGACTACAACGCCTCCTTCGATGAAGGCTCCTTCCCCATGCCGCTCGCCAACGAGAACGACCACCGCGTCTCCACCGCGCTCGGTTATCTCACCCGCGAGGCCCGCGCCCGCAAGAACCTGTACATCTTCGCCGACACCCAGGTCGAAGCGCTGGAGGTCGATGGCAAGCGCATCACCGGCGTCCACGCCCATACTGGGGATCGTCCGTCAGAACTCTGGCGGGCGCGCGAAGTCATCCTCTGCTCGGGCGCGCTGCACACCCCTCCGATCCTGCTTCGCGCCGGCATCGGCCCGGCGGCGGACCTGCGCGCGCTCGGCATCCCCGTGCTGGCCGACCTGCCGGGCGTCGGCGCCAACCTGATGGACCATCCGCATCTGTCCGTCGGCGCGCATTTCAGGCGTTCCGCCCGACTGAGGCGCGGCCAGCGCCGCCACATCTTCCTCGGCGTACGCTATTCCTCCGGCTACGAGGGATGCTCGCCCTCGGACATGCTGCTGATGCCGGTGAACCGCGCCGGCTGGCATCCGCTCGGCAAGGCGATGGGCGCGCTGAACGTCTGCGTGAACAAGTCCTATTCGCGTGGCACCGTCAGCCTGAAGACCGCCGACTGGCGCGACGAACCGGTCGTCAATCTCAACCTTGCCGGTGACGAACGCGACCTGATGCGGCTCGTCGACGGGTTCGAGCGCATCTACCGCATCATGGAGGACCCGCGCGTGCAGGCCCATGTCAACACATGGTTCCTCGCCGGCTATACCGAGGAGGCGCGCTCGCTTTCCGTCCGCAAGCTGTCGAATTACGTCAAGACAGGCACGGCGGCGCTGCTGTTCGACTATGCCCCTTTCTTCCGCGAGACGCTGCTGCGTCAGAAGTTCGGCACCACCGAACGCATGCATCATATGATGCAGAACCGCGACCTGATCGTCGACTGGGCGAAGAAGGCGGTCTGGTCGGGCTGGCACGTCTCCTGCAGCTGCCGGATGGGCGGCGACGACGACCCGATGGCCGTGCTCGACAACCAGTGCCGCGTGCGCGGCGTCGAGGGGCTACGCGTGGTCGACGCCTCTGCCATGCCCTCAGTCATCGCCGCCAACACCAATATCACCACGATCGCCATGGCCGAGAAGGCCGCCGATCTCATCCTGAACTCCTGAACCACATCCGAAGAGGAACCCGAAATGCGTGAGAACAAGGTCAAGACCCTCTGGTCCAAGGGCGAATGCGCCGTCACCGGCTGGCTGGCGATCCCGTCCGGTCTTTCCGCCGAGATGATGGCCCAGCAGGATGTCGACGCCGTCACCGTCGACATGCAGCACGGCTGCGCCGACTATTCCGACATGCTGTCGATGCTGCAGGCGATCTCCACCACCGACAGGACGCCCTTCGTGCGCGTGCCGTGGAACGATCCGGCGATCATCGGCCGCGTGCTGGATGCCGGCGCCTATGGCGTAATCGTCCCGATGGTCAACACCGGCGCAGAATGCCGCGCGTTCGTCGAGGCATGCCGCTACTACCCCGAGGGTGGCCGCTCCGTCGGCCCGATCCGCGCCGGCCTCTATGGCGGTGCCGACTACTTCTCCAATGCCAACAAGACGGTCATCACCATGGCGATGATCGAGCACAAGGAAGGCGTCGCCAACCTTGACGAGATCCTCGCGACGCCGGGCCTCGATTCGATTTTCGTCGGCCCGTCCGACCTCGCCGTCTCCATGGGCCACACTCCCGGCTTCGATCCGAAATGGGACGATGTGAACGAAGCGATCGCCATGATCGCCGACCGCTGCATCAAGGCCGGCGTCGTGCCGGGCATCCATGTCGGTTCGGTCGAATACGGCCAGAAGATGCGTGACCTCGGCTACAAGTTCATCGCGTATCTCTCGGACTTCCGCATGCTGCAGATCGCATATGCCCGCGCGCTTCCGGCCTTCCGCGCCGGCAAGCCCGAGCCGAACGTGCCCTGAGGCGGAAAAGGACGGAGCCGGGACATGGCTGGATCGCATAGCCGCGAAAAAGTGATCGTCATCGGCGCGGGCATCATCGGTGTCTGCGCCGCCAACGCCCTCGTTGACGAAGGCTTTTCGGTCGAGATCATCGACCCGGTCGAGCCCGGCAGCCCCGGGCAGTGCTCCTACGGCAACGCCGGGGGGCTCTCGCCGGGTTCGTGCATTCCCAACTCCATGCCCGGCATCGCCGCGCAGGTGCCGGGCATGCTGCTCGATCCGGATGGGCCAATCGGGCTGCGCCTGCTCGACCTTCCCCATGCCCTGCCCTGGCTGCTGCGCTTCCTTGCCAATTCGCGCCTCTCGCGCGTGAAGCGGATTTCGGATGCGATGATCGCACTCAACCGGCTGACGCTGTTGTGCTACGAGCCGCTGGTCAAGGAAGCCGGTTGCGAGGACCTCATCGTCCATCGCGGTCAGCTCTTCGCCTACGAGAACCCCAACGGGCCGGCGGGCAGCACGCTTTCCATCGCCATGCGCCGCGAACGCGGCGTCAAGGTCGATATCCTTGACGACGCCCAGATGCGGGAGCTGGAGCCGGCGATCTCGCCCGCCTACCGCGCCGGCGTCTTCCTACCCGAGCAGGGCCAGTGCCCCAATCCGGGCCGGCTGGTTGCCGCCATCGCAAGGCTTGCGGCCGACAAGGGCGCGGTGTTCACCCGTCAGAACGTGCGCGCACTTGTGCTCGAACAGGGCCGGGTGACGGGCGTCGCGACCGAGGCGGGCGTTGTCGCCGCCGACAAGGCGGTGATCGCCGCCGGGGCGTTTTCCGCGCCCTTCGCCAGACAGGTCGGCGTGCGCGTGCCGCTGATCAGCGAGCGGGGCTATCACATCATGCTGCCCAACGCCGACACCGGCCTGAAGATTAATGTCAACGCCGCCGAGCGCAAATTCGTCGCCGCGCCCATGGAGGGCGGCCTGCGCCTCTCCGGCACGGTGGAATTCGCCCGTCCGGAAACCGCGCCGAACTGGCGGCGGGCGGAAATCCTCGTCCGTCAGGCGGCTCATATGTTCCCCGACGCCGACCTCAGCGGCGTTGAGCGCTGGATGGGCAACCGTCCCGGCACCCCCGACAGCATTCCGGTGATCGAGACCGCACCGCGCCACGACAACGTCATCCTCGCCTTCGGCCACGGCCACCAGGGTCTGATGGGCGGGTCGGTGACAGGTCGCCTTGTCGCCGAACTCGCCGTCGGCCGTACGACTTCGATCGACCTATCTCATTTCCGCTCGTCCCGGTTCTGACCGGACGCATGTGGCAACCCGGCCGAGGCGCCGGAAAGGAGAAACCCATGTATGAAGAAACAATCGACCTCTTGATCGACGGCGTGTTCCGCAAGGGCAGCGAAGGCAAGAGCCAGCCGCTGATCAATCCCGCCACGGGCGAGGAAATCGCCACCGTGCCGCACGCTTCGGCCGCCGATCTCGACTCGGCGCTCGCCGCCGCCGAACGCGCCTTCGGCCCCTGGAAGGCGCTGCCGGCAATCAGCCGCTACAAGTTCATGATGAAGGCCGCCGACCTGATCGACGAGCGGCTGGAGACCATCGCCCGCGTGCTTACGATGGAGAATGGCAAGCCGCTCGCCGAGTCGAAGGGCGAGGTCGCCTTCTCCGCCGAGGCGACGCGCTGGTACGCCGAGGAAGGCAAGCGCGCCTATGGACGCATCGTGCCAGGCCGCGTGCCCGGCCAGCGCCAGATGGTCTACAAGGAGCCGGTGGGAGTCGTCGTCGCCTTCGCCGCCTGGAACTTCCCGGCCTCGAACGTCATCCGCAAGATCTCGGGCGCGCTCGGCGCCGGCTGCTCGATCATCCTCAAGACCGCCGAGGAAACCCCCGGCACGGCCGTAGCCTTCGCCCGCTGCTTCCAGGACGCCGGCCTGCCGAAGGGCGTGCTGAACCTCGTCTTCGGGGTGCCGGACGAGGTGTCGAGCCATCTCATCGCCTCGCCGATCCCCAAGAAGGTTTCGCTGACCGGATCGACCCCCGTCGGCAAGCTCCTGCAGAAGCGCGCTGCCGACACGCTGAAGCGCACCACGATGGAACTCGGCGGCCATGCGCCCGTGCTGGTCTTCGCCGATGCCGATGTGGATCATGCCGTCGCGACGCTCGCGACCGCCAAGTTCCGCAATGCCGGCCAAGTCTGCACATCGCCCACGCGCTTCTTCGTGCATGAGAGCATCGCGGACGCCTTTGCCGCCGGTATGGCCGCGAAGGCCGCCGCGCTGAAGCTCGGCGACGGGCTCGATCCCGAGACGCAGATGGGACCAATGATCGCGCCGCGCCGCTGCGATGCCATCCAGTCGCTGGTGGACGACGCCGTTGCAAAGGGCGCCAAGCTCCTCGCCGGCGGCCATCGCATCGACCGGCCCGGCAACTTCTACGCCCCGACGGTTCTTGCCGACGTGCCGGAGCATGCAAGGATCATGTCGGAGGAGCCGTTCGGCCCTGTCGCGTCCATCGTTTCGTTCTCGACATTTGATGACGTGATCGCCCGAGCGAACGCCCTGCCTTACGGCCTTGCCTCTTTCATCTTCACCAAGGACGGTGCGACAGCGCGTGATGCGGAAATGGCTCTGGATGCCGGGCTTGTCGGCGTGAACCATACGATGATTTCGACCCCCGAGACACCGTTCGGCGGCGTCAACGAATCCGGCTTTGGTTCCGAAAGCGGCATCGAGGGACTGGAGGCTTTCCAGCGCACCAAGTTCGTTTCCGAATTGTTCTGACACCTCGACGAGGCCCAGCAAGATGACCGACAAGACCACGCCAAAGATCCTGATCGTCGACCTGGTGGGCCTAGCCCCCGGATCGGACGGCCGTCCAGACCACTCAGCCGTCAAGGCGCATATCGAGGCCCGCGGCGGCACGTTCCACGAAGGCTCCGCCCGTAGTCTGCCCACCCCGGAAGTGGGCCGCCCGCATTTTTACTACCAACCCATGCTTTCCACAGAGGCTGAGCTTTTGGCGGAGGCCGGCGACGGTCTCTACGACGCGGTAATTGCGGCGGCCACCTTCTTGCCTAAGGATACGCGATTCGACCTTGGCGGCGTGCGGATCGGATCGGGGACCGGCAACATGGGCTCCGCCAGCTGGGGGGGCGGAGACGGGAGGGGCGGACACGCCCCGCTCATGAATACGCCGGGCATCAACGCTGGCGCCACTGCGCAGATGGTAATGAAAGCACTTCTGCGTGTTCGGCCGGACCTGCCGGTCGACGAGATGAACGCGCTCGTGGCAGCCGGTCGCTTCGATACAGGTCGCGATCTTGTGCGATTCCCCACATCCAAGTTGGAAGGGCGGATCTTCGCAATCGTTGGCTACGGCAACATCGGGCGTGAAGTAGCGAAGATCGCGCGCGCCTTCGGCATGACCGTACGTGTCCATGCCCGTTCCCACCATCGCAAATGGATCGAGAGCGAAGGTTTTCAGTATGCCGCCACGCTACGTGATGCGGCGGCCGACGCCGACGTGCTCTCCGTGCATATCGGACTCGGTCCACTCGGTGCGAACGGCTACGCAAATGCCAGGCTCATTGGCGACGAGGTGCTGTCGGCACTCGCTATTGGAGCTGTGGTGATCAACTATGATCGCGGCGAACTGATTGATGTGCCCGCACTTTCAGCCGCACTCTCTTCCGGTCGCGTTGCACACGCCGCGATCGATGCGGATCTGTTCCAGGACACTGAAAAGGGGATTCTATCTGGACCAATGGTCCCGTATCTTTCGCTTCTGCCGATGCATGCCGAAAGAATGTCGCTCTTGCCGCATGCCGCCGCCGATACCGATCACCCTACCCGCGTATCAGGTGCACTACAGGCCGTGGATCAGATTCTCGATGCTATCCAGACGGGCGTCACGCGAAACTTGAAAGGCGATTTGCCCGCAGGTTATACCGATGCTGGTATCAACTCGCCGATCGGCACTGGCGCAAGCCAGCTGGAAGCTCTTCGCCTGGACGCCGCGCGAATTAGCGCCCTCCGCACGTCGGCGCAAGCCTTCTTGTCCGCGCTAGACCGTTTGATTGAAGAGGGACCAGCATTGACGGGAGAACAGCTGCTGCTCGACAGCAACCGACTTGCCACAGTTTTGCGCAGTGAGTCGCTGGACGGGCCTTACCGGAATCGAGCCTAGGTTCAGAACCCTTCAAGCTTAAGCGTCTGAAGATGACGTCTGCTGCGATTAATATGCCTCAATGCACCGCTGGCGCTGCCCACCGTCAAAGCATCGTTGGTGATTGTGTTTAAGCGTTGAATCTGACCCCATTCGGTATGGTAGTATGGCTACGGTCACGCTCGCTTAATGTGCTGACGAAACTTTCGTCTCTGCGTTGTTAGTCGCGTGATCCATCGGCGCCGATTGTGGGGTCGAACTTCACGCCGAAATACACACAAGGTCATTTGGTTCACGCGTGTGGATGGTCCGGACTTTGGGACAGGCATTGAGATTGTGACGTTTTCACTCGGACTGCCGAATTCAGCGTTTGAAATCCGTTGAGACGTCTGCGTGGTCAGCCTTCGAGACGCCCCGCCCGTGGAGAACCAAAATATAGGTTTCCATAGGGCGAGCGCCCGCATTTCGCGTCTGAAAGATCACATACGGTCAATTAGGTCGCTGACGGCAGTGTTGCTGTGTAGCTCTGGATCGTAACGCTTGTCCGCGTGAGATTGTAGCGAATGGCGACCTTTGATGCTCAGTCTGGCATTGGCGCGATCAGTACGGCGCAGTGCCGGGGGGCGATGAAACGTCTACCAAGCCTGGCGAGTCTGCGCCGCAGTCTCAGGCGGGAGACCATGTCAGTCTGACGACCTTTCGTTGCTCCGAACCATTCCCGTTTTATGTCGCTCGTATAGACGACCGCCTGCCTTTGCGCCCAACCCCTGAAGGGGTAAGACCCGCCTGAAAATTTTGCAAAATTCGATTTCAGTTCTTCTCCTCTGCCAAATCCAATTTTGCAAAATTTTCCGCCGAGCTGACCGCAGCAGATCGGCCGTCTCTTCGCGCGCCATCGGGAATGGTCCCGAACAACCAAAGGAGACAGAACCATGGCCACCACGATCGCAACCCTGACGCAGAAGAACGACGGCATTCTCGAAGGCGTCTTCGCCACCATCCGCGTCAATGCCCCGATCGCCATCGTCCCCAACACCCAGAAGGCGAGCGAGGAAGCCCCTGACTTCCGTGTCATCCACCGGAAGACCGGCTTCGAAATCGGCGCTGCCTGGAACCGCATCGCCCGCCAGACCGGCGAAGAATACCTCTCCGTCAAACTGGAAGCTCCCGAGATTGGCGTCATCTTCGGCAACATCGCCCAGGCTCCAGGCGGTGATCCGACCAAGAAGGTCATTCTTTGGAACAACCCGAACTGAGAATGGCGCCGAAGCCGACCCCGAGCAATCGGGGTCGGTTTGGTGATCTGCTGTGTCCGGACGGGTGCGAAAACGGGCATCGAGCCCGTCTTCGCACCCAGGTGCCCAACGAGAGAAAAACCTCTCTGCTCAGTAAGCCCATGATGCCGTGAGGCCCGAACCGCCTCAAGGACGAGCGGCTCCTCCAATTTTCAGCCGTCGCCCTGCGGGCGCCATCAGAAAATCGGCTCCTCCGCTCGCCGGCGCTGCCGGTCGCCTTCAGCGATCCTTGACCCGGCCCGACCCTCACGACCCGGGGCGTCATCTTTCACACTATCCAAGGAGATGACCACAATGACCTACGGCCTTGAAGCCCAGATCGAAGAACTGCGCGCCGAACTCCGCAACGCCGATCCTGCCGAGCGCGCCGAGATCGCTGCGGAACTTGAACAAGCCCGCGCCGAACTGGCGTCGATGATCACCGTCGCGGACGACGCGCATGCGGCCGAGCCTCCCCAATGAGGGAGGCTTACACCTTTGACGCAGGCGCCGATGCACCGGATTGACCGGCGCCTCGGCCCGAGGCTACGCCCCACCCCGTCCTATATCTTTTCGTTTTGCACCGTCCATGCAGGACTTTGGTGCGATCGGTTTTGCCCCATGTGAGCGCTCTCGCTTCTCGCAGGGGACAAGAGTGGCGCAACGGCGTCCCCGAGCAAGACGTTGCACCATGCTGCCACGGCGTGCGCCAAGCCCGCCCAATGGTGCAAGACATGGGTTCGTCCCAACACGGTGCATTAAACCGCTAGCGTCCAGGACCGGC
Organism: Shinella sedimenti; assembly: GCF_022601905.1. Classification (NCBI taxonomy): domain Bacteria; kingdom Pseudomonadati; phylum Pseudomonadota; class Alphaproteobacteria; order Hyphomicrobiales; family Rhizobiaceae; genus Shinella; species Shinella sedimenti. The sequence goes on from NZ_JAKVIN010000014.1 coordinate 44,035, forward strand.
AATTCGATTGCTGCCACCCACACGACATAGAATTTCAGGGTAGTGCCAGCATATCGGCCCGATCGCCCTCACAACTTCCTCGTCCATCGACAATGTGAACCCGTCGGCGTGCTCATGGACGCTCCGGCGGCCGCTATCGACGTGTCGATGGAAGCGTCTATTGTCACGCTACCGCGACCTTCCAGCCTTAACGAAACGATTGACCGCGGCCACTGCATCCATCTCCCGGCGCCGAAAATAGATCGCTCGCCCGCAGCGGATCGGGCTGTGCCCCTGTAGGATGATGATCTGCTCGTCCTTGCGCATCGATTGCGTGATTTCGTGCGGCATGATCAATGGCCGGCGCTGGAAATTGATGCTCTCGGATTTGCGCGATGCGCTGTTTTTTGTGTCCCAACCGATATTGCGACAGCTGCCTTTTACCTCGACAGTCATCTCTCCGCATTGCGCTGAGACGTTGCGCGCCGTGTCGAGCGCCTTGATGGCGGCGTAACTCGCAAAAGCGCAGCCATCGATCCATGACACGGCGCCGTCCTTGCCGAAATGTCGTTCCAGCTGACCGACCGACTGGTACATCAGCATCATGCTGATGCCGTATTTGCGGCCGCGATCGCGGGCTTCCTCCAGGACCCGCATATAGCCGAGCAGATCCACCTCATCGAGCATGAACAGCGCCCGACGCTCGTATGCCCCGTCAGCCTCCATCATCGCATTGATCAGCGAACCGATGATCACACGCCCGATGCCGGGATAGGACCGCAGGATCGACGCCGGGATGTTGAGGAAGACATCCTTCTTGCCCTCGGCAATCTCAGCGGATTTGAAGGTATCGCCGCAAACAAGTGCGGCGTAATTGTCGAGTGATAGCCACTGTGTGTCCTTCGATGCGGTCGAATAGACGCCCGAGAAGGTTTGCTCGGTCATGTTGACAAAAACCCCGAGCGTCTCGCGGATGAAGGCGGAGGTCGAATGCTCCTGGACGTCGCGCAGCATGGCAAGCACCGACGTTTCCGGCTCGGAAACGATCTGCCGCAGACTTCTTAGGGTGCGCCGGCCGACATATTCCGGTGACAGCATCACATGGGCGAGAAGGCCGGTCAGCAGGTTATGCGCCTGGCTCTGAAAATAGGAGCCGGTCGAGCTTTCGAAGCGGACACTCTCCGACAGCAACATGTGCGCGACGCCGACAATGTCCTCCTCCTTTTTCTTCGACGTCGAGATTCCGTCGAGGACGTTGAATCCCATGATCGGGTTGGTCGGATCAAGAACGATGACCTCGCGCCCGAGATTTTTTCGACGATGATCGATGACCATAGGTGCGACCTCGGTCGAAGGGTCGAGGCAAATAACCGGACCTGTGTAGCGCAACGCGGTCGGCACGACGTTGCTGGTGGTCTTGTAGCCACCGGAACCCGCAAAAAACAGCATGTGCGTGGAATCGAAGTCTTGCTTGTACGTAAGAAGTGGCGCCTTTCCGCCTTGCCCCCATGTCCCCGGATCGTTCGGATCGAACGGCAGCGCATAGACGCGCTCCTTGTCGACGCGGTAGCGCTCCCCGACAACGATCTCGCCGTCGTGCGGGAAGAGCCGAGCCGCAGCCGACATCGGCAGCCAGTCGGCATCCCCGAAGGTGCCGCGCCTGGCGCGCTTCACTGGTTCGGGTACGACGCTGGAAAGGCGCGCCGATACCGCCGCGACCATAAAGCCGAGTGCCGCACTCCCGACTGCGATCATGTCAAGGAAGGATAGCGCGCTGTCCCATGACAATGCACCGCTTTCGACATAGGGCGATAGTCGTCCAACCTCCCGAAGGCCGTAGAAGCCGGCCATCGTCACAAAGCAAAGTAAACTCGCCATGGCGACTGGCCGCCGTCGATGCAGCGGTAGTGCCCATACGGCCACAAGCCCGGCGATGGGACCAAACAAAAGCACCGGCACGGGCGAAGCGCGCAGGAACCAGTATTGCGTTTTGCCGGCCATCCCGGTTGCCAATTCCGGCCAGCGCCAGTTGGCCACATAGAAAGCAAATCCTGTGACGACGATTGGCACGAGAACGAGCAGCAGACTAGGATGGGGTTTGGACATTGCCGTCATCCCGTCGCCTCCACGACGTGGCCGATAACCCGGCCGCTCGTTTCGCGTTCAAGGGTCCTGAAGGCTTCCTCACCAATGGCCTGCATGCGTCGATGTTCGGACGAGCGCGGCGTCACACGCGCCAGTTCCAGCAAACCACCAAGCAGGAACGCCCGGTCGACCTTCGACAATCCCGCGCGGATGACGATTGCGCCGAGCAGGATTTCCTCGCGGGCGTCTCTTTTTCGATCAGCCGTCATGCGAAACCTCCGACGCCGCTCCAGCGCTACTATCTGGTTGTCCACGCGGCGAATGAGCTTTGCCAGATGCCTCCTTGGAATGCGTTTTGCGAAATCGCAAAGCGATCTCTGCGAAGATGCGATCGATCTCCTCGTCGGCGATTTCCATCTCCGCCAGTCCCGCTTTCGTCGCGGCGCGTGCGAAGCGCTCGGCAGATTTTACTATCAGCGTTTTTCTACGCTCTCGCAGCTTCTCGATCTGAGCGTCTATGTCCGTGATAGATAGTTTGGCAGCCATGGTTTGTCCTCCTCATGG
>NZ_JAKVIN010000015.1:0-44928 GCF_022601905.1 Shinella sedimenti
GACCTCGAAAAGGACCATGACCCCGGCACGGACAAAACAGACTTGACTAAGTCCCGCAATTAAAGGGCCGAAACACAGGAAAGGCAGAGATCTAATCGAAGAGATAACATGCGTGGGAGACGCCATAGATTTTCTCGAAGAGTGGCCTCGGAATGATCGTGACATCGCACACAACGCGACCATCAAAACGTGCCACATGGCTTTCGATGGCCTCAAACCGATAAAAGCCGGTCGCGATGCCATCCGCTCGTTTGGGGACAAGAAGGGCATTCTGATGAAAGCTCCCGGCGTGCAACCGTGGACGATCAGCTCGCGCTCCGGCGGCGGTCGCGTATCCTCTTAGTGAAATGAATGATGGTGGGAGGGACTGCAATCGCAGCCTCCGCTTGAGGGAACATTCTACCGCCGCCCGCTTTTCCTATAAACTAGCCGCTCCAAAGGAGGACATCATGGCCATTGCACCAGCTGAGCCCACCCCGAAGGATCCACCCGGCATTCCCAGTCCGGCACCCGATCTGCCAGCCCCCCCGATCAAGGAACCCGCACCTGACGTCTTGCCCGATGAATTACCGAACCCGAACCCAGACGAAAACGAAGACTTCCCGAGAAAAGTCTGACTTTTCGTGGTGATCTTGAGAGAGACGCTGACTTGGAAAATACGGTTAAGCTGTCTATCCTGGCGGCAGGGTTTTGTCACTGGTTCTTTACCTAGCTCTCCCAATTTTGGATGACGGAAAATGTTTTTATATTGCATTAAATTTAATACAGAGGGCTGATGTTTCATCCTTTAACAACGTAATACGAACATCTTCGAAGCGGCCATATAAAGTTTTATAGGCGTGAACCGGACCCCCTATCTGAAGGAATGATTCTGAAGGTGGAGCGTTACTGACAATGGACGATCCTTTCCAACTCAATCGATTTGTCGAAGCACAGGAGCCTATCTTTTCAACTGCTCTTGGAGAGTTGCGCGCAGGCCGCAAACAAACCCATTGGATGTGGTTCATCTTTCCGCAGCTTCGCGCCCTCGGCCGCTCGCCCACCGCAGAGCTCTACGGAATAGCTTCACTGGATGAGGCCCGGGCGTATCTACTGCTTCCTGTTCTGGCAGGCCGACTGGTGGAAGCGATCGATGCGGTTCTGATGCACCACGACCGACCGGCCAACGCTATCTTCGGCTCGCCCGACGACTTAAAGTTCCGATCGTCAATGACGCTGTTCGATGCAGCCGCTGATCACGATAACGCGCAGTTTCGGATTGCCTTGGAACGCTTCTACAGCGGCAAGCCAGATGAACGGACGTTGCAACTTCTTGGATGCTGGAGCGATTGAGACCTTGGAGGTCGCAAAGTGAAGCTCGCTACCTATAATGTTAACGGTGTCAATGGCAGGCTCCCTGTCCTGTTGCAATGGCTGGAAGAAGACGCACCCGACATCGTCTGTCTTCAGGAGCTCAAGTCTCCGGACGAGCGCTTCCCCCGGCGCGAGCTTCAGCGGGCGGGATACCAAGCCGTGTGGCACGGGCAGAAGAGTTGGAACGGCGTTGCGATCCTGGCCAGAGGTGCCGCGCCCATTGTGACGCGACGTGGCCTGCCGGGCGATCCGGATGACACACATAGCCGCTATATCGAGGCTGTCATCGATGGCTTTCTGATTGGCTGCCTTTATCTTCCAAATGGCAACCCGGCACCCAGCCCTAAATTCGACTACAAATTGCATTGGTTCGAGCGCCTCCAATCCTACGCGGCCGAGCTTCTGTCGCTAGATGTGCCAGTGGCGCTCGTTGGGGACTTCAACGCAATACCTGCCGATCTCGACGTCTATGCACCAGAGCGGTGGCGCGATGATGCGTTGTTCCGGCCAGAGGTCAGGAATGCCTATGCTAATCTCCTAGCCCAGGGCTGGACGGACGCTGTCCGCAATCTCCATCCGCACGAACGCGTCTATACGTTCTGGAAATATTGTCGAAACGCTTTCGAACGCGATGCGGGCTTGCGCATCGACCATTTCCTCCTTAGTCCGACGCTAGCGCCCTGGCTGAAAACAGCAAGTGTGCGCCTCGGCCCGAGAGGCTGGGATCATACCAGTGATCACGCGCCTGTTATGATCGAGATTGGGCCGCCATCAGATTAACGTTACGTTCCCGATAAAGAGCTTATCGGCTATTTGGACCCGACCCGAACGACATGGGGCGCGGCGTAGAAAACCGATGGGGATGCAATGGCAAGAGCGCTGATAGCGATCCGCGCCAACCTCATCGGAAACCCCTGAGAAATCCGCTTCCAGGACGAACGTGACGCCGTTTCGGTTTTAAACCAGTCGAGCTTCGCCCTTCAGGTCGGCGGCGAGCAGGCGCTCGATCAGCGTGGTGCCTACCCTTTGCGGGTGGGCAGGACGACCTCGGGGCCGCCGCGCTCTTGGAGTGTCTTGCCCAGGAACGGGCTGGTTTTCCTATCGTACTGCCAGGCAGTGGACACTCGCCCAGTCGGTGCCGAGAGCGCACCGTACTTCGCGGCATTCGGTGCCAGTTCGTGAAGCGCGAGCGTCACAGGAATCACGGCCTTTGGCGGGAGCGAGCCCGTATGGCCGTCTATAATTAACATCTCTGCGGAATATGGTGGTGTTGCCTGCTCAACGAATCGCCCGAAGATCCGCTTTCTGCCAACCTCTGCGAACCACAATGTCCTGCGCGCGGCTACGCGATGATTTCGCAGGAGCGATTGGCGCAATCGAGAAACCGCATACGATGAACGGAATTCAGAACGCTCTGCGATATCTCAAAGCACCTATCTCCGGTGCCGAGAGGCCCATCGCACCTGCAGGTCTCACGCTCGCCGTCTAATCAGACAGGCCATTTATCGCCGGTCTTCCTATGAGAGGACAAGCTCGCATCGAGGCTAGAAAACGGGACAAGGTGCGCAGTGGTCTATGAGACACAACGCGCCTGCACTCCATGATGCTCCAGGTGACGTCGTACACGTCTTAAGGCATATCTCAACAGTCCTGTAGGATCAGCACGGGTAAAGACCTTTATTCTAACTGTTCCGAGACACTGCAAATCCAGATGCGAAACCGAGGCAGCTCTAAGTTGATACCTTACCTAGGAACCCAATCAGATCGCGGTTCAGCCGATTTGGAACAGTTGCGAACAGCCCGTGGGGCTCGCCATCGTATTCTATCAACTGTGCCCCGGGAATGCCTTGCGCAGCTGCACGCCCCGCAGGGCCGATCGGCACCGTTTCGTCGGACGTGCCGTGAATGATCAACGTCGGCATGGTGAAGGACTTGAGATCAGATCGAAAGTCTGTGTGTCCGAAAGCATCAATGCAGTCAATCGTGGCCTTCGGACTTGCCATGACGCCAAGGATAAACGACCAGTCGAGAATGCCCTGACTAACAGGTTTGCTAACCAAGCCCACGCCATAAAACGTCTTAGTGAAACTTTGGAGGAACGCGAAACGGTCTGCCCTCACCTGCTCTTTCATCTCGGCAAATACGCTGGAGTCCACGCCGTCGGGGTTTGTCGAGTCCTTCAGAAGATAAGGGACAACCGACGCAATCAATACGGCTTTCGACACCCGGCCGGCACCATGGCGTGTCAAATATCGGGCTATCTCACCGCCGCCCATCGAAAAGCCAACGAGATGCGCTCTCTCGAGGTGGAGACCTTCAAGGACGGCGCAAAGGTCGTCAGCAAAGACATCGTAGTTGTACGTGCCTGCGGGATGCCCGGACTGACCGAAACCGCGGCGATCATACGTGATGACCCGATAACCGGCTTCGAGAAGTGCCAGTGACTGGTACTCAAACATGTCGCCTGTTAGAGGCCATCCGTGGATCAACACTACGGGGTAGCCTGATCCGATATCTTTGACGTGAAGCTGCGTGCCGTCCTCTGCCTCAATGTAAGCCATTCTTGGTTCCTCAGTTTCTTGGCGTGATGAAACGAAGGTGGCCGACAGTTCGTTCCCTATGAACTTAGGGCGGATTAGACGTATTGACTTCAAGCAACTCTCCACAGGCGCACTCCACCTGCTTAATGAGTGCTCCGCCCTACCGAGAGCAAAAGTGTTCCGCTTTTCAAGCATCACGGATTCTTAGATGAGAAAAGGTGCTGCGTTTTACATCTCTAGCGATTTTGGCCTCCCTTTCGGTCGTTGTCCCAGCCCCGGCCTTTGCAATCGATTGGATTGGCAACAGGTTTGATTAAAATTTTGAAGACCACCTTCGAACCCATCAACAACAGGGTGCTCGACAGTATAATCGCCGCCAAAAGAAACTGCCTAATACTGAACAGCCACGCGCGCTCAGGCGCCATCGCAGCATGTCAGCCGAAGCGGAAAACGAGCGCGTGCCGAAGACCGACGCATTTTGGAAAATCATCGCCCCCGCATTGAGCGAGAGCACCGCCGTCGGGTTGCTCGTGACGGCAAAGCGTGTGCAGATGGACGGTTATAACAAGAGGCGTTTAAGATCGGCGCCCGAGCCGGTCGGCAAATGACGGAAAAATGGTGACAAGTAACGTCACGACCGCGGCTGTGCCGGCCCGAGCTTCTTGGCGTCTATCCTTGCCTCCTCCCAAGGCAATCAGGCTTGTAGCGGAGGATGTGCAGACACTTGGCAGGGGCGGTAAACCTTCGATCTGGTGTCAGCTAGAGGCTCTTCCAAAATCTATTCTGCTTCGGGGGCACCCCGACGCCAATAGGAAACGACGAGATGCTGACTGCTTGCGAGTTGTCGCTCTTGGCGGGCAAAAGAGCGGATAGCGCGGAAAGTATCAAATTCGCAACCGGCCCATAGATAGAGCCGCCCATCCTTACCTGGAAACTCGGTCTCGCGAACTGCATCGAACAAAAGTGTAGTGGTGCCGGGAGGGCGGTCGCCTCGAAAGAGCCACACGACCTCGATTTTTGCTGCCATATCCAGCGTGTGAGTATCGGCACTACCAGCCACTTCAAGGAACGCCTTTCCCTTCGCACCGGCCGGCAGATATTCCAGCATTCGGGCGATCGCGGGAAGTGCTGTTTCGTCTCCCGCAAAAAGATACCAGTCGGCCTCGACTAAACCACCACCGCCGGGACCGACGACGCCGACCTTGTCGCCCATTCGCGCTTTTTCTGCAAAGCCTGAGCCAGGGCCGGCCTCGTGCAGCACAAAGTCAATGTCGAGCGTTCCGGCGGCGAGATCGACGGAGCGTACGGTATACTTGCGCATGAGGGGCCGAAGCTCGGGCTGGTCCCAGGCGATGATGCCGTCGTTTCCCACATGCGGCCACTGTGGCTCGACGGCCTCCGGGCGCTGAATCATGAGGTTGAGATGCAGCGCATCGAGGCCAGCGAAGCGCGCAATGTTTTCACCGGAAAATGTCAGCCGACGCATATGCTTAGTCAGCGCCCGACAGCTCACCACCTCTAGGATCTGGAAATTCGGGGGACGGACGATTTCTCCGCCATCGCCCGTCCAGGCGATGGCCGGCGGGTCGTCGCCGGAAAATTCGAGAATATGGGATGCAATTGACATGCGTGCGAAGTAGAGACCCTCCAGATCGGGCGCAGTGACATCAACCACCGTTTCCTCGCCGTCCTTGGAGAAAGCGGCGCGCGTACTGCCGAACCGAAGCTCTGGACCGTCCGCACGTACGGTCACCTTGGCATCGTGTTCGAGCATGTGATCACAGAACTGCGCGATAACCCGTTCGGGTTCACGGAGCGCGATCCGGGCCTGAGCGGTGTAGTCGCTACCTTGCATATTCTATCCTACGGCTGGAAATCGACCCAGAACGTACCTTCGAGCGGCACGGCCAGAAAGCGTTTGTTAATCTCTGCGAGGGTTTGGGCGGGATCGACATCAACGAAGATCGCGGGATGCATCCACTTGGCAAAACACTCGAAAATGAGGATGTTGAGCACCGAAATGGAGAGCTGATGCGACACGGCGTGAGCCCGGCCTTCCCTCACCGCCGTCAGCGCGTTGCGCATATCGCTTGCGAAAATGGCAGCAAGTGATGTTTGTGCGGCAGCCACGCTGACACCGCCGCCCAGAACGAGACCACCCTGGGCGGCAAGATGTGGCCCGCCGGTCGCGATGTAGACCGTGGGGTCGGCGTCGAGCACATATTCGGAACTCAGCAAGCCGTCATATCCCGGCAAGTCGGCGCCAATATTTCTTCCTCCGGCGAACCGAAGATACTCCGTAATGCGATTTCCCTTGCCGGGCGTCGTGCAGCAAGTCGCGCCAGCATGGGCATCCAATAGCACCGAAACCGGTTCAAGCCCCGCCGTGCGATCTGTGATGCGCTTGTATCTCGCTCGCACGAAATCACCAAAGCTTTTACCCTCTTCCGCCTGCCCTACAGCCTCTGCGAGAAGCTCGACCGAGAACGCGGTCGTTTCTCCGGGGCCCTTGCCGTCATTGACCGGCCCATCGAGAAAGAGAACTGGAACGCCGGCCGCTTCAAGCGTCGTCGCGACTTCCGCCCAGCCGGTCTCCCAGATCGAAACGACGAAGAGATCCGGCTTTACTGAAAGGACCGCCTCGACAGAGGTTTTCGCCGGTAGCACGCTGCCAACCGTCGGTACCCTGTCGATCGCGGGAAAACGCCGTCGATATGCCTCGTACATGCCGCGGTCGATGCGCCGCGGCGCCGCCCAGCCGGCAAAACGCGCCACAGGATCAGCATCGACGAGGGCCAGCGACAATAGAATGAGGCTTTCATTCGTGACGATGCGCCGGGCAGGCTTGGCGAGTGTTACCGTGCGCCCGGCTGCATCGGAAAGGACGATCTGCGCCTGTGCCGGCGCAGCCTCAAGCGTTGCCAGCAGGAGCAACACCACCAAAATCCTGAAGAATGCCGCCGGCAGGCCCGTGCGGCTTCTTCCCCGGGCTTGTCTGCTCGCCAAGCTTACCATGAGTACTTCAGCGACGCCGTGATGGCGCGACCCGCACCATAATTGCAGCTCCCCCCGGTGCTATTGAGGCAATGCGAAACGTAGACTTTGTCGAACAGGTTCGTGACGTTCACGCGAAGCTTCGTGCCTGCGAAATCCTTGTCGAGTGCAGCAAAGTCGTATTCCGCTCCGATATCGACCAATCCACGTCCTGAAATGCGCAGTTCGTCCTTGTAGGTACTGTCCGTCTGGTAGGAAGACAGGGCGCGCACGCCCGCACTCAGGGTCAGGCCTTCAAACACCTCCGGCCGATACGCGAGCCAAAGGCTTCCCTGATGTTCAGGCAGACGCAGGACTTCCCGCCCGAGCTCCACGGGATTGTTGGTCTCAAACACCTTCGAATGCGAGTAGGCATATGAGGCAAGAATATCGACGTTCGGCGTCAGCTCGTATTTGCCCTCGATCTCAATGCCACGAACGCGCTGGCGGCCAGACTGGACGTTATAGAGCGTATCGGTCGGATCCGGCGTCAGCCCATTCTTCAGCGTTAGATCGAAGAACGATGCGGCGACCATGCCACGCCCCTCCGGCGGCTCATATCTGATACCGAATTCGTACTGTGCGGCCGTCTGCGCCTTAAAGGCCTTGCCATCCTTGTCTGTCCCCAGCGTCGGTAGAAAGGCGGTGGAGTAGCTGGCATAGGGCGCAACGCCATTGTCGAAGAGATAGGCAACGCCGGCCCGCCAGGTCAGTTTCTGGTCGTCGGTCGAGACGACCGGCGACGGTGTCAGCATCCTGTTCGCGCTGTCAATATCGGAGAAATCGTAACGCATGCCGACCGTGCCCACCCAGTTATCATATCGAACCTGGTCCTGCACGTAGAGACCAACCTGCTGGCGTTCCTGAAGCCCAGAACGCTGGATGGCGGGCACGGGAATATCGACTTCGCCGTAGCGCGGATTGAGAAGATCTAGCGATGGAACACCGGCAATGGCGTTGCCGAAATTGGTGGATGACGTTGCCTTTAAATAGTCGAGGCCGAAGAGCATGGTGTGGTCTAGTGCACCGGTGCCGAAGCGGGCCTCCACCTGCGTGTCGACATTAAAGCTCGATACCCAGTCGTCGGAAATCGCCGCCGCGCGGTTCAGCGTGTGGCCATCCGGCTGGTACGCGAAGGCCGGGTTGACGAGAACGAGCAGCATGTTCTGGTCAGAGCGACCGTAGCGCAGGTTTTGCTTCACCGTCCAGGTTTCATTGAACTCGTGCTCGAACTCATAGCCCAGCATGTAGAAGTCACGCTCGAAGGTACCAAGGTTGGGATCGCCGAAATTGATGTCGAGCGGGATTTGGCCAATCGGGTTTTCCAGAAGCGTGCCCACGGCGGGGTAAAAGCGGGGATTGAAGTTTTCGGGGCGATCTTTCTGATAGTATCCATAGAGTGTGAGCGATGTCTGGTCGGTGGGCGCCCAGGTGAGGCTGGGCGCGACGACCAGTTGCCGTTCACGTTCCCGATCGACCTGTGTTCCCATGTTCTTGCCGAGAGCGGCGACCCGGTAGAGCCACTCGCCGTCCTCCGTCAGCGGGCCTGTCATGTCAAGCGTAGCCTGCAAACCGCCGTTCGAGGAGGTTTGCAAACCGACTTCGTTATGCGCGGTTGCCTGCGGCCGCTTGCTGACCTGATTGACGAGCCCGCCCGACACCGAGCTTCCGTAAAGCACGGAGGTCGGCCCCTTGATAACGTCGATACGCTCCAAGGCGAAGGGGTTGACACTCGGCGTCGCGTAATTGCTGGGATCTCCCGCCAGAGCGAGACCGTCGAGCCACATCGTGCCGTAATTGCTGGAGCCGCGTATGTAGAGCCAATCATAGCGGATATCGTAACCGTTAGGGTCCGGAAGAACGCCCGGCGTATAACGCAGTGCCTCGGCGACCGTATTCGCGCCCTGCTGATCGATTTGGTCGCGCGTCACGACGCTTACCGCTTGTGGCGTCTCACGTATCGAGGTGTTCGTCTTGGCAGCGCTGCGAGCACTTTTGGCGACGATGCCTTTCTCCGGCTCGCGGCCGCCATGTGCGCCTCCTTCGATGGTGATGGTTTCCAACACGGTCGCGCCAGAATCCTGCGCATGCGACGGGGCCGCAGATCCGGTAACGAAAAGTGCAACGGAAGAGATCAGCCACAAGCGCCTGCGCAATGCCCCGCCCCTTCTCGTCTGCCCTGCATTCATGTCTGCGCTCTCAAACAAAATCATCATCACGGCCTCACCCGACACGTCGCCTCGTATAAACTTGACCAACTAAATCAAGTTAATATATCTCTTAGGTCAGCATTGGCACGACAGGCAATGGCGGTTCCTTTGCGGAACGCGCAGACATCTTTGCAGTCCGAGAATTCTCGGCGCGCTTCAAGGATCGACAAGACCAGGCGGTCAATGTTGGCGGGTTTTTACGCGGGGCAAATGAAGGATTGAGCATGGACGCCGCATCGGGCGAAGCCGGGAAAGGAGCGAACGAGGGGCGATTGCGCGTGCGCGACTTCCTGCGGCACGACGGCATTGCGCTAGACAGCCCTGATGACCGCCTCTCCCCCGACGATACGCTGATGAAAGGGGCGTTCCTGCACAAGGAGCTGCGCCGCGGCCTCGTTCTGCATGTCAGCGATGCGATAGAAGAGCGGGCCTTCACCGCAACCTCGCTCCTGCCGGAGGAGCTGTCGTGCATCTTCTTCCTTGAGGGCACCGTCGACCTGTCGATCGGTGACCGCCGCTTCGCCTTTCAGGCACATCGCGGTGCGGCTCAAGGGGTAGCGATTATGAATACCTGCCCCGAGCATTTCGCGCGCGCCTCACGCGGACACCAGCACCTGCGTCATCTCGTCGTCTCCGCCACGCCGGAGTGGCTGCACCGGGATGTGCTTGAAACCGTTGTCGACAACAAGGGCGGCGCGCGCCTGCTGCGCGATCATCTGGCCGAGCACCGCTGGACGCTCACACCTCGCATGGTTGCGCTCGTGCGCGAGATTTTCGCACCTTCACCGCTCATTCCGCAGCTGTGGGACCTTTATCTGGAAAGCCGGGCCGTGGAACTTGTGGCCGAGACCATGGCCGCGGTGCTCAAAGCCGACCGCAACGAACGCGGCGGGAGCATCGTGACACGGCACGATGCAAACTGCCTCCAGCGTGCCAAAGATTTCATCGATACCCGTATCGCCGAACCGATCAGCGTCGATACCATCGCCCGGGAAGCCGGCATCAGCGCTAGTGGTCTGCAGCGCCTGTTCCGCATCTCGGAGAACCGCAGTATCTTTGACTACGTGCGCAACATCAGGCTCGAACGCGCATTCACCGTTCTCGCAAGCGGCGATGTCAGCGTACAGGACGCGAGCGCAATCGCAGGCTACACGAACCCCGCAAACTTCGCGACCGCATTCCGCCGCCGGTTTGGCGTCGTTCCCACCGCAGTGAGAAAGAAGGCATAGTGGTGCGCGCTCGGACCCGCCATAGCCTCCCGCAGCATTTAATCCCCGAAAGGTGGTAGCCGAAGAGAACTAGGGGGGCGAGTGTGAGGTCATGGTGCGCCCGCCATGGATCGTGTCCGCGACAGACGTCCGCAGAGGCGACCATCTTGTCAATAATCCTTGTAAGGTTGGCGTATCAACAAACACTCTGGCAGCAAGGTCGCCCGTCGGCATGCCGTTGACGGCCTCCAGCGCCCTCAAAACCCGCTACTGTTCAATTGAAAGCCATAGGGCTTGATTTCTAGTTCATCCGAGGTCGCACATTCTAGAACGACACCTACCTGGTATTTTTTCTCCTAGTTACACATCCGAACGTAGTTAATCTACGATCATTGAGCGTTCTACGTCCAGCCTTACTAAGGGGAGCTTTCCCGCAGCACTATTTTTGGAGAGGGCTATAAAGTAGGGGAAACATCATTGCCTATCACGGAAACCCCGCCGCTATTTTGAAGTGAGGGCGCGTTATTCCATCAGCGCATAGGCGATCTTTGCCTTCCGTCGGCTGAAAACATCTGGATTTTGCTTTAATCTACAATTTTATGGAGAATTATCGAGCCAACCGGAGAATAACGGCGCTCGTTAGAAGGATCGCGAGACGATCGTGCATTCTCGGAGGGATTCTCAGTAATCCTTCATTGACACGGTCTAAGCAAAACCGGTCGATTTCAGCGTACAAACAAGCCATTTTTCGGGTTAGGATCACGTTTGGATATTCACGCCAATACCTGCCGGATACTTCGCTACAAATACGTTACTCGTCATCAATTTGCGGCATCGATGCCACAGGGCCCGGCCACCCGATTTTTTAACCTTAACGAAGCATCTCAAAGAAAAAACTGGAAATCAACCGGATATCATTATAAATAGATCGTAAATTCTAAGCTTTTATGCGCCGACATTGGCAATTTATGGCACAATAGTATCCCTAAATAAGCTGTCACAGCAATATTAAGTATTATTTTGCAAATCGACAGAATCTATAGCGGGCATTAAACACGGACCTCGATGAAATGAGTAAACAATCTGCTGATAGATTCGATACATCCGTAGACTTATTGCCATGTATATCACATTATTGTGATCACCCGTTGTTTGGAGAAGCACTTCGGCGGGCCGCCTATCATATGATAGCAATGCACGACGCGGCGCCGCGTATCGTACGTTACACTGCAAATTTACAGAAGTGGCTTCTAACGCAAACTATAATTGCTCTTCACTTCGAGCACCTCGTCGACTCTTCCCAGCCTGAACTCACTGCGGCGCGTCTTATCGAATTCATGGTGAACAAAAGTATTGCGAGTAAAAATACCGCCGTTGCGCATCTTTCCGAAATGCGAAACTATCAGTTGGTTGTTGACGGGGTCCGTTGTAGCGACAAACGTGCTCGCCCTCTCATTGTTTCAGCTCTTGCCGAAACTTTAATTCGCCAATGGTTTGAAGGGCATCTCCATTCGCTCGACACTCTCGATCAAGCAGGACGCCTGGAGATTTCGCGTGGTGATCCTACCCTGATGAGCCGCGTACACCCCCGCGCGATACGCCATCTCCTAACAAATCCTGCTTGGTGCAATCCTCCAGAAAGTGTTGCCACATTCGTCTGGACAGAGTCGGGGAGTAATATCCTTCATGACCTGATCGCAAGGACGGCGGCGACAACGCCGCTTGAAGCTCCCATATGGGTTGGTCCTCTCAGGCTCACAGAGATCACTAATCGCTACATCATCTCTCGCAGTCATGCGCAAAGGGTGTTCGCGCGCGCGCGTGAACTCGGTATCGTCGGGTGGGAGCTCCCAGGCAACAGTGGCTCGTTCTGGATTTCGCCGAAACTGATTAATGACTACAGAGCTTGGCAGGCAGTGAAATTTGCCGCTTTGGATGAGGCTTTCACATGGACGTCTCTACAGCGCTAGCGTGAACGGCCACTTCAAAGCACGGCTGACAACCAAGCCAGAATCTTAAAGTTTTATGAATGGTAACATTGCATTTTTATCATTCAGATTATTCGATCATTTTCCAAGTACATGATGATGTTGCTTAATTTCTTGGAGCTATAACTTGTCTCATCAACAACGGGGAGACAAGAAATGAACAACGTAGCCGCAATTTCTATTTTTCTTTTCGGATCGCTCGCAAGTGTATCTACAGCATCAGCTGGAGCGGAACTCTCTTCGCCAGCTTTTGTGCAGCAGGCTAATGCCGGCGGCGCGGGCTTCGCCTCCATCGACACAGCCGCGATCATGAAGCCTGTTATGGATCTCGTCGTGTCTTCCGCTCCGGTCAACACAACTTCCACAACCGGAAACCTGTCGTTTGTGTATCAGAGCGGCGACTTTAATACCGCCTCGATCGAACAGAGCGGCTCGCGCAACGTCGGCCTCATCCAGCAGATCGGTTACATGAATGCGGCATCGATCACCCAGTCGGGTATGGGACATCAGGCATTCATCGCCCAAGAGGGTCGTAACAACGTGGCCATCATCCGGCAGCGTTAATTGATAGCTTCGCGTAGGGACAACTGCGCGTTATGCTTCCGTTCGAAGGAGCCCGATATTCGGGCTCCTTTGCATTTCGTCAGTTACCGTCATCAACGTCAGGAAGCTCAACCGGATCCGGGTTGGGCTGCGGAACACCGCCGAAATCGGGAAAATCGATGGTAAAACCAGGGCCGCTCGAGCTTGCGCCTTCGCCTTGCGCACTTGCTTGTGAAAGCAGCCAGTTGCCGTTCAGCGGATCACCACCAAACGACGGATTGATCGGTCGATAGACAAGTTCGGAAGCAAATCCAGCGCCAGCGGTCGAAAGCGTGAGCGCTGCAGAGAGCAGTGCGAGATGAAGCACTTTCATGGGAATCTCCTTTTTCATATGACCAATTCGTCAGCGTTTCGGCAGAACGTACATCCGGCCAGGCACGACAACGACTGTTTTGTTTTCCAGTCCCCGCAGACCCGTGGGCATCATGTAACGACCGCTCTGCTCGGTCTGGATAGCGACGACGGTTGAATTTTTTGAGTCGCGCACATCAAGCACGCCGGCCAAGCTGTTACCGTCTTGAACATAGGCAATCTGATTGTTTTCACCGGAAACGCCGACAAGCTGGAAGTTGTTATCCCCCCTGCTAGCTTGAACCACCGAGTTGTTTTTACCGCCTTGCACGAGCAGCGCAGCAGAGCTGTGCCCTTCAACTGCCTGGACGGCGCGGTTGCCTGTGCCAGCCTGCTGTATCACAGCAAGACTGCCGTTACCATTAATCCCGGCATGCGCACTGTTGCCTTCTCCGAGCTGTATGATCGAGGTGGTCGAGCCAGCTTCACTGCCAAGAAAGGGTTGAATCGGCTCCATCAGCGCGTTGATTGTCGCCGGGCTGGCTTCATAATCGGCGATCAACATGCCTTCAGCAGCCGCTGGCGCAATCGTCGCTGCCAGGGTCCCGACAACCAATGCCCCTTGAAGAAAGCTTGCTAGTGAATTTCTGTAGCGTTTCATCTTCGTATCCGCCCGTTTATCCTCTGTCAGATCGGCGTCGGCGTTTGCTCGAGCTCGATGATCTGATCGACGTTACACAATTGGTTTCCCGTCTCGTCCGTCACCGCTAGTGCGATGCGTGCTCGGCCCGAGCGGTCAACGACGACCTCCGCGTTATCGAGCGTGCCGGTTGAAAAGCGGTTTTGCTGCCTGGTTGAACTGCGCCCTGAAGAAGAGAGTTTAGAAACTTCAAATGTAAAGTTGCCTTGGAGCTCGCTTGCGGCGTGGATGAACGGTCTGATAACGGCGAACTCTTCACCCGATATGCTAATACCGCATGCCCTGACGCGGGTATCACTGCTCGTCCCGTAGATAACGTGACCATTCATCGAAGTCGCACCTACTTGAAGACAGATAGATGTTGTCGTTACTGAAACGAGGATAAGTCGAACTGATTGCAGCATGACCGTCCCTCGGAAAGATGGAGCGCCCTGCGGGCGCTCCATCGATTTCGTTAGTTCTGGCTCACGAAGGCCACGTTGGCATGACCAGCCTGAATGACGACTGAGCTCTGTCCGCTGTTGCCCTGGCTCACCACCGCGTAGTTGCGGTCAGTATCGCGGCTACCGGAACCGTACTGCAGGACGACCGAGTTGGAGGCAGATCCGGTCTGGCTGATCCAGGCATTGGAGTAGGCGCCAGCCTGAATGACTGCCGACGAATGGCCGCCTGCGCCCGACTGATCGACAAGCGCAATCGACTCTTTCGATGCCTGTACGATCAACGAGGTATTGCCCACCGTGTTCGACTGGGTGGTCGCTGCTACGTTATGCTGGCCGGCCTGAACGGTCAGAGCGGTGTTGCCCAGGCTTGCGATCTGCGTTGTGGTTGCCGTGTTGTCGTTACCGACCTGAATGATGCCAGCGGCCGACAGAACGGCGCCGTTCTGTACGTTGCCAGCACCGTTGCCATCACCATATTGAACGATCGCGCCGATCGAGCCGATCGTGGCGGTCTGGACGTTGGTCGCACCGTTTTCGTCACCCACTTGAACCGCTGCCCCCAAAGAGCCGGCTGCGACGGTCTGGAAGTTAAAGGCACTATTGTCGTCGCCAACCTGCACGATGCCAGCCGCCGAAGCCACTGTGGGGACATTGATTTCCCCGAGCGGGTTGGTGAATGGCGTTGTTGTGGTGGCGGTCTGTGTCTCCTGCGTGGTTTTTACACTCTTTGGAACGCCAAGGAATTTTGTGTCGCTCACGGTTGTTTTCGTGGAGTAAGTTGTCGTGGTAAGGCTCAGCGTACCACTTCCAGGAAGGATGAGTTGCCCAACCTGGGAGTTTGCTGCGATGTTGCCGTCACCGAACTGACCAATAACCGCGACGGAGTCTTGTGCAGGAGCCGAACCTTGGCCAGTCGCGACCGTCGGGCCACCTTCTACCCCCCAAACATAACTGCCCACGCCGAAGACGTTCCAGTTATTGTAGTTCGGCAGCAGAACGTTCGTCGTAAGATCGAACGCCGGCAAGACTTGGTACGAAACGGTTTCCGTCCCGCCCTGCGTATTGTAAGCCGTGTTATCAGAGCCAACCTGCAGGATACCCGCGATAACGTTGCTGCTGTCTGCCTGCTGCAGGTTCCCAGCGGTATTGCCCCAGCCGAACTGGCCGATGAATGCGCTCGCGCCGCTCACGTCATCCTGAACGTTGAAGGCTTCATTCAATCCGCCCGCGCCCTGGATGATGAACGCGTTCGAACCCATGACCGAGCTTTGGCTGTTGCCCGCTTCATTGAAACGGCCATCCTGCACGATCGTCGCGCTTACGTCAGAGCTTGCCGTCTGCAGGTTCCTGGCCGAGTTTTCGCGTCCGCTCTGCATAATTGCTGCGCTACCGCCGGTTACAACGGACTGGAGGTTTGTCGCGTCGTTACGGTTGCCTTGCTGAACGATTGCGGCATCCGAATTGGATACGCTCGCCTGCATGTTGCCAGCTTCGTTACGGTTTCCATCCTGGAGGATGAAGGCCTGTGCATTCGCGCTATCGACCTGGACGGTGCCAGCATCGTTGCGGTTGCCCTTCTGCAGAATTACGGTTTTGAGTTCCGCGCCGTTCGACTG
This sequence comes from Shinella sedimenti, assembly GCF_022601905.1. Classification (NCBI taxonomy): domain Bacteria; kingdom Pseudomonadati; phylum Pseudomonadota; class Alphaproteobacteria; order Hyphomicrobiales; family Rhizobiaceae; genus Shinella; species Shinella sedimenti. Next base: position 15,986 of record NZ_JAKVIN010000015.1, read on the forward strand.
AAGGTTTGTCGCCTCGTTGCGCACACCATCCTGAGCGATCAGGGCGCTGGAATTGGCTACGTCGGCCTGCAGGTTGCCGGCTTCGTTCGCGCGGCCGACCTGAAGAATCGAAGCGCCCGTTTCGGTAGCATCAGACTGACCGTTGGTGGCTTCGTTTCTCACGCCGCCCTGGACGATGTTGGCAGCCGCCTGCACACCGCCGCTCTGCGTGTTTGCGGCATCATTGCCTGCGCCAACCTGAAGGATATTGGCGCTGTTCTCCATGCCCCCGCCCACCTGGGCGTTGGCCGCGTCGTTATCCCGGCCGAACTGCGCGATGTTTGCATCGTTGTCGCTGCCGGTGTCCTGGAAATTGGTCGCATCGTTGCGCCAGCCGAACTGGCCGATGTTGGCGCTGTTGCGCGTGAACTGTTCGGAGCCGACAAGATCGTCCTGGTAGTTGGCGGCAGCATTGCCATTTCCGAGCTGGAGAACGGTAGCGTCATTGCCATTACTTTCGTTGCCGCCGCGGCTACGCACGTTGAATGCAACGTTGTCGTCGCCGAATTGCCCAATCGCCGAGCTGTGGCTAGTGCCGCCGTTCGAAAGATTATAGCCGCGGTTGCGGTCGCCGCCTTGTACGATTGTCGCCGTCGAGAGACGTCCGTCGTTTTGGTTATTGAAAGCGACGTTGTCGTCGCCCACCTGGCCGATCGTTGCCGTGTTGCCGTTGTTGTAGCCGTTGGCGTGAAATTCACCAATCTGGTTGTTGTAGGCTTGGTTACCATCTCCGACCTGAACCGTCTGTGCGGCGTTGTCTTTACCGCCGTTGGCGCCGCCAGTTTGCGTATTGTAAGCCTGGTTCAGATTGCCGTTCTGAAGGATCGAAGCATTCAGGTTTTCACCGCTGCCGACGGCTGAGCCTGGGGACTGCAGGTTGGACGCCGTGTTGTCATTGCCGTCCTGCAGAACGAAGGCGCTCGAATTGTTGACCGAAACCTGCGTGTTCATAGCGCCGTTGTTGGCGCCGCTCTGAATGGTGGTCGCAGACGTCGGGTCAACGCCCATTTGCAGGTTCATCGCCTTGTTCTTATCACCGTCCTGAGCGATCAGAGCGGTGGCGTCAGCAGAGTTTTCCTGGGTGTTGATCGCGCTGTTTTCAGTACCGACTTGCAACACGCCGGCTTGGCCCTTCATGCCATTCGTCTGGCTGTTCAGAGCCGCGTTGCCTGCCCCGCCTTGCGCGATGACGGCCGTAGAAGAGGACTCGTCCGTCTGGTTGTTGACAGCGCCATTCCCAGAACCACCCTGCAGGATCCCCGAGAACGAAGCGCCGGTCTGACCGACCTGATTGCTCTCAGCATAGTTGCCGCTTTGTGCACTGAGGTTCAACTGAATGATGCCCGCATCGTTGGAGCTCGCACCGTCCTCCTGCGAAAGCCGGGCCACGTTCTTGTTGCCGCCCTGGAAGATCGTGCCGCGGTTTGCGCCATCCTGTCGGAAAGTGTCGACAACGTTGTTGTTGCCGAACTGAGCGATACCGCCGATGTTGGTTCCCTCTTGCAGGAAATTGCTGCCAACAAAGTTCTCGCTGCCGAGCTGCATTACGCCGAGGGCGTTGGAGACCTTCTGGGCATCGCCGGCATCCGTTCCAGACAGCGGAAGGAAAACGTTCTTGCTACCGTGCTGATAAATAAAGCCCTGGTTGGAGCCATCTTGCGAGAGGTAGGCAAAGTTGCTGTCGTCGCGTTGGCCGATGTAGCCGATGTTTGCTTCCTGCGCCGAGACGCCTGCGGTCATCGCAAGGACGGCGGCGCCGGTCAGAAGCAAGGTTTTTCTTGCTGAAGATTTCATGGACTTCTCCCTTGTGTTCGGCGCGGACGTCTTTGCGTCCAGAGCGTCTAGCTCGATTAGAGTGTTAACAATTAGTTTAATAGCATTTTGGACTGCACCCAAACAAGGCGCAAATACAGAACTATTAATTGTTAGTTAACTAAAAAGATGAACGAACCCAGTTTTGGGACGGGCGACGCGCGTCCAATGAAAATAAAAAAAGGTGCGCGACGGGCCTTTTTATAGGTCCGCCGCACAGCAATTGAACTTATTAACAAGCCTATATTACAGTACCTTCAGTTTTACTTTGCATTTTTCGCGACGGCGAAGGTAGTTTGATACTTCTCGTCGTAACGGCGAATAAATTCAGCCTCGCCGGACCGATCCTTCAAATGCCAAAGTCCTTGACGGACGCCGTCAACGGCGAGCGAATAGACGGCAAGCTCGATGCCTTCACGAACGGCCAGAGAGCCGGGGTCATTGCGTGACTGACCAAGCTCGATTTCGAGGAGTTCGCCAGCCGTGGCGAACTTGTATGCACCGCCGCGCACCTGTACCGAATAAATCTGCTTGGTGGTGGTGGTCGATGCCAGGACTTCACCCGTTTGTACGCTGACTGCGCGCAGGTTCACCGTGACGACGTCGGAGCGATATTGAACGTCTCCGCCAATTCCAAGATAACGCGCGCCAGCACCACCAGTAAGCTCATTGGAGTCGTAGCCGACGATACCACCTTCCAGGAGCAACCCTGCAAAACGAACTGGTGGCAGGCCACTGGCGCGACCGTAAGCACGTTGCGTATTTTCGATCAACGTACGTTCCTGGACGAGATTCTTCAGGCCCGACCTCTCAACGACGCGGAACCACTGCCCCTGTCCGGTTTTCTTAAGGACATCGACAAGAATAGCGGCACCACCCTGCGTCACAGCACGGCTGTACTCCGCAAAACTTTCGTTCGGCTTGGCCTGTCCGGTCAGGTCGGGGAAATCATACACCGCGACATCGACGGGAATTTCCGGGAGCGGAATTATGCGCACCTTTGATGATGTCTTGGTCGGCGCCGTCAAGGTTGCTGCGGGCGTGTCAAGTTTCTGCCCGCTCTGACATCCGGCAAGGAGCCCACCAACTACACAAAGAGCCACCAATTCGAATTTCATTGTTCCCCCGTCCGGCCCGCCAACTCTGGCATGTAGCCACGTGCAAGAGCGCCTCGACCGAAAAACGGCCAAAGCCACAAGACAAACGCGATCGCTTCGGAAACTATAGCTTCCGAGCAACTACGTGATGATAGTATTTACTTTCCCTCTCAATCTCGCCGCACAGAAGTGTCTCTCACCCGAGCATGCGAAATCTTGCAATGCTTCGTAGCACTGATTTTTTGCTAAAATGCAGTCCCAATTTTGGGTGCATTTCGGCTTTTGATCAAAAATCGACCAATAATCGACGCATTGGTTAACGTCGTGGCAACCAAACAACAGTCGATATTCTTTATCGGGCGGCCGCGCCGCGTCCTACCGTAGGCCACTCCGTATCTGCGGACGAAACTTTCACAATCGCCGCGGAACCGGCGCCCACGCTGGGAACCGCCTGCTCTACGGCAGCCCGGATCGCGCTTGATCCACCCGTATTCGATGCCTTGGAAAGCTTCCGCTTCAACGGACTCTTCGTCGTTACGACAGGCTGCGCTCCTGCGGGCATTTGGCTGACATAGGCGCCGTTGCCTTCACCGCGGTTGACCTGATCAATATATGCTTGAGCGGACACGGCTTGCGGAATGGCAAGCGAAAAGCCAACCAAGGCCGCAATTCGGCAGCGAGAACGTGAGATCATCTTCTTCACCAGACCTGAGATTTTCGAATGGACATGAGTATTAGGCCCTTATTCCCAAAATCACAATCTTCAACTCTGGTTTGACTCGGATAATGTTTCGTGGAAGAGAATTCACAACAGGATATATTGGAGCCAAGCTCATGACGTCGATGAATTCAAGGAAATTTCTTGCCTGCCTAACTATGGCGGCGTTTTTTTCGCAGCCATTGCCATCGATTGCGCAAGAGGCGGCTGGCCCGATGTTCTCAACACCCGCCGAGCGATCAACGACGGGTGTTCCCATTCTTAGTGACCAAGGCAGCGTTCGCAACGACACCATTATCGATTCCACGGGCGGCCACTCACGTACGCAACCCGTCGCTTCCGACCAAAACCGAAAAACGTCATTCAAACCTGATCAGTTCAAACAGTGGGCTCTGCAATGCGTCGACCAGGCAAATACGCAAAAAAGATGCCAGATTTCCAGCACGACACTTTCGGCTGACAGCAAACAGGCTGTTCTTGTTGTAAGCTTGGCTTATCGTCCCGATGGAAAGTCGGTCGCGATGCAGATGGCCGTCCCGCTCGGCATCGCGCTGAAGAATGGCGTCGAGTTAAGCGTCAAGAGCGGTTCATCCACAACATTCCAGGTAAGCCGGTGTACGCCGCAGGGATGCCTCGTCGAGGATACTGTGGAACCGGCCCTGATTGAAGCGATGAAAACAGGAAAGAACGCTACGGTGTCGGTCATGACACCAGAAGGTGCAATAATTCCGATAGGGCTCTCGCTTGACGGTTTTTCGGATGCTTATTCGGCACTGATTGCGCACTGATGCCCGAATACTGACGGTTTAACTCGTGTGGCTATGGCCTGAAAGCACCTTGAGCCCTCCGGCTGGCAGAGCTTTGTCTATGATACGACGATCGCTGAGAACCGAGCCGTGCGGCTGCGCTAGGTCACCCGCCGGAAAGCGAGTAATCCGGCTCTTCGCAACGGGTTGCTGGGGGTGTGCAGCTAATTGCCCGCAGAGTAACTAGAACGGCTTCGGTGGCACGATACGATGTCGCTTTTCGAATTCTGCGCGTATTATTCGAGGTTGGCGTCAAAAATACTTTAATAGAACGTCATTTAATTATCCACATCGCACATATAGCACCAATCAATGAATTTATCTTTACGTTGGTAAAGAATGCTGCATATCCTGATATCGATGTAAAACCTATTATATTGAGAGGGCGCGATACATTCTTTAAATTAGCGCTTAATATATCGGATTGCCGGATTTAAGTTTCCCAAAAAGCCTCACTCGATCGTGAGATTTTATAAATTTTTTGCCGCAGTCAGAGACGAGCCATGCTTCGAGCGCCAGTTCCATCGAGAGCGCCAGAAGCATAGACTCGACACCGACATGTGTACGTTCGCTAGGAGTTGAGGGCTTCTCGAATTCTCTCGCTTCGAAGCTCCTGTTGTTCGGAAAATCGCCCTTACTGCATGTCGAATCCTGAAGGTGCTGATGGATGATCATGAATATGGCAGCAAGACATTCCGGGAAGCTTTGCAGGTAAAGAGCATCGCATACTTCATCTCGTCGAGCCGCAGCGGGATGGTGTCATTCTTCTGTGACAAGCCACAATGCCAGTAGCGCCACAAGTTCTTGAACCTCGTCGCCAACCTCATGGCAATGTGCCAAGCCGTGATACCGCAGATGCGCGAGTGCCGATCCGGCGTGATCTTCAACGTCACCTCGAGCGTCACGCTTGCCACAATGCCGCTGGCGGAGGTCTACACCGCAAGCAAGCAGGCGATCGAGGGCTTCACAGGTTCGCTCGCGCATAAGGTCGGCTATTTCAATATACGCGCCAAGCTAGCCGAGCCCGGCAATGCCCCTACGACGCGTTTCGCGCAGAATACGTGAGGATCGACGACCTGATCCCGCCGGCCTATGCGGGCTTCGCAGCACCGATCTTCGCGGGATTTTCTAATCCTGCAGTGACAACGAACGAAGTCGAGGTCGCCGAGGCTGTATGGACCGCCGTTCACGACGCGTCGGACGGCCTTCAGTTTCCGGGTGGAGCAGACGCGGTCGCACTCTACGAAGCGCGTCATCGATGATGACCGAAAACGTCCTGATCATAAAGGATAGACACAGCGCGGCATCTGCCTGCGACGCCTTTCTGAAAAGAGATTGCAATGGCGCCGAAGGCGGTTTCTACAACACAAGTTCATCTCGGAAGCCGACCTGCATCCGGAAGACCTTGTTGTTTCACGGGAGCTCACGACCTACCTAGCCAACTTGGCGAATCCCTTGGCAAGAATGGGACCGGTCGGACGTTGGATTGGCGAACCACCTTCATCTTCGAGGGTTATCTCGTAGAGCTGTGCGTCCTCGGGCGTGGGAAGTGACCACCCCTGCAACCTCGCCGAACGTGCCTGGTCAAGTACTCCGAGAGACATTGGCCCCATCTCGGGCGAAGGTAACGTCCAGACCTGCATTGTCTTATGCGCTGGGACAACGAAATCTGTCAGTAGCCTGACATTCGCAGTATCGTTTCCGTAATCCTCCACCACCGCCTGCACCTCGCCCGCCTCGTTCATGAGCACTGCTATAACGATTGGGTCAAGCGGCCGTGTCATGCTCCACGTCAGGCCAATAGCCAGAATGACCGAAGCAGCCATTGCCGAGATGGCGGCCGCTCGCCAGCCGGAAGCCCGATTGTTATTGGCTGCGGAGACAGGATTAGCCGCAACTTGAAGCGAAGGCTTCGACCAGTCGGGCAGTCGAGAAGAAACGGCATCCCAAAGGCTTGGCGATACATCCACTGGGGCGAGGCCTGTATCGAGCGGGAGGAATCGTTCGCGCACCTCATCAACGGCCTGCCGCAATGCCACATTCCGCTCGATCTCCGCCTCGACATACGCCCGTTCGGGTCCTTCGAGCAAGCCAAGCACATACTCGTCAGCGACGGCGGGGATATCGTTGCGCTCCAATTTCATGCCATACACTCCCGCAATGAGGAAAGGCCCCGCCTAATCCAGGACTTAGCGGTGCCAAGCGGCAGCCGTAGCTTTCCGGCAATCTCACCATGGGTGTATCCTCCGACATAGGCCATCAGAATGCCGCGTCGGCGTATCTCTTCAAGCCCGTTGAGGCACTCGTGCAAACGGCTGTTTCGGTCCAGCGTATGCCAAGCCGCCATGATCTCGTCCAGCTGATCGGAATCTTGTAACGCTTCCACCTGATCGTCGCCGACCAGGTCCTCGCGACGCCCGTCACGTAGCAGATTGAGTGCACGGTTTCGGACAATCGAATAAATCCAGCCCCGAGCCGAGCCGCGCCCCGGCGAATATTGATGCGAATGGGTCCAGATGCGGATAAAGCTTTCCTGCACAACTTCTTCCGCAAGCTCACGTCTTCGCAGTATCCGTTGCGCGACCGCCACCAGACGCCCGGCTTCCTGGTCGAATATCCGCTTCAGCCCGTCCCGGTCTCCTTTTGCACAATCGGCAAGCGCTGCTTCGAGGTCTGTCGATTGATCCGTCACCGAGGCCAAGCGCCTTCTCCTGATGTTTTCGTGGGCAGAGCGTCCGTCTCTGCTGTTGCCATGCCGTCATATTCTCGTCCAGTCCAGCCCCTCTGGCGGTGGTGAATTCACCTTATTGTGACAACACATAAGATGGCGATTGGGATGCAGCATCGAAAATATTTTTCGTGGCTGCATCCGCAGGCGGTTTCTCATGTGTCTCCTGATGGAGAGCCTGCAAACGGCGTACGCCGCAAGCTCTCACCGACTTGAAACGCAACTGGAGAACAACATGACCCTCGCTCGCACCGCTTTTGCCGCCTCGACTGTCCTCGTCGTATCCATAACCGTCGCGCACGCCGCCCCGGTCCTCGGACTGACGGGAGAAAAGACGTTGATCATGTTCGACACAGCACAACCTGCTGTCACGAAGACAATGGAGGTCAACGGCGTCAACAAGCTCGTCGGCATCGATTACCGCCCAGGCACAAAGACCGTAATTGGGGTGACACCGGAACATGCAATCGTATCCATCGATCTTGAGACCGGCGCAGCAACAGAAGTTGCAAAGATGGACAAGATGCTTCCCCTGACCGAAGCACCGGTGGTTGTTGATTTCAACCCCATGGCCGATCGTCTGCGCTTCATGACGGGCACCACAAATCACCGTGTTCATCCCGATACAGGCGCCGTAACCATTGACGGTACGCTGGCTTTCGAAGACGGGGACATGCACAAGGGCGAAACCCCGAACATCGTCGCGGCCGCTTACACGAATTCAATCGGAAAGCCGGAGAAGACGGCGATGTACAATATCGACGCGACCATCGGCGCGCTTGTTCAGCAGACCAAGCCGAATGATGGCACGCTCAAGGCAATAGGAAAGCTCGACTTGAAAGAAAAGCCCGCGACCTACGCTTTCGACATCCAGGGTGAGGACGGCGGAAAAAACACTGCCTACCTGGTAGCGAGCAAGATCCTGTATACCGTCGATCTGGAGACGGGTGCGGCAACTGAAGTGGGCGCTATCAACGGCCTTGATAATGAGCTACGCGACATCGCCGTTCTGCCTGCCATGTGATCAATCGGTGCAGCGCCTCTTTTCAAGAGCCGCTTGGTTGAACCTTAGGAATGAATCGATCGGCCGCCCATTGAGGCGGCCGATCTCATTTTACTCCAGAGTGAAGAGCCTACATCTTAGGAAGCAGAACCTTGTCGATCACGTGAATAACGCCGTTTGACTGCTTGACGTCAGCAATCGTGACATGGGCGACATTTCCATTTTCATCCGTCAGGGTTATCTTGCCCATGTCCTCCTTGGCCTTGACAATGCAGCCGCCGACCGTTTTGACGTCATGTGTGCCGTTGTCATCTTTGATCATCTTCTCGATGGTCGACGCCATCGCGTCGGCAGCGACGACATGGCAGGTAAGCACCTTCGTGAGTTTCTCCTTGTTCTCAGGCTTCAGGAGTGTATCGACAGTCCCCTTCGGCAAGGCTTCGAACGCCTCGTTGGTCGGTGCGAAGACGGTGAACGGGCCGTTGCCTTGAAGCGTTTCGACCAAGCCAGCAGCCTTGACGGCAGCGACAAGTGTCGTGTGGTCTTTCGAATTCATGGCATTCTCGACGATGTTCTTGTCTTCGAACATCGCGGCGCCGCCAACCTTCGGGTTCTTTGCGTAAGCGCTGCCGGTTGCAATGGCGAGAATGGTTACGCATGCAGCAAGACGAGTGACAAACTTGGGCATAATCTGCTCCTTTGCGCCGATGACCCAGACGCGGACCGCGTCTCCCAAGGTTCGGCTCCCGACTAAGGGACAGAACAGGTACGAGGCGGCCACAACAGAAGTTTCAAGAAATCGGCACCGCCCGTGGAAAACCAGTCATCTCTTTCAGTGAGTGAACTGTTCCGTCAAGACCAGCGCACGACAACCGTGGGAGATGCCTGGTCAGAAGCTTCGAGCAGTCCCGCTAGCGACAATAGGACCCGTCGCACGACCGGTCGGCGCTCCGCCAAATGGTTCCAGTGTCACGGCAAGCGTTGCTCCATCGCGAATTCGGTCGCGAAGATCAGTTGGGATGACGAGATCCCCCTCAGTATCTGGGGGTAGTATACCAAGCGACAGCGGGTCGCCCTCGCCGGGAACGAGCCAAAGCTCCAAGGACTTTTCTTCACGCGCGCCGGCTGCTACCGGTACGATGCGCATACGACCGCTCGCGGAATTATAGGTGGCCAGCATGCTCACCGAATTGGCCGGCGCAGATAATTCAGCGATATATTCACGATCACTCACACCCAAGAACACACTTCCTGACGCGTAGATCACTGCGCTTGCGGCTATCGCCGATGTCCCAAAGGACAACCAACGCCAGAAAGACACTGAGTTCCAGACACCGTTCCGGGCTTTTACCACTTGCTGCTCACCGAAAATGCGACCTTTGATTTGGCCTAGAACGGCGTCACTCGGCGAGACCTCATCATAGGCGTCATTGAATGACGATAGGTCACTTTCCCAGTGCTGGATGAGCGTGGCAAACGAATGATCCTCCGCCATTCGACGTTCGACAGCTCGCCGGGCCTCGAGCGAGAGAAGCCCTAGAACATATTCGCCTGCGAGAATCTCGTCCTTTGGTGTGGCGTTACCTTGGCTCATCGCTGCATGCACTCCCTAAGTTTCAAGAGGCTGCGGCGCAACCAGGTGCGCACCGTGTTCATAGGGACTTTCATCTGCTCTGAGAGTTCAAGGTAGCTCAGTCCCTCAACATAGGCGCGGCGAACCGCACCAGCATGAACCGGATCTAGCTCAGCCAGGCATTTATCGATCCGGCGACCCTCATCCTTAATGCCAACCTGTGCTTCGGGGCTGGGCATTGTGTCGTCCGCAACGTCATAGGCGGCTTCGAGATCGTCAGGGGCCGGCTTGCGGGCACGAATAAGGTCTATTGCGTGGTTGCGGGCGATAGTGGCGAGCCACGCAGTCGGGTTGCTGCTGCCAGCCGCAAAGGTTCGCGAACGCTGCCAGACTTTTACGTAGATCTCCTGGACAGCGTCTTCAGCGTCGCCGCGATTATTTAAAATGCGTAGGCATATGCCCATCAACTTTGGGCTGGTCATTTTATAAAGGGAGATGAACGCCGCCCGATCACCTATCGCAACACGATTGATTAGGCCTTCGATATCGTTGCTTTGCATTGAGAATGATCCTGCCACTGCTTCATATAGAGAGCGACCCTCATCGAAGACAAGCGCAGCTTTGACACGAAGAGGTGCAAGAGGCCGGAATTCTCAATTATTCGGACCGCCGGGTGGCTATCTGCGTAGGACATAGTTGTGTATGCCACCAAAAGTTTGAGAAAAGACCGATCCGGACAATGAGCTGCGTTCTACATAATGAACCCCGTCGGCTGAAGAGCAACATCGCAACCGTTACTCGAGCGGTGGGGTCGGATTTGCCATAGCCCATACCCATATCTCCTTTCCTAATGATTGCGGTCTAGAACCGACGTTCAGCGCAGGCAGACAGATAAGATGTGATAACTCCTCACAGCCTACCCGACGGTAGCAGTGCCACATTTGGAGTTACGGAAAGTGGCGCGCCTTAGTTTCAGGAAGACCACAAGTTCCACCATTTTATGCGCGTACAATCCGGGTGAGGCGGCGTTTGAGCTTTTTGTGCGTCACATCCAATGGAGAACAGCGTGATCAGTGCCGAATTCGTAAAGCGCGCCCGGCTTCTGCCGTTAGGACGCCGATTTCGGGGTTGGCAATGCTCTACCGATCGCGCGCACGAAAATACACTTCAGATGCCCGGAACGCGCCGCCGACACGCTTACACTGAACGACAACATCAACCGAAGCACGAAGTAGGGTCAGTACTTCGGTACGTTCCATGCCTCGACCAGCGTCAGATTCCTTTACCAGGAGAGCCAGTTGCTCAAATGCCAGAACCACCGAGCCGGCATGAACGGTGGTGATCGAACCAGGATGTCCAGAATTGACGTTGCGAATATAGTAGAAGGCAGTTCCGTCGCGGAGCTCGTGCAGCATAATGCGATCCGGGCGCATGCGCAAACTCGCCTCCAGCAATTCCTTCGGGCCTGCATTGGACAGCCCCTGCCCATCTTTCGAATAGAACAATCGGACGTTGTTCTGCTGTGGAATAACAAGCTCTGCCGTGTCCTCGATTGATATAATTCGCTCCTCGCCGGGTATTTGTTTGATGAGAGCTTTGCACAATGTGGTCTTCGCGGAGCCGGTCGCGCCCGAAACCACAATGTTCATCCGAGAAATCACGGCCTGTCGTAGGAAGTCCTTGATCCGGCCGTCGGTGTAGAGCCTTGCCAAGTCATCACGCCCAGTGGGTGCGTCGTTCGAAACGGTGCACGTGTTCGCGAAAAACTGACGGTGTTCCAGATCATCGAGCGTGAAGTCGACTGACGATGGTTTCCGTATCGTGATGCTCACCGTGTTTTCTAGCGTTGCCGGTGGGATGACGATCTGAATGCGCTCGTTTCCGGGGAGGATTGCTGAGAGGATCGGCCGTCGCTGATCGATGGATTGATGTGAGAAGCTGGCTACGGCCCTAGCAAGCCGCATGAGCTTATCGAATGTGAGGGTCGGAACGTCAAAGGCCCTCCACCCATCCATACCCTCCGTCAGCACTTGACCAGGCCGATTGATGATCACCTCATACAGTGATGTGTCCGCAAGGAAGATCGCTATCGGTGACAGTAGCTCACGAACTACCGTGGCGTCGGTTTCCTGCGTCATCTGGCTTTCCCTATTTCGTCACAAGCTTTGTGTCTGGAGCAAAGTCACCCATTACAGCCCTATCTAGGATGCGGCGCTTGGGCTCGGTAACCCGCAGGTGATACACGTCCGAGAAGTCGAGATCGCGAGCTACGAAGATTGACAGGACCCCGCCTTGATGCATGGTCAAGGTCGGCGGAATGTTGATCGACTGCTCGACAGCAATGGCTGCGGCCTGCTGACCGGCGCTCGCGGTGTTCCGCCCATCAACATCGCCGTTCTGCAACCGACTGTTCGCATAGCTTGTCGCATCGCCTATAATCGAAAGCAGCAACGCGCTGCCGAACCGCTCCCACCAATGGGTATCGAGATGGCCTACGATGCCGGCGCGGCCGAGAGCATCGGTGGCCGGTGAGGCAAGGGTGACGATCACGCCCTTTGGGGTTTTTGCTCTGGTCCACAGAACGAAAAGTCTTTTGTGCCCTCGCTGCAGGGCACCCCGATATTCTCCGACGACATGGGTGCCCTTCTCCATGAGAACGACCCTGCCATTGTCGGAAAGAACGTCGCGGTTGATAACGCAACTGGTAAAGCCCGGTTGATCCGAAGCCAGTGCGGTCTCTAGCACGCAGGGGATAGATGTCCCCATCGCAACGATGAAATCTCGATTACCAAGCGTTCCAGCGCGCGAGCCTTCAAGACGCGAGGGCTGCAAACGACCTTTAAACTTCTGCTGATCAGCGTCCGACCGGATCTGGCTTGTCATGTTATTGTCCAGGGGAACCCAATCGCTGTCTATCGAAACGGCCTGGTCATTGATTTCGACACGAGACGAGGCGTTTCTCTGGCTTCCGCTATAAGCCATGACAGGCGCACGTCGTGCTGAATCCAGCAGTTCGTCCCTTTCCTCGACAACAGGCGTGGGCAGCTTGACCTCTGGGACGGCCTGGATCGGCTCGATTTTCTCCCGGGCGGGCTCGAAGGTGTTGGTCTGGCGTATGACGACCCGCTGGGGCTGTGTTTGATCGTCCTTCCTCTTGTTTCCTGAGGTTGACCAGATCGCAAATCCGACAAAGCACAAGACAGCGAGCGCCACCGCACCGCGTTTGAGAACGGGGTTGCTGTCTATTCGCCTGGCCGTGACTGTCTCGGCACGTTCGCCGGGGATGCGGGTCTCGTCTTCATGTAGCATTGTCGCCGCCTCCCCTATTTTGCCGTTTGATGAGATTTCACAACGCGCTCAACCGAAGGAGATGTCGTGTAGGTTTCGGGGTTGATCCCAACTCGTTCATAGGCCTCGTTAAACACGCACAGGACGTCCTTGCCGCGGCGCAGGATAAATTTGCGGCTGATCGCATGGATCATCACAAGGTTGCCGTCGACCGACTTGGGCACCAGACTCTCCGAGCCGTCCGAGTTTTCGATATAGATCGCCGGCATCTCCTGGTTGCCCAGAAAGGCGAAGGTCGTCATCTTGCCATTGTCGTAGACGCTCTGCGGCTCGAGCGCCTGAGACCCCTGCGCCGAGTAACGCCAATTGCGCGGGCCGTACGCTTCATGGAGTGCCAGCACAGTATTGGCCTCCTTTGCCTGGGCGGCAAGTGCGCGTGCCGCCGCCTGCTGCCGCCGCAGTTCAGCCTCATCCGCGGGATATCGAAACTTCACATAGAAATACGTATTCTGGCCGACTTCAACTGTGCCTTCGCGCACCGTCAACTCCATCTGGTAGCTGCGGGTCGAACCGTCCCGCCGTGTTGTCACGACAGAAATATTCGTGACGGGCTGCTTCTCGCGGGGCTTCAAGAAAAGGATGTTGCCGGCCGGCGCTACTTCCCAAGCCACACTGTTGCCTAGCGCGACATGAGCGACCTCTTCGTCTGCCGCGAACTCGACCTGCACGGAAGAGCGGAGCGAGCCAACTATCTTGGTGATATTATAGGGCTGATAATCCACGAAGCGGACACGGCTATCCTGTGAAGCGCCGCGCGGGATCTCCAACGCATGAGAGTTCGAGACGGCTCCTGTTGAGAGAGCAGCAACAAGGAACATTTTTCGTATCAATTGATCGCCTCCGGGTCGGCACGGTACTCGCTCACCGCAAAGCCGAGGGGATTTACAAGCCGGTCCGTCGCGGACATTGGAGCGTTGGCATAGGAGTAGGTCAGAGTCGCGACCCAATGGGTGGTGCGGACCTCGTCGGTCCGCGTAACCGTGCGCATGTACCGCACCGAGACGACGTTCTGATTTATGAGCGAAATCGACGCAATGTTTATCTTGGCCGTTGCTGAGTGACCGTAGATGACCTGCGGCGACTCCGGATTACTTCCCCGATAAGTCGCTGCAAACCGATCTTGCTCTGCCTGTGTAGACAGGAGTGCAATCGTCCGAAAATTTTCCTGCGCCTCGCTCCACACATAGCCCTCGCGGGCACGGACATATTTCGCTGCGAAATATTTCGTCACGGCTTCGTCATAGGTAGCGTCATTCGACGTCAGGGCAGAGACGACATCGACGATGCCAGTTGAGTTGTCGACACGGACGACGAACGGTTCGACCGTCTTAAGGGGACTCAAACCGGCCACCGCAAAGACAGAAACGACTGCCAGGACACCGGCCGCGATCGCAATCGCCCACGCCACACGGTTGGAGCGTTCGATCTGAATCATCCTATCCTGGTCGAAACGCCGCGCCCTCTCGAAATAACTCTTCAGGTTCTCTGTTCCAATCATGTCCTCACCCCACGCAGGAACCATGCGAGCCCTCGATATCGAGGTGGGCAAAAGCCTCCAACTCTTCGAGCCGCGCGGTATACGGCATAATAAACGTCGATGATCTCGTCTCCGACCGGCTGGATTGCAGACTTCGGTAGCCCTCCCATTCCCACATCGAGCGATTGAGGGGACGGCGCGAATAGCCATCACATTTCGGCAGCGGGTCGGTCAGCGATGCACAGCTGCCAAATACGGTGGCCATCGCGAGCAGGAGGGAGAGCCTCATCATTTGGGAGGACCTCTTCATACTGTTGTTGGGAGAAATCATTGTCTTGATCCGCTCCTGCCGGCCGCTCGGCCAACAAACCGAGCTGTCTGTGCGATGGCATGCCCAGTGCTTCTGGTTCCACGGGCAAGCATCCCCTCATGCGCGTCGCGAGCGGCACTGTAGCCATAAGCCAGCGACGCACCACCGGCGGCGAGCGCTGATGCGATGCCGGGGAGCTGATAGAAGACGTAGAGCGCCGCAATGCCAATGGCGCAAAGCGCGGTCGGTCGCATGAGAACATCGCTATAACCGTCGATCGCCGTGAAGGTGGAATCGATGCACGAGATCAGCAATGATCCAACGGCCACCACGAGAACCTGGAGTACGACGAAGTTGGCCAGTTGGCCAATCCAGGCCTCCGTGAAGCGACGTGTGGACTGGAACATCGCGAAAGCCACGAAAATGGGGCCGATCGCCAACACGATGGCGAGCGCCAGCCGAGCATACAGCGAGACGACGTAGCCTAAACCGGCGACAAGGAAGCTCACCACGATCACCATCATTCCGCCGACGCCAGTGACGATATCCACGGGCCAGGAGGCGCGCGACCAGATATCTGTCGCCGACGCCTGCCCCTTGTCCAAGAGGCCGTCGAACGTGCTGGCGCTTGGTGTGGTGCCGGAATTCAGAGCCTGTGAGACCTCGCGTGGGAGGAAATCGAAGAAAACATTGGTGACATACTTTTGGTATTCGCCAGCGTTTTTGACGAGCAGGACGATAATGGCGAGCTTGATTGCACGGAAGACGAACTCAAGGACCGGCTCCGAGACCGAACCGCGCAGAACGAGATAACCATACAGCACGATATAGATGGTGACCGCGGCAGTCAGCGGACCGGTGACCCATTCTGCGATATTCAACGTCCCGTCGGAAACGAACGTCTCCAACGGTTGTTTAAACTGTCCGTCGATGAACTCGAACACCTGATACATCTTGTCATTCCTCAAGGGTTTGCGCTTCCTCTGAAGGTGCCGTCTGCGGTCGGCAGCTTCAGCGTTTGCGCAGTTGTTCGTGTCTACACCGCTTAAACGAGTTGATGCGGCAGTCGGACTGGATGCGGACGAGCAGTGTCTCATCCGCAGTCAAATCGCTGACGGAATGAGCCTCGCTTCTCTGCGGAGCACCCAGTGAGTACGAGGAGGCGAGCCACGGCGGCAAGCTGCCTTACCGCAGCGCCGCTTTCATCGAATCCATGCGCTGGCGCCACTCCTCGGCTTTGCGCTGGACATCGACCTGGGCTTGAGCGCGCTGAACCATTTGCAGACCCTCCATTCGCATAACGTCCAATTGCAGAAACGCCTGCTCTGCCTGAAGGCGAGCCTGCAGATCCGCGATTTCTTTCGCGTCGCGTGCCGACGAAATTTTTCCACGCAGTTCGTCGATGCCTTCCATGCGTTTCGTCGCCGCATTGTAAATTTGTTGGCCGAGGCTCATCTGCCCAGCATACTGGGCCTGGATCCGCGATAGTTCTTTTGCGTAGAAATCGTCAGCGTCCGTTCGGTAGTTCGAATTGAGCTCGACGAATCTTGAAGCGGACTGGCCGAAGACCCCTGACCCAGTCCCTTTCAGCAAATCCTCAATAGTGGCGAAATCGGACGGAAGGGCTTTCCGAACGGCAGGGTCGTTCAGCACATTGGCGACATCGGCCATATCGGTCAGCTTGTTGAGCGAGCCATAGAGCTGCTGCGCCTGCTCAATCTGCTGGTGTAGCGCCGTCAATTGGGATTTTAGCTGCGCAATGCTCTCGATGTGCTTCAGGATCGCCGTCTGGTCGATCACGGGAATCCCGTGGCTTGCGGCCGTTCCGGCAGAGAAGATCATTATAACCCCCACCGCTGCGCCGTGCAGCCTGTTCATAACCATCAACGCACACTCCTTCGCTCGTGGAAAATAGGAAGCCAGTCCGCTTGATCGCCGCCGACTTGTGCGCGGATCGCATCCGCGAGCTCGACATTGACGGTTCGTCCGGAGAGTATTGCGAGTTCGTCGTCGAAGCCGTTGAGATCTAACTCAGCGACGACGCTGTTGTGCCCTTGCTTCACTACGAACCGTCGGCTTTCGATGGAGAGCTCGCGCGCGATAATTTCATATTCGCGTTGGGTCAGTTTGAAGCCGCTCACGTAATCGGCGTGATCGCCACGAGCATTCGGAAGAAAAATCTGGGTCGGGCATTGTTCGATGATAGTGTGGGCGATCGATGAGTTGATCGCGTCGCGTGGGCTTTGCGTGGCAAACAGCATGAGACCGTTTTGCTTGCGGATCGTCTTCAACTTGTTCTGAGCGAGATCCCGGAATCCCTCGTCCTGCAGCGCCTTCCAGAATTCGTCGATAACGATAATGATCCGTCGGCCGTCGATCAGTTCTTCCACGCGGTGGAAGAGGTAGGCCATCAGTGGCGTGCGGATTTCCTCGTTGTCGAGGAAATCGGTCATGTCGTAGCCGACCATCTTTCCGCTGAAGCCGAGATCTCCGACGCCGATATCCTCGATGGCGTTGTCGAAGACCCATCCAAGCGGACCTCCCCGTTCCCACCGACGCAGCCGCGCGGCGATGCCCTCGGGGTTTGTGTTGTCGAGGAAGGTCCGGAGGGCGCCAATCGTACGGCGGTCCATCGGCAGGTCGGCCAGACCATCGATCGCAACGGCAATGTCTCGCAGCTCAGTTACTGACAATTCCCGCGTACAGGATCCGACCAGCTTTCCGACCCATTGCGCAAGGAACACCTTGTTTTCCGGCGTAAGCTCGAGCGCCTTTAGGGGAGCGCAACCGGTCGGCGTTCCGTTCTTCAGGGGGAAATAGGCTCCGCCCGCAGCCCGGACATAGAGATCGCCCCCACGGTCCTTGTCGAAGAAGACGACATACGGATCGTGCTTCTCAAGTTGCGACAGCATGAAGTTAAGCAATACCGTCTTTCCAGCGCCTGACGGGCCACAAATGAACGTATTGCCAAGATCGCCATAGTGGAAGTTAAAATAGTAAGGTGATCCGGACGCGGTCTTCAGAAGCGCGACGGCTGGGCCCCACTCGTTTCCGTCCCTTCGACCTATGGGATAGGAATGGAATGGCGAAAGCGCCGCGAAATTCCGTGATGTGATAGCACCAGACCTCGCGCGGAACCGAAAGTTGCCGGGAAGTTGCGCCCACCATGCCGCTTCAAGGCCAAGGTCCTCGCGCGCGACAACGGCGCCCCCGTTTGTCAAGCTCGCCCGGGCCGTGGCAAGATGATCTGCCAATTCCTGCACCGACGGCGCGAAGACCGCGAGTGACAAATGATGCTCGCCCAAAACGAACCGGTTCGACTCAAGTCCGTCCATCGCGCCGTCGAGTTCGTCGACTTGCGATACCGCCTTGTCGCCACTGCTGAGCATTTGATTCTGCTTGCGGCCCATTATGGTCCGCGCATCCACCTTCGAGATAAAGGAGAAGGATTGCGACAGGATTAGTTCGAACGGGCTTTTCAAAACATCGTCCAGCATCCCGGGTCTGGTGGTGGCTGGATATTCCTTGAAGCTCATCATGCCGGCAAACCGGCTCTCGGCCTCGTGTCGAATCTCGATCGTTTCGCGGCCAATGATGACGCGGTCCGAATAGATCGCCGAGGCAATGCGGCCTTCTGTAAGAGGAACTGGTTCCGATCTTCCACCGACGAGTTGGTGGAGAACCTCGCTCGGCTGGGAGAACGCGAGCCCCTCATGGTCATAAAGCGACAAGACGCGAGGCTTGAAGCGCTTCAAGCCGGCCTTAATATCGATGACCTTGTCGCGGAGTTGCTTCAGCGCCTCTTCGTCGAGCTCTACGCACGACCGCCTCACCCTGACCAGGCGTGACAACAGTTTCGCAGCCCTCTCCGCCGGGTCGCGCGGCGGCGACCAAACGACGGATAGGTAGAGGTCGTTTCGAAAGAGATCAGCACGAACGATGCGCTCGCGATATTGCCTGTTGAGTCTGGAGGAAAACGGTGCGTTGAATGTCCCTTCTGGATAGGAGTTATCGCGACGACGGATCAGGTGCGCCCAGAGTGAAAGCCGCTCGTCCGCAATGTTCCTGTAAAGTGTGTTGAGGTCGCCATGTAGCGAATTAAGATCGTGAACATCCGCGGTCTCGAAGGAGACGCCTTCGAGTGCGATTACCATCATTAGCGCCCGCGACTCCAGAGCAATTGTTCTTTCATCGACATGGCGTACGTAAGGAATGAAGGTTTCGGGATCGAGCTCCCTCAACCTGATCGTTGCGGCACTAGGCAAAGCCGAAATCCCTTTCATCGAAACGGCGAGAAAGCCTCAGCGGCGAGACAGATGTGCCTCCCCAATGGAATGTGTTACGTGATCGTCCCCGCGTTTCCACCCAGGCAATCGCGATGCGGAACATGTTATGGTCGTGCTTGACAAGCGCCCGGAAGAGAAAGTGAAAGACCACGCCTATCAGTGCGTACGCGACCGAGCCGGCGGTAAGGTAGAAGATCGTTGTGACAATGACATTGATACCCATCGCCTCTACGGTCACACCTGCGAACATCGCCGGCCGCGTGCAAGCGATGAACAGCGTGTCTTCCTCAAGTGTCGAGCGCCCCGTCACCATAGGTCAGCTTCCGATGATCGTACTGACGAGCTCGGAAGAGCCCGCGATGACACCAATACCGACGATCCAATAGCCAGCACGTCTGAGGTCCATGTATCCAAACATCCATGCGAGCGCGATCAAGATCACAGCGATCGTCGCGAACAGGCGGAATACGTTGCCCTGCAAAATATCCACCACATTCTGCAAGATCGTCTCGATCCCGGCAGCCTGGGCGAAAGCTGGTTCGGCCGGTGTCAAGAGAAGGGCAATCGCCATCACGGCGGAGGTCGCGATCGAACGGGTGCGATAATCGAGGATCATGTCATTCTTCTCCATTCTTATTCTGAAAAACGAGGATCGACGAGCGTTGCCGGGCGTTAAAGACGTCCCATGAAGGCACTTTTGCGTCGGGTTGGGTCGCGTGAGGGGAATTCTCAGCCGGGTCTTCGAGCAAGCGGCCTTCTGATCGGGGATCCGCCTCATTGCTGTTGATCTCCACGAGGTGACCGATTGTCAGCGTCGCAATTGCTGACTTTGACCGTTCAATCGCGCGCCTAACCTGATCGTCGTAGTTAACCAGAGCGCCGATTGATGGATCACCCCGTCCATAGAACGATTGCAGCATGATCTGTTCGGCCCGGTACTTATCGGAACCAGAGTTGATGGCGACGCGATAATACCCATCGAGCAGCGTTGCCGTTGCCTTCAGGTTGAGGCACGGGTCAAATGCGTCGGAAATTGAAAGGTTTAATTTATCGAGGTCGTCCAGTTCGATCCCGCCCAAGCCAAGCTTAATATCGTGGCGTTCGGCGGCGAGTGCCGTGGCGGTTTCGATCGCCTGAGCCAACGTGGTCGGCTGTTTCACTGAAATGAGCCCACTGTTGATGCGGATGTTTAGGGGCGCGAATCGGCTTTCGAGACTGATGACGCCTGCTAGTGTTTCGGTCGCAATAAAGGGTGCGCAAGCCTGCACAAGATCAGCAAAGGAAACGGGCATGACTAGAACCACACCCTCTGCTTGCCGGCACCCTCAATGATGACTTCGATGTAGCGCGGTTTCTCACGTACGAGCGGGCTGGAAGTCGAAAAGGCGGTGCAGTACTTGCGCCCGTCCTTCCATTCCCAACGGGCGGGGAATGATGAGGGATAGCCTCCTCTCCTAGAGGTGCGGTCGCGTCCGCATTGGCGATCATCCACGACCTGCTTTGAAATAGACACGCAGGTCGCATGACGCCCGGACTGACCTTGTCCCGCGATCAGGCGATAACCCTCGCCACAATAGAGAGGCTCGTATTGTGGACGCGAACTTTGGAACCCGGCGCCGCTGCAAGTAGGGAATGATCGGCCTTTTGCCAGCCACCTCCAGAGTTTGTGTATCGGCGGCCTGCATGCCGCAAACTGCGTTGGGCCTCCGGGATTGGAAAGGCATAAGATAACTTGGCAGCCCCAGTCATCGGCGCGAGCGCTTTGTCCGGAAGTGAGATATACTGAGCCGAAGCCTAAAGCCGCTGTAACCGTTCGAAAGAAAAGGCGTTTCATGCCCTAGAGCCTCCGATTAGAGTTCCGTTCGGACCGGACGAGAGATTCGTCTTGTCACCACGATCTTACTATGCGAATAATAGATAGTTAAACCAATGGCAAGCAAATTAAGCGACCGATGGCAAACCCAGGCCTTACCTCTCTTTGCCGTGCGAGAGATTCTTGACAAACCCCTGGAGGATGAGACGCCGCAATCCCGCATCAAACAGATCGGCATGATGAATATCCTGTACATGATGCACCAGGCTCATGAAAAGCTAACGCTCTCAAATGTAATAGAGTTTACCGGGATGACGCGAAGTGGAGTTCTTGAGACGATCGAACTCTTGGTCCGGCGAGGAGTCCTAATCGAGACGCTCGGGAAGAACTCCATGGGCAGGGGAACGGCTAGACAGTTTGCATTCGACCCCCAGGTTTTTAGGGCGCTTCGCGGTAACGCCACGAATGAAGCAGAGTGATTTTACCTATCGATAGTTTTCATTCTCACTTGATACGGCAGACACCATTTCAGTGATAAAGAAAGTGATCTACCTGTCGCGTTGTGGGCTCGGACTCTCATTGCAAAAGGGAGCCCGTATGCAATGTAGGTGGTTGCGAATCGGGAGTGAGGCTGCGGTGCGGCCCGACTTAGGTTAATCGAGCGAGCCAAAACCCCTATCCGCTTTCCTGGCGCATTGACGCTTCTTGGGTCGCTTCGCTACGAAACGCCGCGTATTCTTCGTGTGATCATAATGACTGTCACGGCAGCCGACAGGACCGCGAGGAGGTTGTAGGTCATCGCGCCTGAGAACGCGTCGGCATATCGCTGCGCCTGCGATAGCCCTTCGACGGGTTTTTTACCAAGAATGCCAACGAAGAAGATGCCGACAACAGAGACCCCGAAGGCGCCTCCAACCTGCTGCATGGTGGAAATGACGCCAGCCGCCATACCGGCCTTTCTGTCCTCGATGACGCCGATCACCATATTTAGGAGCGGCGTCATCGAGAGGCCTTGTCCAAATCCGAACACAACGAGCGCTGGCAGAAGCGCCCTTTGAACAGGTTCATCTCCAAGATTACCGACACTCATCATGAGCCAGCCGATGCCTGCCGCATAGACCATCATCCCGCCAGCGACTGCTATTTTTCCACAACGATCCACGAGCTTCGGGGCGATCACCGATGCGGCGACGAACCCCACGCTTGCCGGTGCAAACAGCGTACCGGCTTCAAAAGGTGTCATGCCGAGACCCGACTGTACCAGCAAGGCGAAGCAAAGAAAGAGCGAGGTTGACGTTGAATAGATCAGAAGCACCACCAGGGACCCTGCGGAAAACTGGGTACGTCGAAACAGGCTAACGTCAACCGCAGGAGAACCGCCGCTCTTCGTTACATGGCGCTGCCAGACCAGAAATGCCCTGAACATCGCTACTGAGGCCGCCATGCTGGCCCATGTCCACAAAGGCCAGCCAGCATTCGGCCCTTCCAGCAACGGTAAAAGCAGCAGCAACAATGCCGCTGTTGCCAGCGCAATACCAGGCCAGTCAATGCCGACCGTATCAGCCGAGCGCGATTCGGGGATCAAGCGTGCCAACGGAACCGCGATCACGCCAATCGGAAGATTTATGAGGAATATGATCCGCCAACCGAAGCTAAACAGATCGCTTTCCACGAGAAGCCCGCCGAGGACCTGTCCAGCGATGGCTGCTAGCCCCAGTGTCATTCCAAGGATGCCGAAAGCCCAGCCCCTGCTCGCTTCGTCATACATTACCCGTAGCAGAGCATACACCTGTGGAAACATGATCGCGCCGGTCGCGCCTTGGAAAAAACGTGCACCGATAAGGCTAGTTGCATCGGGCGCGATGCCACACAGGAATGACGTGATCGCAAAACCCGCCATCCCGAGTGAGAACAAGCGGCGACGGCCGTAGCGGTCGCCAAGCCTTCCGCCCGCGATCAGCAAGACCCCAAAGGCAAGTTCATATCCAGCGATTACAAACCCAACCTCGGCAAAGCTAGCGCTAAAGTCAGACTGTATTGAGGGAATAGCGACATTGACCACGAACAGGTCAAACACGGTGATGAAACCGCCGAGCAACAGGATGGCCAGCGCAAAAGCCGAGGGCCGTGCTATAGCACGGCTCCGGCGGATACGGGTTCCAGCAGGGACTTTATCGAGGTTCATGAGCAACTCCTTCGTTCTTGAAGTCGCTTCGCACACGCTTTAAACTGTTACTATGGAACAAATTATCCTATTACTATGAACAACGTGTTTGACAACCGCCTGGATCGCAAGCACGGCGAACTGGCCGATTTTTTGCGGCGACGCCGAGAGAGCTTGTCACCGCTGGATGTCGGTCTCCCAGCCGGGAAAGGGCGACGCACTCCAGGGCTACGACGTGAGGAAGTCGCTGCGCTCGCGGGCGTCGGCATAACTTGGTACACGTGGCTCGAACAGGGCCGAGACATCAAGGTCTCCACCGCCTTTCTAGATAATGTCTCGCGTGTCCTCAAACTGGATGAAACGGAACGACGCCATTTGTTTCTCCTTGCACACCAAAGGCCACCCGCCATTTCGGGCC
Organism: Shinella sedimenti; assembly: GCF_022601905.1. NCBI lineage: Bacteria > Pseudomonadati > Pseudomonadota > Alphaproteobacteria > Hyphomicrobiales > Rhizobiaceae > Shinella > Shinella sedimenti. Next base: position 39,578 of record NZ_JAKVIN010000015.1, read on the forward strand.
AAGCATGGTGCGAGGTCCCGACATTGGTGCGCCGGCTTCTGGATGACCTTACGGAGCGTCCATCGTACGTTTTGAATCTTCGATGGGATGTGATCGGATGGAACGCCGCCGCCGAACAGCTCTTCAAGTTCGAGCAGCGCGACCCCGGTGACCGGAATATGCTCTGGATGTTGTTCGCCGATGATCGTCTCAATCGTAGGATCGTGGGATGGCACGTTCAGGCTCCGCAGGTTCTGGCGAGCTTCCGACGTGATTTTGCCCGGGCCCCGGAAGACGAAAGCATGATAGGACTCGTCAGATCCTTAGAGCAGGTATCTTCATCGTTCAGAACGCTGTGGAACCAGTACGACGTGCATGGTCGCTGTGATGGCCGGCGGAGCTTCATTGTAGAAGGCCAAGGAACGGTGGCGTTCGATCATTCGTCCTTCATCGTGGACGAGGAAAAGCACCTCCGTCTCGTATATTACGCGGTGGCTACTGACCGGGAGATTGGTGAAGCGGCGACAAACTGAAAATCCGATGGGCCGGTTGACGAGCGGCGAGCTTTCAAGGCGCAATGGGACTACGCGGGCGGAGGGCGACCACATGGAGAAATCATGTCTTGAGGCATGAGGGCCCACCCGCTCTGAGCGAAGGGCCTGCAATGGCCGGTATGCTGGCGACTCAAGTCCTACGCGGCAGCACCAGGAGTGAACAATTCTTTCGTCATGCCGATCGATAATTGCGCTCTGCATGGTAGTCATCAAGAGCTTGGAGGCGACATTCGCATGCTGACAGCGAAGAACATCAAGCCGATGACTGCAAAGCCCGCGAACACGCTAAACATTGCGACGCCCCCAAACGTCTCGAGAACGGCACCGCCAATCGCAGGACCGATGAAACTTCCAATCATCGAGAACGATTGGGCACCAAAGTAACTCCCTCTATTTCGCTCCGTTGAAGCATTGTCTATCAAAACGTATTCCGATGGAATGACAAGGATCTCTCCGACCGTGAACACGATCATTGACAAGAGGACCCCGGATAATCCGACCGATATCATCAACCCTATCTGGCTTATCACGAAGAACAAGCACCCGACTGCGACGGCTTTGTAGGCACCGAAGCGCTCGACAATACGTCGGGCCAGCGGATTTCCAACAAGGACGACGAAGCCGTTGGTCGATACGGCGTACGCGTATATTTCAACGCCATCGGAGAGGCTGTTTGTAAGATACGGAGCCAGCGTTACGGTCCACTGGCCGTACACTGCGATTAGAAAAGTGCTGCCCGCGATAAAGCTCTGTAGACGACGATCCCGAACTGCGGTCCGAATGTTTGAGAGGAACGCTAGGCCTGCGGCGGGAAGCTGCTCGTCCGCGGAACTTGGTGCTGGAAAATGGATCAGTTGCAGAACCAGGGCGAGCATAAGGTAGATGGCGGATGCGGCGAGAAACAAGGTTGTCGACGCGACCCCCGCGGCCAGACCTATGACGGGCCCAACAGCCCAACCAACGTTTGAAGCAGTGTAACGCCATGAAATGTACTTCAGACGCACAGTCTCGGTGCAAATATCGCTCATAAGGGCACGCGACATCGGGCCATAAAGAGAGATTGCGGTCGCGGTCGTCACCTGGGCTGCACAGAAGACAATTACGGTTTCTGCTAGGGCCAACGCAATCATACCCGTGGCGAGCGTTAAAAGAACCAGCGCGAGAATTTTCTTGCGCCCAAGGCCGTCCGACAGCGCACCTACCACAGGCGCGACGAAAGCCCCTAGCAAGGAACCCGCCCCCAAGAGAAAGCCGATCATTGCGGGGCCGAGGTCAAAATCCTGTTGGAGCTTTATCGCCAGGAAAGATAATGTCATCGCACGCGCGATCGATACCGCGCACGCTCCTGCGACAAGAAACAGAACAGCATATGGAGCCCTAATGTCGGACAGCATGTTACCTCGTCTTCGTATCGCTTGTTGAAGGCGAAGCCGCTTCAATTGAGCGGCACGACCGAGATCAGACCTAAAGCTCCCGCAGCAATTCGAATCCAACGCGTCATTTCACGATCCGTCTAGCTAACGATTTCGGTAGGTTGGCCTGCCCCTCAAACCCGTGGACGATCAGGGCGGCCGGTTCAGTGGTGCGCCACGGTAGCGGCCGCAAACATCGCCGCTTCTGACCGACCAAGGGAGATCGCGGCCGTCCGTCTATCAAGGAGAGGACCATGGTGGATCCACAGATCATCGAACGTTGGCGCACTGCGCCGCGGCTCACGTCCTTCGCCCCTTTCTTCGAACAGACTGCGAGCGGGCAAGGGGGAGCTCCTGACATCGGCAAGCCCGCGCCGGATATCAGCCTTCATGATTTCGATCTCGACTGCGCCGTTTACGCCGATACGCATGTTCGGCTTTTCGGCCCCTTCGACAGCCATTATCACGCGAGCATTCCCTACCGGCTCGAAGAGACCTGCCGTCTCGGGTCGACGATACTGTCAGTCTGTCTTCGCCGCTGGGCGAAAACCGCCCAGGCCTCGACCCTTTACACCTTGGGCGCTGGTACGGGCTGCATGGCGCGGTCGATCGCCGTGCTGGGTGACGGTCGCGTCAACACACTCGCCTGCAGCCCAACGCCCGCGAACCGGGCAGCATTCTTCGCTAAGCGGGGAAGCGAATACGCGCATTTTTTCCTCGGGCCGTTCTTCGAGTTGGATGCGGCTCGCTACGCCAGCGATCCCGACCTCGCCCCCTTTCGCGACGGTTTCAATGTGCTTGTCGAAGACACGACATTCCAAATGTACGATCGGGACCGTGCCGCGCAGCTTTCGTTCATCACACCGCGCCTGCGGCACGGGGGGATTTTAGTGCAGGTCCAGAAGCTTGCGCACAAGGACCACGACGTTTATGCGGAGCGCGAGAACCAGAAAGACAGCTTGTTCAAGAGCCGCTTCTTCTCGGCCAGACAAATATCTAAAAAGAAATCGGAAATTCTCGGAACAATGGCGAATTGCCAAGTCGACTTGCAGGCGACGATCGCGGCCTTGCGGCTGTTCTTTCGCTATTCGGTGGTGACTTGGAACAGCGGAAACTTCTATACCATCGTCTCGTCAAATTCGAGGGCGTCGATCCTAGAGTTCTTATCGCTGATGGTCAAACCGGCGATCCCGCCCGCTTTCTGCTACGAGACACTGCCAGCGGTAATCATCGACACGCCATCTGAACCACTCGGCCCTGCCCTCTCGTGGCGGCGCGCCAACGGTAGGGCGGCAATAGCTGCTGGGTGCGCTAAGGAACCGTGAAATGGATAAACCGTCGGCTTCGAATTCGACGTCGTACTGCAGCCCCGCCGATGTGCGACGATCGCTCTCCTACCTCATGCCTAAGCTCGCCCCCTATTGGGAGAGGCCACTCACTTCGTATGCGTCTAAGCTCTATCGGGTCGAGCACCTCTCCGCTGAGAGCGCTGCCCGCAATCATGCGAGAAATCTCCTCCGCACATGCATCGAGCGCGCGGCGCGACGGTTCAGCTACACGGAAGAAGAAGCGCGGAGCGCAGGTCGCGAATTCGTCGCTTCGCCGGTCCTTCAGACTGGCCCGCATTGTCTGCTGCTGTTCGAGCCGGATGCCTTTTATACGCACCTGTTCAGTATGATGGGCCTGATGGCTCATAATCGGAATTGGTACATCAGCTACTTCGCTTCGACGTCGGGCTTTTCAGAACGCGCGAAGAAAGGACCTGGCTGGATCCGAGTGGGCGGCGAACCACTCAATCTGTTCGGCGTGCCTCGGAATCGAATGGATAGTTCCAGCATAGGCTGCTTGAATGGACCCTACCGCTATGCGCTGACAAACGCGAAGGGCGAAAGCGCGCCCAATGCCCATGCGGCTTGTCTCCTCGTCAATCTTCCCAGTGCAGAGTTCGCCTCGGCGGCGGAGGCGATCAAAGCGGGCAACCGGGATCTATGGCGCCGAACGTTTGTCCCGTCAATCAGACTGCTTCAACTGGATGATTTTGATGTGGCCGACCTGATCGCCGACCATCTCGAAGATCCAACGTCCTGGATATCGTCGCAGTTTGTAGGCAACGGGGCGGTCGCCAATTCAATTCTGACTGCGCTCGACGACTTGCAGACAGGTCCATGGGCGGGTTGGGTTCGTCGAACGACTGACTTCTTCTGGCGCATGGCGGAGAACCGGGTCACTCCTTTGCGCCTTGAGAGCGACGCACTCATGAGCGACAAAGCCCCAACGCTTTCGGTGAGGTTTCGACCCGATGCCATCGCAGCGGCGCTCCGCAACAGGCTTATACTTCCCAACTTACTACTGGCGTTTCTCGTCATCTCCATCTTACCCGGTGTGAGGGTTCTTGGCGGCTTCAAACAAGTCGTCTATTATCCACTGATGCGATATCTGACCTCGGCCGGCATTCAGCAGTCTGGCAATGTCGATCTCCTCGCCGACATGGTGAACGACAACCAGCCCGGTGTATGGGGACATCGCGTGCTACGGCGCGCGGAGTCCGACCCGTTTCATGAGGTTAACGTTGCCGGTGGCATCGCGCCGCTGTTACAGGCCTATGGCAAGCTTTCGCTTTCCGACGCAAGTGGGGATCTCAAGTGTTTCACGGAAGATTGTATGTGGTCGCGGCTCGCGGCAAACATTGCCAACCGCACCATTGCTAGCGCGTCTGACGAATGGAGGTGGTCTGGCCGCTGAGCATGTTGGCTACCTCCAGGGGTTTGCGGATGCCTTGTAAAGGTGGATGGGTGTGCCGACTTGCTGGATGCGGCCCTCGTTGAAGACGGCGATGCGAGCGCGAACCGTAATCTCCTCCTGCTCGTGGGTGACTAAGATGGTGTTCAGCTTCAGGCGCTGCTGGAACTCACGCAGCTCGCCCACGTCGACGCAGATCCTTGCGCCCCAGGTTCGACAGCGCTCGTCGAGCAACACAATCTTGGGCTCGATGGCGGTGCTGCGAGCGATCGCCACCCGCTGCTGCTGCCCGCCGGAAAGCTGCGGACGGCCGCCGGTCACAAGATGCGAACGCCCCACAAGTACGAGAGCATATGCAAGCGCTTTCACATCTAAGCGCGCTGCACCCACCGCTCTTCCACGCTGACGACAATGTTGCGTGCAACCGTAACGTCCGGCCAGAGTGCGTAGGACTACACCAACATATTAATGCCCGCCTCCACGGCGACCTGCCGTGCACTTTAACCGCGGAAAACGACCGCGGCGTTCTGCGCCTCACTGATGCCGGCTATGAGACGCAGCAGCGTGATCATCCCACATGACGTAAAGTCGTAAGCCTCCGGTGAAGGCCACAGGTCAGGCAGCTTGAGCGTTGACGGTCGGCGGCGTCCAATTCCACGGAAGCAAC
>NZ_JAKVIN010000016.1:0-37886 GCF_022601905.1 Shinella sedimenti
CCTGCCAGTGGGCGCGTGGGTAGAATTGCGGGGACACGCGAACTTGTCATCAATGGTACGCCTTACGTCGCCGCCTATGCGATCACTGAGACAACAGTTCGAATTCTTCGCGTACTCCATGGCGCGCAGGAATGGCCAGAACAGCTGCCGCTAAGCTGATGATTGCGTTCGCCCAGCGGCGACGGTTCGATTCCAGTCAAGGCGGTAGTCTTCGACTCAAAATGATGGATAGCATCGCTAATTCCACTTCTCGCTCATGACGACTCCGCCATCGCTGCATAGATCGCCCGACTGAGATCGGCTGAAAACCGCCCTGCGCCGGACATGCCTTCGAATGCGGTGTTGGTCAGAGCCACAACTGTCAGGCCGTTGCTTGGGTCAGTGAACCAGCTATGCCCGTAGGCCCCGCCCCAGCGCCAGGTGCCTGCCGGCTCTGTGACGCCTGCAGCCTGGCTGTCGCGCAGCACAGAAAAGCCGAGACCATAGCCCCAGCCCGGCGAACCCTCGATTTCAATTCCGGCGATCTGGTCGCGCGCCATTTCGGCGGCAAGGTCGGCCGTCATGATATCGCCACCACCCTGCTGCAGCACTTCTATCAGCCGCAAGATTTCGGATGCACTGCCGACCATGCCGGCACCACCGGAAGGAAAAGCCTCAGTATCGAACACGCGCGCTGGATCCATGATGACGCCGGCCATGCCGGGGAGAAACGGTATGCGGTCCGGTTCATGCATCCGGCGGGGACGCGGCGTATCATCCGCGTATGCAGCAGCAAGCCGGGATGGATCGGATAGTGTAAAGCCGGTGTCTCGAAGGCCGAGCGGCTCGGTGACGAGCGTGCGGATGGCCTCCGGCAGGCGAAGCCCCGTTGCGGCCTCTATCACCGCGCCCGCGACATCGATCCCCAACGAATAGCGGAATGCCGACCCCGGCGCGAAGGAGAGGGGGACGCCGGCAAGGCGCCGGATGTTATCGGCAAGTGTCAGGTCGGAGCGGTCCATGCCGTCGGAGACCCCGGCTTGAGCGAGTGGCCCGTCATCCGGCTCGAAGAAGCCATAGCTCAGGCCCGAGCTATGGCTGAGCAGATGACGCAAGGTGATACGAGCGGTTCGTCCCTCGAAGGTCGGTGTGAACGCGGGCAGCCATTCCGTGATCGGTCGATCGAGATCCAGTTTCCCTTGGCTGACCAGCGCCAGTGCAGCCGCAGCGGTGAAGAGTTTCGAGACGGAGGCCAGCCGGAAGATAGCGTCAGTTTGCATCGCCGTGCGGGCCTCCCGGTCGGCGAGGCCCGCTGCGCGGCTCCAGATTGTTTCGCCGTCGAGTGCGACGAGGACGACGGCACCGACGATGCGCTCGGCTGCAATCGCGCCGCCGATCACTGCGTCCAGGCGCGATGCGATCGAAGAATTGGTGGATATCATGAGAATTTCCTTTGGATCAGGGATGGGCCGCCGGTGGGAAGGCATGATGGCGGGCGTAAAGGGCTGTGATGAAGGCCGGGACGAGGAGGATAACAATGGCTGGGGCGAAGCCGCCAACGCCACTCTGCTTCAGGATCAACCCGCCGACGATTCCGCCACCGGCGATGGCCAGGTTCCAGGCGGTGACCAGCATCGACTGGGCAACATCTGCAGCGTCGCCTGCGGCATTCGAAAGAGCGGTCTGGAACAGCGTGGCGGTTCCGCCAAAAGCGAGGCCCCAGATTGCGACTGCACCGTAGACAACCGCTGGGTTCCCGCCCCATAACCCAAGCGCCAGTGCTGCAAGCCCGAACAGAGCGATGCTGGCGAGCGACAGGGTTCGCAGCCGGCGGTCAATCAGGACACCGACGATCCAGATGGCTGCCAGTGCCGTTGTACCGAAGACCAGAAGCACAAGATCGGTCCGCGCAGCCATGTCGGCCTCGACCAGGAACGGGGCGACATAGGTGTACAGGATGTTGTGGGCGAGGACGAAGGCAAGGGTGACGAACAGGACTGGGCGAACGCCGGGTATAACGAACACTGTACCAAGCCGGTGGCGACGCTCCATCGGCTGCCCTTTGAAGTCTGGCACCTTCGCCACGACCCACATGATCAATACCAGCGTCAAGCAACTGATGAGGCCAAAACACGCCCTCCAGCCGAGCAGAGTTCCCAGAAACGTGCCGGCCGGGATGCCTAGCGACAGTGCGAGCGGTGTGCCCGCCATGGCCACGGCGATAGCCCGTCCCTTCTGTGCCTCAGGCACCATGCGTGCCGCATAGCCGGCAAGCAACGCCCATAACAGGCCAGCCGAAACACCGGCACAGAATCGTGCGGCCATCGTCAGCAAATAGCTGGGGGACAAGGCTGTAATCGTATTGGCAACCGCGAAACCGGCAATGGCGGCAAGAAGCACCGGCCGCCGCCGCATGCCTTGCGTCGCCGCCGTCAGCGGGATCGCGGCGATGAGAGATCCAATCGCGTATATCGTCACCATCTGGCCAGCCAGCGCATCCGACACGGCAAGGCCCGCGCCGATCTGCGGCAGCAAGCCAGCAGGCAAGGCCTCAGTCAGAATGGTGATGAAGCCGGCCATGGCGAGTGCGAGCAGGCCGGAGAACGGCAGACGTCCAGGGCGGGGCGGATAGAGGGGAGAAGTGGCGAATATATGTGTGTTTGTCATGGTCCGACCATAAGTCAGTCGCCCCGACAGGAGAACTATGCCAGAGTTCCAATCATAGCGGACATAGGAGTCCGTAATAGGATCGGTGAATGGAACAACTCAGCGCACTGAATGCCTTCGTGCAGACGGCAGATTCCGGCAGCTTTGCGGGTGCCGCCGCCAGACTCGGCGTCTCCGGCTCCGCGATAGGCAAGGCGGTCGCGCGGCTGGAAGAGCGGCTTGCCGTTCGCCTCTTCCATCGCTCGACGCGCTCTCTTACCTTGACATCGGAGGGATCGCTATTCCTCGACCGCTGCCGCCGCATATTCAGCGAGATCGAGGCCGCTGAACTGGAATTGTCGCAGATACGTCAGGCTCCGCGCGGACGCTTGCGCGTCAGCCTGCCGTTGATCGGCATGTTGATGATGCCGGCCGTGATGGCCTTCATGCGAGCCTATCCCGAGATCGAACTGGATCTCGACTTCACCGACCGGCTGGTGGATGTAATCGACGAAGGTTTCGACGCCGTCATCCGCACCGGCGAAGCCCGGGACTCACGATTGATGATGCGTCGGGCCGGTGGCTTTGCGCACCGGATCGTAGGCTCGCCCGATTATCTCGCGGCACGTGGCGTCCCTTCCACGCCTGAAGATCTGCTCGGTCATGCTTGCCATCATCACAAATATCCGTCCACCGGAAAGCTGGAGCGCTGGCCGTTGGCGACGGATGGCGCCGATGTTGACATTGTCCTTCCCGTGACATCGGTGGCAAGTACGCTGGAGCCGCAAATCTGCCTGGCGGAGGAGGGTTTCGGGCTTGCCTGCCTGCCACAATTCGCGATCCGGGAGCAGCTTCGACAAGGTACGCTGATCAGCGTGCTTGAGGACTATATGCAAGAGGTCGGTGCCTTCCACATCCTCTGGCCGGCAAGCCGGCATCCCTCGCCGAAAGTGTCCGCCTTCGTCTCCTTCATGGCGGAAAATCTTCTGCGTGAGAGACACAGGTGAGCGGTCATTCAGCGCGTTCGCACCATGCCGCATGGTCCTAGGGAAATTGCGCTTTGTACATCGGCACTCCAAGGGGAACAGGCCGCGAAGTGGCAGCTCTCCGTGAAATCGCGACCCATAGCGGACGATCCACTCCCCGCTCCAAAACAGTCAATCGAGTCTGGCTAAGATTCTGCCTCGCCAAATAAAACCATTGCCGCGAGATGTTTAATAAACAGGGCCATTGGTTCATATCCCTTCAAGAGCTCAGAAATTTGAACAGGGATGCAGCTTGCCTTGAGAGTATTGCACATTGCGAACCACAGCGTTATATGTAGGTATGTTCCTACACGGAGGCGCATATGGGTACCATCAGATTGACCAGCCGCGAATTGAACCACGACGTCGGCAGAGCAAAGAAGGCTGCGGAGGCTGGACCTGTCGTTATTACTGACCGAGGCAGACCGTCCCACGTGTTGATGACTTACGATGAGTTTGAGCGCCTGACAGGTAAACGTCACAATCTTATCGATGCGCTAACGATGCCTGGCTTGTCGATTATCGATTTTGATCCGCCGCGATCGATCATAGCAACTCGCGAAGTTGATTTGTCTTGAAATATTTGCTCGATACGAACGTCATCTCCGAGCTCCGGAAGGTCGGCGATGGCAAAGCTGATCCGAATGTAACGGCTTGGATAAGTGCGCAGGATTCTCGTGATGTGTATATTTCTGCGATAACAATTTTAGAGCTTGAACGCGGGATACTGAGCATCCAGCGCCGCGATATTGAGCAAGGCTCTCGCTTACGAACCTGGATGGATAGCCGTGTTCGACCGGAGTTTGCTGCGCGCACCATATCAATCGATGATGAGGTTGCGACGCGATGTGCCCATCTACACATTCCAGATCGCCGCAATGAAGCTGATGCAATCATTGCGGCTACGGCGCTTGTCCACGGGCTAGTGGTCGTGACGCGCAACGTCCAGGATTTCCAGGGAACAGGCGTTGTCCTCGTGGATCCTTGGCGTGCTTGAGGTCAGAGCTGCAGGAGCCTTGAAATCATCCCTGCGGGATGGACTGGAAAATGTGCGGGTCGATGGTTCAGATCACTTTTCAAGAGCCGGACTCTGACGGCATTTTAATAGCTTGCCAATACGGATGCAGCGATACGGCCAACATCACCGTCCGCCTGGTCACTTGCGCCGGAGACACCTATTGCGCCGATGATCTCGTCTCCGGCCTTTAGCAGGACGCCGCCATCGAGCGGCACGCCGTTGGGGATGCACAGGAGAGCGAGCCGTCCCTCACCCTCGACGACGTCCTGGAAGTCCCTGGTGTTACGGCGAAATAGCACGGCGGTCCGCGCCTTGAGCGTCGCGATCTCGACGCTACCCACCTGCGCATTGTCGTCACGCTGCAGTAGGACGAGGTGGCCGCCGTCATCGACAATGGCGATGACCAGCCTTAGGCCCAGCTTTTTCGATTCCGCTTCCGCCGCGGCTGCAATTGCTTTTGCGGCTTCAAGCGTGAGTGTGGTTTTCTTGGCGAGCATGGCTTTCCCTCAGGACAGTGTGACGTTCATTTTCCGGAACCAGCCGAGCCCGGTGTTGGTATCGCTACGCGGCTTGTATTCACAGCCGACCCAGCCAGCGTAGCCAAGCCGATCCAGATCATCGAAGAACCGGGCATAGTCGACTTCGCCTTCATCGGGCTCGGCACGGTTCGGTACGGCGGCGATCTGCACATGGCCGATCAGCGGCAGGTGCCGCCGCAGGTTGCCGAACACATCACCCTCGGAGCGGCCGACATGGTAGGCGTCGAACAGAATCCGGACGTTTTTCGCGCCGACGGCAGCGATGATCGCGACCTTCGCCTCAAGCGTCGAATAGAAATAACCCGGCTTGTCATGCTGGTTCAGCCCTTCCAGCAGAAGGGTCATTTCGGGCGCCATGGCGGCCGCTGTCCGGAGATTGGCGATCAACGTGTCGCGGGCAGCCGCCTGCATCTCGGGCGTCACAACACCCGCCATGACATGAATCCCACAGGCCCCGGTGTCAGCGGCCCAGTCATGCGCCACTGTGAAGCTCTCAAGAAAGTCCGCCTCCCGGCCTGGCAATGCACCGAGCCCGAATTCGCCAAGTTCTGTCTGTCCAAGTGGCGTGTTGATGCTGAGGAGGGTGAGACCGTGTGTGGCACAACGCGCCCGAACCAGTTCCGGCGGCGTGTCGTAAGGCCAGTGCAGCTCCACTGCGCGGAAGCCGGCGGCCTGTGCGGCATCGATCCGCTCGAGAAGCGGGCGGTCCTGCCAGAGAAAACCAAGGTTTGCGGAGAAACGGGGCATGGTCTATCTCAGCTTGAATGTGGCGTTGAGGTCATCGACCGCGCTTTGCGGCAGGCGTCTGACGGGCAGATCTCGCAGGAGCAGGGCAAGCTTCGCCGCTTCTTCCAGTTCCTCTATGGCATAGACGGCACCATCAAGTGTGGCGGCCGAAACAATAGGTCCGTGATTTTCGAGAAGAACCGCGCTGTGGTCAGGAATGAGCGGCGCAATCAGCGGCCTGATCTCGGCGGAGCCGGGCCGCGTATAAGGCACGACCGGGACGCGGCCCACGCGCATCACAACGTAGGGCGTGATCGGTGTGATCGCATCAGCGGGGTCGATGTCGGAAAGGCACGAGAGGGCGGTTGCGTAGGTCGAGTGAAGATGCACGACTGCGCCGCACTTCCGGCCTTCGTAGAAGGAAAAATGGAGCGGCAGTTCCTTGGTCGGTGGGTCGCCGGAAACGTGGTTGCCCGCTGCGTCAAGCCTCGAGAGCCGCGCCGGGTCGAGGAAGCCGAGGCAGGAATTCGTCGGCGTCGCTAAATAGCCGCCATCGACACGCGCGGAAATGTTGCCGGAGGAACCGGCCGTAAGCCCTCGGTCGAAAAGCGACTTCCCCCAGCGCACGATGTTTTCGCGGATGGCATCTTCGCTCATGGCTGACCTACCTCTGCAACTGCTTTTTCAAAGAAATCCGGTGCGCCGAAGTTACCGCTCTTGAGGGCCAGCCCGACGGGACCGTTTCGCCAGCCAACGAGAACCGGGACACCGGGGTCGATCTCGTGTCCAACCTGCAGGCTGGGAAGCTGCAACCCCTCCACTACCGCACCCGAAGTCTCCCCACCGCCGACGATGACGCGGCGTGTGCCGGTATCGACCAGATGGCGGGCAAGGCGGGCGAAGAAATTCTCGATCCTGCCAGAGACCGTTTCGCGGCCAAAACGGGCCTGCGCATCCGACACCGCTTCCGGCGCGGCAGTCGAATAGATGATCGGCGTCTGGTCTTTGTGCTCGTCTATCCAGCGCGCCATGGCGCCGACCGTGATCTCGCCGCGCATTAACGCCAGTGGGTCGAGCGCGAAAGCAGGATGGTTTTTCGCATAGACTGCGACCTGGTTTTGAGAGGCTGTCGAGCAGGAACCACAGAGGACGATGGCCGGACCAGCCGCCGAAGGGATTTTTGCAGTTGAGGCGGAAAGCTTGCCTTGCGCCCGGAAATTGGCGGGCAGGCCCTGCGCGATGCCGGAACCACCTGTGACGAGGCGCTGACCGGCGACTGCCTGGCCGATTGCCATCAAGTCCGCATCAGCCACGGCATCGGTGACGATCAGTCGGCGCCCTTCATTTCTTTCGCTGGCGAGGGCCGCGCGGATCGCTTCAGCGCCGCCGTTGCGGATTGTATCGAGATTGACGCTGCCGACCGGATATTTGGCCTGAAGGGCAAGCCAGCGGCGAATATCGGGGTCGGTCATAGGCGTCAGCGGATGGTGGCGCATGCCGGTTTCCGAAAGCAGCCGGTCGCCGACGAAAAGATGCCCCATGAAGAGCCGCCGGCCGGCGCCTGGAAACGCAGGGCAGACAACGGCCGTCTCTTCACCCAGCAGGTCCAGCAGGGCTTCCGCCACAGGCCCGATATTGCCTTCGGGGGTGGAATCGAATGTAGAGCAATATTTGAAAATGATCTGTTCGCATCCTGCATCGAGCAGCCACTTCACAGCCTCGACAGATTGCGCGACCGCATCCGCGACGGGCACCGAGCGCGTCTTGAGCGCGACGACGCCTGCCTCGCAGGCGGGGATCTCTTGTCCGATCCCGGAGAACTGCATCGTTGCCATGCCGCCCTTGGCCAATGTGTTGGCAAGGTCGCTGGCCCCTGTGAAATCGTCTGCAATGGCACCAAGCAGCATGGTCAGGCCCTCTCCGGAAGCCTGCTTTCCAGCTCGTCCTCGATATGGACGCGAATGATCTCCTCAAAGGAGGTCTCGGCGCGGAAGCCTAGCGCCTCCGCGCGGCGTGCATCGAAGCCCTGCGGCCAGCCGGAGATGATATTTGCGATCGTTTCATTCGGCTCGCGTCGGATAAGCTGTGTCGCCGCATCGCCCGCCACCCTTCGAAGTGCTTCAATCTGGTCGCCAACAGTCGCCGAAAGACCAGGCATGGTGATGGTCCTGAGCTGGCCGAGCGAACCGGTATCGATCTCTGCGGCGTGCAGGAGGAAGCCCTTGGCGGCGCGCGGGCTGGCAAACCAGTGGCGTACATTTTCGCTGACTGGCAACACTGCCTCTTCGCCGATCAGCGGTTCGCGCAGGATCGAGGAGAAGAAGCCGGAAGCCGCCTTGTTCGGTTTGCCGGGGCGGATGGAGATTGTCGGAAGCCTTATGCCGATGCCGTCGAAGATGCCCCGGCGGGAATAGTCGGCAAGAAGGAGTTCGCAGATCGCCTTCTGCGTGCCGTAGCTCGTCAGCGGGGTCACGCAATGGGTATCGCTGATGACGGGTGGCAGCGGCTCGCCGAAGACGACGATGGACGAGGTGAAAACGACCCGCGGTGTATAGGGCCGTTCGAGGCCGGCAAGGCGGATCGCTTCAAAGAGCGCGCGCGTTCCGTCGAGATTGACGCTGTAGCCCTTTTCGAAATCTGCCTCGGCCTCGCCGGATACGATGGCGGCAAAATGAAAGATGAGATCCGGCCGGCTGGCGATAAGCGCCGAAGCGGCACCCGGCCGGGAGAGATCGGTCGCGACCGTCTCGATGTCGCCGCCGAAATCCAGTGCTTCCGGCACGATAATGTCGGCAAGCGTCATGCGCCGGATGGGTCTGCCGTTGACGGTGCCCGCTGCCGCAAGGGCGCGCGAAAGCTTGCGGCCGATCATGCCTGCCGCACCAATGATCAATATATGCATGTAGGCTTGCTCCTTACAGTCTACCGGCGGTTTTGAAGGAAACCGGGTCAGCCGGCGGCCTGGTCGCCGTTCCGTGCGTGCTTTCGCCGACGGCGCGCGACGTGTCGTGAATTCTCAGGATATGCTCAGAGAAGGCCGCAGCCACCGCATCCGGATTGCGCATCTTGAGCGCCCTGACGATGAAGCGGTGGTCCTCGAGGCTTTTTTCGATGGCACCGGGCTCTGCCATGGCGATACGGCGATGGTCGAGCATGTAGGTATAGAGATCGACGACGAAATCGGCGAGCAGCCGGTTCGTCGAGGCGTAGTAGATCGTGAGATGGAACTCACGGTCGCAGATGAGGAAGCGCACGGGATCGTTCAGTGCTTCTTCCTGGGCAGCGATCGAGTTTTCGAGCCGCTGGATATCGTCTTCGCTCAGGTGGCGGGCGGCATCGGCGGCGACTGCAGTTTCCACGAGAAGGCGGGCAGCATGGACGGCATCCAGGCTATAGCCGTTGATTGACGTTGGATTGGTCACGCCGATCCGTTGCGCACCGACTGTCACGTCGACGCGGGCGACACGGGTGCGCGCCCCTTGAGAGACCTGGACCACACCTTCGCCGGCCAGAAGCTGCACCGCACCGCGTACGGTCTCGCGGCTGACCGCCAGCATCGTCGACAGTTCGCGCTCGCTCGGCAGCTCGTCGCCGCGCTGCAGAATTCCGGACGCGATCATGGAAACGATCTTGTCCCTGATCATTTCCTTGGCGGTCTGCTTGTGTATCGTCTCATGAAGAGGCGAGAGCGGTAGGCTCGACATGGGGTACTCCGACTGGCCCGATTTATAGTCCAGTTAAACCATTCCAGACCCCCTGTCACCTCCCCGGTTGCAAAAATTTCGTTCGCGGTCGCGAGAGAAGTTGCCGGGTGTGGCGGCGCGGTTGGCGCAGATTTCCGCAAAAAATACGCTAATATTCCAATTTTACTCGCTATTTCCGCTTGGAATTCAGCGATTTTTGCACTGCACTCCTAGTCTTGAGGTCGCCAAGCAGCCTGGGAGTGGTTTCGCCAAAACGGGCCTTAAGGCCCGAATGCGCAACCCAGGGTGCCGGTGAAAAAATCTCACTGGTACGGTGCCTCGACCAGTTGACAAGTTGAAAGGCCGCCTCTAGCGTTGTCGTCATCGGTGGGGTCTGGGCTCCGCCATGGGCATGCCCCGGGAGTGGCGTTGCCTTCGCAGGAGGAAAATCCATGTCGCAGTTTTTGTGCGTTCCGGCTGGAACGGCGAGAGGCTTGTCGTGAGTGTGCTCGAGACATCGTTCGATGCCGCGCAGCCTGTTGGTGGGCCGCGCCAGGTGCTGGTGGCTCGTGGCGTCACAAAGGGGTTCCCGGGTGTTCTGGCCCTCGACAATGTCGACTTCGACGTGCGGGCCGGTGAAGTCACGGCATTGCTCGGCGAAAACGGTGCCGGGAAATCGACCCTTATCAAGCTTATGGCCGGCTTCTATACGCCTGACCGCGGCGAGATCACGGTCGACGGCGTAGCTTTGCAGGCTGACCCTGCCTCCGCACACCGTATTGGTGTCGCCACCATCCACCAGGATGCCCATCTCGTTCCGGCCATGTCGGTGGCGGAGAACATCATGCTCGGCCGCTGGCCCGGCCGCTATGGCTGGGTATCGGGGAAGGCGCAGAAGGAGAGGGCGCGTGCCGCGGTCGCCCGCGTTGCGCCCCATCTCAATATATCCACGCCGGCAGGACGTCTTTCACCCGCCGACCAGCAGCTCATCGAGATCGCACGCGCCATTTCGGAGGATTCGAAGATCCTCATCATGGACGAGCCGACAACATCGCTGTCACCGCCGGAGATCGACCGTCTTTTTCGGGTCGTCAATGATCTGAAGGCGAACGGCCTCGGCGTCGTCTTCGTCTCGCACTGGCTGGAAGAGGTCTTCGCGATTGCCGACCGCGTGACCGTTCTGCGGGACGGCCGGCTGGTCGGGACGGAAGCAATTGCAAATCTTGATCACGACAAGGTCATCCGCATGATGGTCGGCCGCGAAGTACGCGAAGCCGAGCACAAGCCGCGTCCGATCGGCGATGTTGTGATGCGCGTCAGCAACCTTTCCCGCGACGGGCTTCTGGACGATATCTCCTTCGATGTTCGCGCTGGCGAGATCGTCGGCATGTCGGGTCTTGTAGGGGCCGGCCGCAGCGAACTTGCAGCCTGCATCTTTGGTATCGATCGCTATGACAACGGCACCGTCGAAATCGCCGGCCAGCCGATCTGCGCGAACGATCCGAAGGCAGCGATCGACGCCGGCATCGGCCTGGTTCCCGAAGACCGGCGCCGGCAGGCCCTCGTCGGGCTGATGAGCGTGCGCAGCAACATGACGCTCAGCCTTGTCGACCAGATTACCCGCTACGGCTTCCTCTCTTCCCACAGAGAAGAGGAGATTGCCGCGCGCGAGATGAAGAGCCTGGCGGTCAAGGCGGCGTCGTCGACCGTGCGGGTTTCTACCCTTTCCGGCGGTAACCAGCAGAAGGTCGTGCTCGGCCGCTGGCTCGCGCGCCGCCCGAAGGTTCTGATCCTCGACGAGCCGACCAAGGGTATCGATGTCGGCGCCAAGTCGGAGATCAGTGATCTGATCGTCCGGCTCGCGGAAAGCGGCATGGCGATCCTGCTGATCAGCTCGGAGCTGCCGGAAATCCTCTCGTTGTCCGATCGCGTCCTCGTCATGCGGTCGGGGCGCATTTCCGCCAAGCTCACGCGGGCGGAAGCGACAAGCGAAACCATTATGAGCTACGCGACGACTGGCTAAGCGCCCTCGATACGACGCGCTGGAGACACGAATGACTTTGGAGAACACGCAAATGAGCGACATCGCAACAGCCGGACACGGCAAGCCGCCGGGATTGTTCGGGCGCATCTCGTTCATCGACCTGATGCAGAGCGTCGGCTTGCTGGCGGTCATCCTGCTTGGCGGCGCCATAATGAGCGTACTCAGCCCGGTTTTCGCAACGATGCGAAATATCGAGAATGTGCTGCAGTCGGCAACGATCATCGCAGTGGTTGCGATCGGACAGACCTTCGTGATCCTTGTCGCCGGCATCGACCTGTCGGTCGCCTCGGTTCTTGTTCTGTCGTCGGTGCTTTCGGTGGGGCTCGTCCAGTTCCAGGGTTTCTCTCCGGAGATTGGCGTCATGGTCGCGCTTCTTGCCGGCCTCGGCATCGGCCTCGTCAACGGGCTTGCCGTGACCAAGCTGCGGATCCCTGCCCTTATCGCGACGCTCGCGACCATGACGATTGGCCGAGGTCTCGCCTACATCTACTCGGGCGGCACGAATATCGCGCCGGTGCCACGGTTCTTCGTCGACTTACAGGCCGCGCGTATTCTCGGCATTCCGGCGGTGATCGTGCTGACGCTCGTACTGGCGCTGATCGCGCAGATCGTGCTCTCGCGCACCTCGTTCGGCCGATCAATCTATGCCACGGGCGGAAACCCGCTCGCCGCTCGCCTCGCCGGCATCAAAACCGAGCGTGTCATCATCATTGCCTTCATGATCTCCGGCCTGATGTCGGCGATCGGTGGCCTTCTCATCACCGCACGGTTCGAGGCGGGCGCCGCAACGGCTGCGCAGGGGCTTGAGCTCGCGGTCATTGCCGCTGTTGTCATCGGCGGCGTCAGCCTGTTCGGCGGGGAAGGAAATATCGGGAGCATGCTGCTTGGAGTGCTGCTGCTCGGCCTGGTGCAGAATGCGGTCAATCTTTTGAATGTGCCGCCGAACTGGGACTCGGTCGTCTCCGGTCTCGTCATTGCCGCTGCCGCCGCCCTCGATGTCTATCGTCGAAGTTATCTGGAAGCCGGCATGCGCAAGAAAGTCATCGCGACGAAATCGAAGCAGCCGCCGAAAGCCTGACAACACGGGAGGGGCACCCTCACACCGCAACAACGAAAAGCAGTTCGTAAACGCATGCGCCCTTCGGGCGAACGGAATCGCTTTGCCGAAAATTACGGTGAAGCGGGAATGGGGAACGCCACCCGAAGAGGGTGGCCCACGGGTCCAATTGGGAGGAAACATAATGGACACGAAGACCAGAATGCCAATGAACCGCCGCACGCTCATGCAGCTCGCAGCCGGTGTCGCCTTCATGATGACGGGTGCACTTGCCGCCCCGGGTGCGGCCCGTGCCGAAGACGGCGCGCTCAAGGGCAAGAACCTTGCCTATATCGCTTTCGGCCTACAGTACGAATACCAGGTCACGCTTGTCGACCACATCAAGAAGCTTGCGGCCGAGAAGGGCATGAACATTTCCGTCTATGACGGTAAGGGAGATCCTTCGACGCAGACGACCCAGATGCTCGACGTCCTGTCCAAGCAGCCGGATATCATCCTGCTCAACCCGGTCGATGCGAAGCTGCTGCAGGGCGGCGTGCGCAAGGCCAACGAGGCAGGCATCCCGCTCTTCATGCTGGAGAACCTGCCGCCGGAAGGGGAATGGGTCGCGTACAATACCTTTGACGACGTGGCCGGCGGTCGTGCAGCGGCGGATGCCGTGGCGAAGCTGACGGGTGGCAAGGGCCTAGTGCTCGAAGTGCGCGGAGCGATCGGCTCCGGCCAGTCGGAGAAGCGCTATCAGGGCTTTCACGAGCAGATGGAAGCGAAATATCCCGACATCAAGATCGAGACGCTGAAGGCCGAGTGGGCCGCTGATACCGCGCAGACCCTGACGGTTGATGCCTTCACCCGTGATCCGAACGTCGCGGCGATCTGGGCGCACAATGACGAGATGATCCGCGGCGTGGTCTCCGCACTTCGCCAGATTGACCGGCTGAAGCTCGCCGGCGAGGAAGGCCACATCCCGGTCATCGGTTTCGACGGCACGCCTCTCGGCCTGCAGCGTATCCGCGAGGGCACGCAGACCGCCGACGTCGGCCAGAACCCGTTTTCCATGGGCTCGTCCATCGTGGAGCAGATGGAAAACCACTTCTCCGGCAAGCCGGTCGAAAAGAACACGCTCATCCAGCCCGTCATGATCTGGAAGGAGAATGTCGACAGCGAGGAAAACTGGGGCAACATGGTCAAGGGTTGATCCCCTTCGAAGACACGGCAGGGGGCGATCGCCGGTCGCCCCCTGCCGGCAGGCATTCTTGAGTGGATTGGATAAGGCATGACGAAAGACATCATGAAACCCGATTATGCAAACAACATGCGGCTGATCGGCCATTCGGACCAGGGCGGATTGCGAGACGGTATCCAGGTCATGGTCGAGGATGGCTTTGCCTATATTGGTCATCTCTTCAGTCAGGGTTTTTCGATCGTCGACGTGCGCGATCCCGCCAACCCGAAACCCGCCGGATATGTGAAGGCGCCGGCCAATACATGGAACGTCCATCTCCAGACAGCGGACGGGCTGCTCCTCGTCATTCACGGCAAGGATGTCTTTGCCGATGCGGCATTTGCGGACGAGGCATCCTATTACAAGGCCGCGGCCGGCACGGCGCTCGGTACGGCGGCCCCGAAGACAGCGCGAAACTGGGATGCCGGTCTCGCCGTCTACGATATCGCCTCCAAACCCGGTGAACCGCGCCGTATCGGCTTCATGCCGGTCTCCGGCGGCATTCATCGCATCTGGTGGACGGGCGGCAAGTGGGCATATGTCTCGGCACTGCTGGACGGCTACACCGATTTCATCTTCATGACCGTCGACATGTCGGACCCGACGAACCCGCGGGAAGCCGGGCGCTACGCGCTGCCGGGCATGCATCAGGCGGGGGGCGAAACCCCGAACTGGCCGGCTAATGCCAAGTTCGGCCTGCACCATGCGATCGTCGATGGAGACACGGCCTGGGGTGCATGGCGCGATGCCGGCCTCGTGGTGATGGATGTTGCCGACCGTGCAAAGCCATCGCTCATCCGCCACACCAACTGGTCGCCACCATTCCAAGGCGGCACGCACAATTGCCTGCCGATCAAGGACCGGGACATCCTCGTCGTCGTGGACGAGGCCGTGCTCGATGATTTCGAGGACGGGCTCAAGAACATCTGGATCTTCGATATCAAGGACAAGGCGAACCCGGTTCCGATCGCCACCATGCCGCCGCCGTCGGATCAGGACTATACGCAAAAGGGTGCGCATTACGGGCCACATAACATTCATGAAAACCGCCCCGGCAGCTTCCAGAGTTCGTCCCTGATCTTCTCGACCTGGCAGAATGCGGGCGTGCGGGTCTACGACATCTCGAATGCCTACCAGCCGAAGGAAGTTGGCGCATTGGTGCCGCCACCGCCATCGGGCCTGATGGACAAGCGCCCAGGCAAAAAGAAGATTATCCAGACCTGCGACATCTTCGTGGACAAGAGTGGGCTGGCTTACGTGACCGACTACAATGCCGGTCTTTACATCATGGAATATACCGGCTGAGCCCGGCGAGATCTATTGAAAGGAACCAATATGAACCTCTTCGGCTCCTATGACGTGGTGGTGACCGGCGCCGGCTCCTCCGGCATCGTTGCGGCGATCCGCGCGGCCCGCGAGGGCGCCAGGGTGCTGCTTCTGGAAGGCACCGGCTTCCTCGGCGGTCTCATCACTGGCGGCCGCCTCACCAAGCCCACCGGCCTCATCAACTCGAAGATCTTCGAGGAAATGCTCGATCGATGCGTAGCCTACCGCGGTGCGGACGGACGCATCCGGGAATCCTACTGGGGAAAGTACACCGGCACCTTCGATGCCGAGGTCATGCAGCGCGTGATCATCGAGATGGTCGAGGAATCCGGCGTAGAAGTGCTGCTGCGCGCCAACGTGGTCCAGACGGTGATGAAGGACGGCGCGGTGCACGGGCTTCTCATCCGCACCAAGTCCGGCGAGAGCCTCGTCCTGGCCAAGGCGTTCGTGGATGCATCCGGTGACGGCGACGTTGCGGCACTGGCGGGCGCGCAGTTCATGCTGGGGCGTGAAGGTGACGGGCTGACCCAGCCTATCACCTCCTATTTCCGCGTGCTCAACGTCAATGTCCCGGCGCTCATCGCCGATTGCGAGGCGAACCGCGCGGACATGTGGGAGGTCGTCTATCCGAAGGAAGCCGGCAACCGCAACGAAGACTATGCCATGGCCGTTCTCCTGACGGGCTTCCAGCAGCGCATCAAGGACAAGGTCGCCGAAGGCTTCGACTGGATCATCCCGAAGGATCACATCACCATGAAGACGGGGCTCATCCCCGGCGAAATCAGCGTCAATGTCACGCGCTATCAGGGCAATGGCCTTGATGACCGCGACCTGAGCCGCGCCGAGATCGAGATCCGCAAGCAGGCCTATTGCGCCTTCGACTTCCTGCAGCGCTATGTCGGTGGCTTCGAGGATGCGATCTTCCTGGAGGTCGCGCCCAAGCTTGGCGTGCGCGAGACCCGCCGCGTGACTGGTCATTACATCCTGACGGAGGCCGACGTGCGTGGCAACGGTCGCTTCGACGACGCGATCGGTCTTTGCAATTCGCCCGTCGACGTGCACGAGCCGGGCGGCAGCCGCGCCATCATGGATCATGTCGGCGTCGGTTACGGTATTCCGTGGCGCACACTGGTGCCGCTCGACGTGGACAATATCCTCGTCGCCGGGCGCTGCATCTCCGTTGATGCCATCGCCTTCGGCTCCACCCGCAACGTGCCGGCCTGCACAATGACGGGTGAGGCGACCGCGATTGCCGCTGCCTTGGCGGCGAAGCGCAATGTTCCGACCTCCGCGATTACCGCGTCCGAAGTGCAGGCTCGGCTGAAGGAACTTGGCGTCTGGCTCGGGACTCCGGGCGAGGACGTTCCCGATGTTCTTAGGCAGGCAAGCTGACGGAGGGGGACATGGTCTGCGCAAAGCCGATCGGGGAGGGCGGGTTGGTCTCGGACTATCCGAACCTGCTGAGCCCATTCTCGATTGGCCGCGTCGCGCTTCGGAATCGTGTGGTGTTTCAACCGCACTTTACCGCCCTTGGCCATCTCGACGGCATGCCGTCCGATGACCATGTCGCCTATCACGAGGAGCGAGCGCAAGGCGGCGTCGGGCTCATCATCCTCGAGAGCATGGCGATCCACCCGACAGGCAAGATGTCGCGTCGTTTCGTCAATGCATGGGATCCGGCCGTCGTGCCTGGGCTTCGGGCGATTGTTGATGCGGTTCACCGCCATGGCACGAAGATCTTCGGGCAACTCACCCACGGCGGTCATACCTCGCTTGAAAAGCCACCCTACATTCTCTGGGCGCCCACCCAGATGCCCGAGCCGTCAAGCCATCATTCGACGAAGGCGATGGATGAGGATGACACTCGCGCCGTCATCGAAGGTTTCGCCCGGAGCGCGCGCAACCTCGTGGCGGCTGGTCTCGATGGCATCGAGATCAAGATTGCCCATGATGGCCTGCTGCGATCCTTCGCTTCCCCATTCTTCAACAGGCGCACGGATCGTTATGGCGGTTCTTTCGAGAACCGTATGCGGCTTTCACTGGAGGTCATCGCTGCGATCAAAGCGGCGACGGGCCGCGACGTTCCGCTGGGGGTCAGGATATGCGTCGATGAATTCACGCCCTTCGGTTACGATACAGATTACGGGCTCGACATGGTGCGGGCGCTGGAGGTCACCGGGCAGATCGATTACTTCAATTCCGACGCCGGTTCGTTTTCGAGCTACTGGATGGAGATTCCGCCGGCGGCCGTGCCCGCATCGGAGTTTCGCCGCATCAACGTGGCGCTGAAGCGCGCGACTTCGCTTCCTGTCATCGGTTTCGGCCGAATTTCGCCCAGCGCGGGCGAGGCACTTCTGGCCGCGGGTGAGGCGGACCTCGTAGGCATGGCGCGGCAGCTCATTGCTGATCCGGAAACCGTCAACAAGGTGGCAAGCGGTCGCGGCGATCTCGTGCGTCTCTGTATCTCCTGCAACGATGGCTGCATCTATCAGGTGGGCCAGGAGAAGGGCGTGCGCTGCGTTCACAATCCGGGTGCCGGACAGGAGCGCCGGCTGAGCGAGCGGCTGGTCGAGAGAGCGGGGTACAGCCGGAAGGTTGTGGTCATCGGCGGCGGGCCGGCCGGGCTGAAGGCGGCCGAAACGGCCGCACGGCGCGGACATTCGGTCACACTCTTCGAAGCCGAGCGGCGTCTTGGCGGGCAGGTCAATCTCGCTGCCGTCCAGCCGGAACATGGTGCCGTTGCCGAGGTCACTGCCTATCTTGAGGCTGCGGTGGCAGACCTCGCGGTCACGATACGCCTTGGAACGGCTGCGACCGCCGGCATGATCGCAGCACTGAACCCGGATACCGTGATCGTTGCGACAGGTTCGGAGCCGAACCTGCGCGCTCCAGACACACCAATCTCGATGGGGCTCGGGCGGCAGGTTCTACCGGACATAGAGGGGTTGGCTCACGACTTCGTCGTGTCGGCGGATGACGTACTTTCAGGCCGGGTGCAGTTGTCCGGCCACGTCGTGGTTATCGACAAGAACGGTCACTGGGAAGCAGCCGGCACCGCCGAATTCCTGGCGGATGCACAGTGTCGTGTCACGGTCGTCGCCGCGCACGGCATGGTCGGCGAAGATATAGACGCCGGTACCCGCACTCTTTTCCACCGCCGTGCGGCGATCAAGGGCATGACGTTGCTGCCCGGTCTTTCCCTTGTGGCAATCGAGCCCGGGCGCGTGCGCGTGGCGCCGGTCGTTTCGGACGCGGATGCCATCGGTTGGGCAAAGTATATCCTGATGCCGGGAGACGAGCGTCTGATCGAAGACGTGGATTGGGTGGTGCCGGTGATTGGCCGGCGCTCGCGCGAGAACCTTTATCTGGCGCTGAAGGCCGACATGCGTTTCTCGCAGGTTCAGGTTCTGCGGGTTGGCGATTGTGTTGCGCCGCGCCTCATCCAGAGCACGATCCTCGATGCTTTTGACGTTGCGCGCCATCTTTGACACGGGAGGAAACGATGAAGTTTGCTTTCAACACCTGGGCCTATTCGAGCTTCCCGGTCTGGGTGCCAGCCTATCCGCTTGCCGAGGTCATCGAGCGCATTAGCCGCATCGGTTACGATGGTATCGAGATCGGCGCGGCAGCACCTCATGCCTTTCCGGACTATCTCGGCCCCGCACGTAGAAAAGAGATCCGCAGCCTGCTTGAGGGAAACGGTCTTGCGCTTGCGAGCATGCTGCCTGCACCCGGTGGCGGGCCGGGTTTCAATGTCGCGTCGCCCATGGTCGAGGAACGCATGGCGGCAATCGACCAGTACAGGAAGGTGGCCGACCTCTGCGCCGATCTTGGTGGTTCGACGCTGCTCTATGTTGCCGGCTGGCAGATCTTCGGCACAAGTCGCCAGCAGGCATGGGACTGGAGCCGCAGCGCCCTTGAAGAGATTGCGGACCATGCGGCCGCGCGCGGTGTGACGGTCGTCATCGAACCGACCGCTGCCGATAGCAATCTTGTCGATTCCTGCGACGATGCGCTGATGCTCATGCGGGAGGTGGCAAAGCCGAACATCAAGCTAATGTTCGATACCTACCACGTCATCTATCGCAGGGAGATTTCGAGCGACTACGTGAGACGCATGGGGGCAAACCTGCATCATGTTCACCTCGCGGACGTGAACCGCGCCGCGCCCTCTGATGTTGGCAAAGCCGATTATCGAGCGATCGTTGCCGACTTGAAGGAATTGGATTTCAGCGGGTACCTGACCATGGAGATTGGCTTCGACCGCCGCGATGTGGAGCCTGATCGTTTAGCGCGGCAGGCGTTGGAGTACATGCGGTCGCTGCTTTAAATTCGGGAAACGACACTCTGCGCTGGCAGCGGTTCTTCGCGAAAACCGAAGCAGGCTTGTGCTGCTCGTTTTCGCGATCATCAACCCATAAATCGAGTGGGTCGGCGGTTCAAATCCCTTCAAGAGCTCGCCTCGCGATGACGAGATCGCTGTTGAATTTTTCACCCTTGCGTAAAGCGGGAGACGAACCGGTCGAAGCGCTCGCTGGCGCCACCGCCGAACAGTTGCTGCGGTGGACCTTCGGCATGGATGCGGCCCTGTTCCAAGAAGACCACCCGGCTGGAGACGTCCCGGGCAAACGCCATTTCATGCGTGACGATCAGCATCGTCCGCCCTTCGGCGGCGAGGTCGCGCATGACCTTCAGAACCTCTGCGACGAGCTCCGGGTCGAGGGCCGAGGTGGGTTCGTCGAAGAGCAGCACGCGCGGTTTCATGACGAGCGCGCGGGCGATTGCGGCACGCTGCTGCTGCCCGCCCGATAGCTGCGCGGGATAGGCGCTTGCCCGGTCGCTGAGACCCACCCGCTTCAGCATGGCTTCCGCCTCGTCGCGCACCTCGCTGCGGTTGCGGCGTTGCACATGCACGGGCGCCTCCATCAGGTTTTCGAGCACCGTCATGTGGCTCCAGAGGCAGAAATTCTGGAAGACCATCGCCACCTGCGTGCGCAGGCGATCCACCTGCCGTCGGTCTGCGATGCGCAGACTGTCTCCGCTCTGCCTGAGGTCCACCTGTTCGCCGAAGATGTGCAGCCGGCCGGACGAGGGCCGCTCCAGCAGGTTGAGGCAGCGCAGGAAGGTCGACTTGCCGGAGCCGGATGCACCGAGAATGGAGATAACCTCGCCCTCATGGGCGCTAAAATCGATGCCCTTCAGCACCTCGACCGCGCCGAAGCGCTTGCGCAGATCGTCGACGGCAATGGCGGGGATGGTGTTGGCCGCAGCCGGGAGGGAGAGGGAAGTCATCTGGTTTCTCCGTGTGGTGCGCGGTCAAGCGCGACGATGGGCGTGGTGGGCCTGGAGGTGGCGTTCGAGAAGTGCAAAGGCCGTGCTCATCAGGAAGGTGAGCGCCAGGTAGATCGCGCCGGTGACGATGAAGATCTCGAACACCCGGTAGGTCGAGGAGATCAGCTTGTGCGCGATGCCTGTGAGCTCGGTGAGCGTGATGATGCTGGTAAGCGACGTTGCCTTGATCATCAGGATCGCCTCGCTGCCATAGACGGCGAGCCCCTGGCGCAACGCGATGGGCCAGATGATGCGGCGGCACAGCAGGAAGCCCGACATGCCGCAGGCTCGCCCGGCCTCGATTTCGTGGGCCGGCACGGCCTGGATCGCGCCGCGAATGATCTCGGCGGTATAGGCCGAGGTATTGAGGGCGAGCGCCAGGATGGCGCACCAGTAGGGCTCGCGCAGGAAGGGCCAGAGGACGGACTGGCGCAGCGGGGCGATCTGGCCGAGGCCGTAATAGATCAGGAAGATCTGCAACAGCAGCGGCGTGCCGCGAAACAGCTCGACATGGGCCTTCGCGATCCATCGCAGCGGCCCGAACGCGCTGCCGACGGCGCCGGCGATGAAGACGGCCAGCACGAAGCCGATCGTCAGCGACAGCGCCGCCAGTTGCAGCGTCAGCGGCAGACCCGACAGGAGTTGACCGGTGACGTCAGTCAGAAAGGACCAGTCCAACATCAGCGTCTCCAGGGTTTGGCGAGATGGTTTTCCATGCGGTTCAGGAGTGCGCCGGTGCAGCGCCCGATGACCAGAAACATCGCCGCCGCGATGGCGTAGAACAGGAGCGGTTGGCGGGTCGATCCGGCGGCAGTGCCGGCCTGGCGCAAGAGTTCCGTCAGCCCGATGACGGAGAGGAGCGACGTTTCCTTGAGGGCCGATTGCCAGATGTTGCCGAGCGCGGGCAGAGCGAAACGCAGCGTCTGGGGGGCGATGATCCGGCGCAGCAGGAGGAATTTCGACATGCCGCAGGAAGCGGCCGCCTCGATCTGGCCCCGGTCGAGGCGAAGATAGGCGGAGCGGTAGGCCTCCGTCTGGTAAGCGCCGGAGACGATGCCCACCGCGAAGACGCCGATGACGAAGGATGGCAGGGAATAGAAGCCGGGAAAACCGCCTGTGTTCATGGCTGCCGTTAGCACCATGCTTCCGCCGAAGTAGAACAGGTAGACCACGAGGATTTCCGGAACCCCACGAAAAACCGTGGTGTAGGCCTGGCCGATCAGGCGCAGCCAAGGCGCCCGCGCAAGCTTGAGGGCCGCGCCGCCGAGTCCGAAGATGCTTCCGAGCAGGAAGCCGCAGAGCGCGGCGGCGATCGTGATGCCGGCGGCCTGGAGCAGGGGCAGCCCCCAGCCTTGCGGGCCGAAGTCCAGCAGGTCGAACATGCCCGGCGTCATGGCAAGGCCTCCTCTTTTCGCGGCGTTTGGTGCTGCAGGCGATCGACTGCGAAAGGGGCAAGACTTGGATCGAGATCCCCCGAGACGAGGGATCTCGCCACGGCTTCGCCCACCGCGGGCGCAAGCTGGAAACCATGGCCGCAGAACCCGAACACATGCCAGAGGCCGGGATGGCGCAGACTGGGGCCGATGAACGGAATTCCATCCGGCGTGGCGCCTTCGAGCCCGGTCCAGGTGCGCACGACGGGCACGCCGGCCAGCACCGGAAAGGCCGCAACCGTGGCGGCAGCGCTTGATGCCATGCGGTCCATGACGGTGAAGGAGGTGTCCCCCTCCAGGCAGGGCTTGCCGAGGATGCCGCCGCCGATGACCAGTGAGCCGACCGCGCTCTGCTTGAAGGAGAGCGGCTGGTCGATCCCGATGACGACGGGGGTGATGAAGGGTTTGACCCGCGCTGTTACCATCATGGAAAGGGCCGTGACCTTCATCGGCAAGGTTTCGCCGAGCCGTGCGGCGAAATCCGATCCCCATGCGCCTGCGCAGTTGAGGACCCATTCCGCCTCGATCGCGCCCGCATCGGTCGCGGCCCGCCACCCGCCCGCAGGTTTTGGTGAGAGGTCGTGCACCTCGCATTTTTCGATGATGCGGACGCCGGCGGCCTCCGCGGCCTTGCGGAAGGCGCGCGCGGCATTGGCCGGGTTGGCGTGCCCGTCACGCCGCGAAATCAGGCCGCCGCGTGCGGTGCCGGACAGGCCCGGCAGCAGCCGGTGCAATGCGTCGGGGGCGATCAGTTCTTCCGAGTGGATGTCGCGGCGGCACATAGACTGGGACCGCGCCTCGCACCATTGCAGCTCGGCCGCATCCATCGCCAGCGCGATCTGGGCCGTGCCGAGCCGGACCTCGCAGCTTTCGGCCGCGGCCTGGCCAACGACATCGGCGAGATTGGCCCACATGTCCATGGCACGCAGCGACAGGGGATATTCCCGCACGTCGCGGATCAGCGAACGGAGGCCGCCCGCATTGACGCCCGAGGCGTGGCGGCCGGCAAGATTCTTCTCCACCACCGTCACCCGCCAGCCGACGCGGGCGAGGAACAGGGCGATCGCGCAGCCCTGCAATCCGCCACCGACGATGACCGCATCGTTAGACATGGGCGTCGTCTCCGGCGATGGCCTCGGGCTTGTCGTCGAGCGATTCGACCAGCGCCAGATCGGGATCGAGGCCGGTCATGCCGGCGAGCGCGCCGAGCGGCAGGGGCCGCAGCGGCGGGCGTGCACGGAACGGGGCCGAGGGCATCGGCTTGCCGGGATCCGCCTCGGCAAGAAGCCGGGCGAGCGTTGCCGCGCAACTGCGGCCCTGGCAGGCGCCCATGCCGCAGCGTAGCAGCCCGCGCACCAGGTTCATCTCGGTGGCCCGGTCCCGAATTGTGGCGCGCAGCGCCCCGGCCGTGATCTCCTCGCAGCGACAGACGATGGTGGCGTCATCGGGCAAGCATGAGGAGAGGCCCGGCGGGAAGGCCACGTCAAGGAAAGGCCGCGCCGCAAGGCTTCGCTCTGCAGCAATGCCGGTCCCGTCCGCAGCCCCCGGCGGGTACCGTTCGGCGAGGATAGCGCTTGCGGCATGGCGGCCGTGGGCGATGGCGGCGTCGGCGCCGCCGATGCGGCGCGCATCGCCGGTGATGCGGATCCTGCAAGGTCCGACGGTCAAGGTAGGCCCGGGCGCCATTTCGGCCCGGCCGTCCGGCGTCGTTACGGGTTGCCAGCTGGCATCGTCAGCTCTCCACGCGAGGGCGAGGCCGGCAGCGTGCGCCAAATCCGTCGATGGCACGATGCCATCGTGAACCACGAGCAGATCGCAGGGCAGGTCGATCCTCCTGCCGGCGACGGTCAGACTGACGGCTTCGAGATGGTCGCGGCCATGCGCCTCAAGCCCGGATATGCCGGTGCGCATCGTAATCCCGGCCAGTCGCAATCGTAGGAGCCAGCCCAACCCTTTGAGCAGCGCTGGAAGTCCGGCCGGACGAAGGTGTTTGAGGGCAGACAATTTGTCCCTTGTGCGATCCGTGCGCGCGATCAGCGCTGGCCGCACGCCGAGCCGCCGCAACTGTTCGGCGAGAAGGAAGATCAGCGGCCCGGTTCCGGCCAGCACGATCCTGCCTTTCGGCTTGAGGCGGCCCGCCTTCAGCAGGGTCTGCACCGCGCCGGCCGTCATCACGCCGGGCAGCGTCCAGCCCGGAAAGGGTGCCGGGCGTTCCATCGCGCCGCTGGCGAGCACGATATGCGGCGCCCGCAGATACCCGGCCGCGTCGCCCTTGAGCCATCCGACTGTTCCGTCCGCCCGCAGATCCCAGACCGTGGTGCCCGGCCGATAGTCGATGCCGGGCGCCGCCCGAAAGCGCGTCACCAGGGAAAGGCCGGCCTTGTAGCTCGGCCCGAGGGCGGCGAGCAGTTCATCCGTCCCGGGCCGTGCCTGCATGTTGGTTTCCAACGCGCGAAAAATCTGGCCGCCGGGGGAGGGCTGCATGTCGAGCACGATCACCCGGCACCCGGCAACGGCGAGCTCAATCGCGCATGCCATGCCCGCCGGGCCGGCTCCGACGATGATGGCGTCTGCATCTGGCGCGACACTCATTGCAGGTCCAGTCCGGACAGATCCAGCCCGGGAATGCGCGCCGGCCCTTCCTGGGTGCGAAGTTGCATGCCGGTTTCGACCTCGCTCAGGCAGGCCTGGCGGCTGCCGATGCCGTCGATCTCGATCAGACAATCGAAGCAATGGCCGATCATGCAGTAGGGCAAGCGGCGCGCGCCGCTGACCGGCGTCGTGCGAAAATGTGTGATGCCGGCACGGAGAAGGCATGCCGCGATGGTTTCTCCGGCCCGTGCCGAGATGGCGCGGCCATCCAGATAGATGGTGAGCGTTGCCTCGGCGGACCCGACAGGCTCGAACATGGCAGTCCCTGTGTCATCGTTGAATGGGGTGTCGCGCGGCCATCGCCGCGGGGCGGTCATCCCCTCCTTCAGAGTGGAGGGGTTGAAGCGCTCTATTCGTGGACCGATATATCCACGCCGAACCATTTTTCGGTCAGGGCCTTGTTGGTCCCGTCCTTGTTGATGTCGGTGATGGCGGCATCGAAGGCCGCGCGCAGGGCTTCGTCGCCCGGTCGCAGCGCGACGTTGATCGTTCCGAGCCCGAGCACGCCGCCGGCGAAGGTGGGGCCGGTGAAGACCAGCGTGCCGGCCGGATTGGCGTCGATCACCGCCTTGAAGGCGGTGATGTTTGCGACGGCGAGATCGATGCGCCCGGCCGTCAGCTCCAGGCCAAGCTGTTCGAAGGAGGGATATTCGCGGATATCCAGGTCCTTGAAATATTCTGTTGCGAAGGTCGCCGCGGTTGACCCGGTCTGAACGCCGATGATCTTGCCGGCGAGCTTTTCCTTCAAGGCCGTGAGCGCCACTTCGGATTCCTTCGGGGTCTTGGCGAGGTCGAAGGCCTGGCCCGCATCCGGCAGGTCCTTCAGTGCATTGTCGCCGGCGGTGAGAAACCCGTTGGGGGCCTTGGCATAGGGCTTGGAGAAGCCGATGACCTTCTTTCGTTCGTCCGTCACGCCCATGGAGGCGATGATGGCGTCATACTTGCCGACCGTGAGGCCCGGAATGATGCCGTTCCACTCCTGCGCGATGAGATCGCATTTGATCTTCATGCGCTCACAGAGAACCTTGGTCAGTTCGATTTCATAGCCGCCGAGCGAGCCGTCGGCATTGCTGAAATTCCATGGAGGATAGGCGCCTTCGGTGGCGATGGTGATGTGGTCGGGCAGGTCCTGCGCGCTGGCGGCGCCGATGAATAGGGGCGCCAGGGCAAGGGCAAACAGCATATGGCGTCTGAGCATATCGTCGTTCCCTCATGTTTATTGGTTCGGGCCTTGCTTGACCCGTGAGGAAACTATGACACCGCGCAAAGCCTGCCGGGAGACGCTATCTGATTGATCTCAGGCTAAGCTGAGCTTATGCTGAATGGCATGCGTACAACGACGATCCCCTCGCTGAATTGGCTCCGCGTTTTCGAGGCCGCTGCCCGGAACCTGAGCTTTGCGCGCGCCGGAAAAGAGCTCAACATGTCGGCTGCGGCCGTCAGCCAGCAGGTTCTGGCGCTGGAAACCCATCTCGGGCGTCCGCTGTTCGAACGCACCGCGAACCGGATCACTCTGACGGTGGAGGGCAGCGACTTCCTGCCGACAGTGCAGGTGTCGCTGGGCGCCATCGAGAGCAAGGCGGAGGCGCTGTTCGCGCGGCAACGCATCGAGCGCATCACGCTGCTCGCCAGCCAACTGATGGCGATGAGCTGGCTGCCGCGCGTGCTGGCGGCGTTCGAAGCGGCGAACCCGACGATCCGCATCGACCTCCTGATGGAGGGCACGCAACGCAAGGCGGATCCGGACCTGACGATCCGCTTCGGCGAAGAGCCGCATCTCGTGCGCCATCCGACTTGGCTGATGGGCATGTCCCATGTCGTCATGTGCCGGGAGGAGGATGTCGCCCGCATCGCAAGCCTGGACGACCTGCTGTCATTCCGCCTCTACGACGTGGCGTCACATGCCATTGGCTGGACGGCGCTTCTCAACCACAATTTCGGCCACCAGCCTGGGCGGCAGCTTAAAATCGAAACGGTTGACACGACACCTTTGTCGCTCATGATGGTCAGCCAAGGTCTCGGTCTCGCAATTGGCCATCTTCCTGTATGTGGTCCAATTGCCGCCTCTCTCGGGCTCGCTATTTGCCCGTTTGTTCCGAAAACTCCGGGTCCTGGGAACTACTATATCGAACAATCCCGAGATCGGCTGCAGCGGGCTTCGATTGGCCGGTTGGCGCAAGCGCTTCAAGAGGCGGCACATTCATCGATCCGGACGATTTAGTCTGACCAGCCAGTTCGGATCCGTTCAAGAGCTTATAAGTGACCGTCCAATGTGGGCTCTGTCTCACGAAGATAGCTCCACATATCGCGGTGTGAAAACCAGATCGAATATAGATTTCTATAATAGCTCTGGCGCTTTGAACGGGTTAGGCGATCGCGTGTTCGTTGTGCCTCGAACGAAAACAAGGCAGGTCTGGGCAGCGCATCCCTGTCCAAGGGACGAGGTACCGATATCGAGTGTCAACACATTTGGATTTCCATGGAGATCAAGACCGGTCTCGTCGGGGTCGTACCAAGCTCCCGTCGAAATTCTCACGACCCCTCGCATTATCTGGTCCGTGATGTGGACGGCCGCAAGGCATCGTCCCCGTCCATTACAGACCTCGACTGTGTCGTGATGCCCAACGCCGCGCGCCTCGGCATCCGCAGGGTTCATATAGATGCACTCCCTTCCCCCGACCTTGCCTGCCGCGCTATAGGGGCTGGCATCGAGCTGGCTGTGGAGCTTCCGTGCAGGTTGGTCTGAAAGCAAATGTAACGCGTCAGGTGCCGCATTGGTTGATCCAAGCCATTCACGCGGTTCGAACCAGGCGGCATGCCCGGGGCAATCGCTCAGGTCGAAGGACGCTATGGTGCCGGAAAAGATTTCAATCAAACCCGAAGGTGTCTTCAATGGGTGTTTTGCAGGGTCCGATCTGAACGCCTCGAACATGATGCGCGGGCTCGCATGCTCTCCAAGATCGACAAGGCCCTGCTCCCAGAAGGTTTCAAAATCAGGGCAATCGACGTCTCTTTTTTTCCAGCGCGCGCGCATGTCTTCATAGAGATACGACAGCCACTCAGTGTCGTTTCGTCCCTCTGTGAAATTATGCTGCACGCCCATGCGCTCGGCAATGCCAGAGAAGATGTCGAAATCAGAGCGCGCGTCAGCGAAAGGCTCGACGATCTGGCGCATGGCAACGAGGAAACCTTCTTGTGTCGCGTAGCCGATATCGTCGCGCTCCATCGCAGTCGTGACGGGAAGCACGATATCCGCTCTTTTGGCGCTCGCAGTCCAGAATGGATCGTGGACGATGATCGTGCGGGGCTTTTGCCAAGCCCTGCCCAGCCTATTGAGATCCTGGTGGTGATGATAGGGGTTGCCGCCTGCCCAGTAAATGAGCTGGATATCGGGATATGTGCGCAATTTCCCATCGTGGGGAAACGTGGCGCCCGGATTGAGCAGCATGTCCGCAATTCTTGCGCATGGAATGTAATCCTGCACGGGGTTTTCCTTTTGGGAAAATGTTGGACCGGAGAGTTGTCGATGGGGAGATCCATTGGTATTCATGGGCCCATAGCCGACACCGAAGCCGCCGCCCGGCAGGCCGATCTGTCCCAGCATTGCCGCGAGCGTGATGGCCATCCAGAATGCCTGTTCGCCGTTATGGGCACGCTGTAGGGACCAGGCCACGTTGACTATCGTCCGTGTTTCCGCCATCTCTCGGGCGAGCTCAACGATACGCTTGGACGGAACGCCGGTGAGCCGGCTTGCCCATTCTGGAGTCTTCGCAATGCCATCCTGCTCGCCGAGCAGGTACGGGAGAAATTTCTCGAAGCCCACCGTGCAGCGCGCAAGGAAATCGCGATCGTGTGCATCATCCGCATGGATCTGCCACGCCAAGGCGAGCATGAGCGCGACGTCGGCATTCGGACGGCAGTGTATCCACTCCGCGTGGCATTCGGCATCAAGGTTATCGTTGCACGGGCCGATATTCACGAACCGTACGCCTTTTCTCGCCATTTCCTTCAGGCCTGGCCCGACGCGGTGATGTCCCGCGCCTCCGGGCGATGACTGCGCGTTCTTTGTTGGTACGCCGCCGAAGGTCACGAACAACTTGGTGTGTTCGGCCAGGACATCCCAAGTGGTATGCTGGGCGCTGAGGTCCGAGACGGTGCCTGCGATATGAGGGAGGATGACATGCGCTGCACCGAGCGAATACGATCCGGTGTGCCGGACATAGCCGCCGATGCAGTTGAGAAAGCGATGGACCTGGCTTTGCGCGTGATGGAACCTGCCCGCGCTCGCCCAACCGTATGAGCCTCCAAAAATCGCGCTGTTGCCATACTCTTTTATGACAGATTTGAGTTCTGTGGCGACAATGTTGAATGCCTCCGCCCATTCAACCTGAACGAACGGTTCCTTCCCTCGTAACTCTGGTCGCGCGCCCGGTCCGTGTTCCAGCCAACTCTTACGAATGGCGGGACGCGCCACGCGGCTTTCGAGAAGTTTTTCATCAAGCTGATACAGACCGATCATGGATGGATCCGGATCCGAGCGTAAAGGCCGCAATTTCGGAGACGTTTCCGTCTCGTCGAATTCGTAGATGCCCCAATGGGATGCGGTATATCGGGTCATGGCAAGGGTTCCGTAACAGGGTTAGTCGAGGACCTGGATAAAGGCCTCGACGCAGATCAGGACGGGATTTTCATGGCGCGTAGGCTGTCCGAAGTGGATCGTGCCGACCGCATCAATCAGCGCCATTTGCAGCTCGAGTGCGGGCATTCCATCGCTGTCTAGCGCAATCGTTCCAGTAAGACCAAGAATTTCCGTGGGCACTTCATCGATCACCGGCCCGCCATCGAAGCAACCGCCGACCGTGCTGCCGATGAGGCTGACGATACGGCCGGAACCAATGTTGTGCTCGGTGCAAATACGCTCGAGCGAGGAGATAAGGTCCTCGTTCGGCCTGATCTGCGCCACGATAAGATCCCCGGGTGGCGGTGTGCTTTCGACATATGGTGCGAACAGGGTAAAATTCGTCTCTGGATCGAAGCGCGCATCCATCGCGATTTCAGCGCATCCGACATAATCGATTTCACAGTCTTCGCCGATCCTGCAGTCGTAGGGGAGCACATGGCCACCGCGTTGCGTATCATCGGCGTCGCGCCAAAGCACATGTCCGTGCAGGAAGGGGCGCCCGTCGCGCGACCCGTAAGTGGCGGTTCCCTGTTGGATGCGGACGAGGCCATCGCGGACATATGTCTCGCTGTAGTAGGCGACATGATCTTGCGTCTTCGAATATGTCGGCATGACGAATTGCATGGGACTCAGCACGAGCCTAGAGAGATCCAGTGCCGCCGCCTTGATCCCGAGCGGTTCGAGATGCAGGGCGATCTCGTCGACAAGGACTTCACCTTTGCGCAGCCGGATCGATCCCTGTTGGCTTGCAGCGCGGAAGCTGCGCAGGCGAACCTCACTTACCGGTCCCGGATGCAGGAGGTGGCGTAGGCGACTGCTATTTGCCGTGATAAGGTCCATAACTAAGGTTTCTCCGACTTGGCGAGGGACGGGCGGACAGACGCGTACAGGCTATCCGACGAGAATTTCATGCTGACCGCAGCAAATCTGGATTCGAGCTTGCGCGTCTCGCTTTTCAGCATGGTTATGATCTCGGGCTGGCGGCTTTCAGCAAGCCTGCCTTCGGTGGCGCCAATGGAAAGGGCGCCGAGCACGCGACCGGTGTGATCGCGCACGGCGACCGCTATTGCCCATGCGCCTGTGTGAAAGATACCCCGATTGATGGCGCAGCCTCGTCGTCTTGTCTCGGCGATCGCCTGTCGAAGGACCGGCTCGGTGAGCATAGGGTAGTGGCTTTCGTAGTACTCACTGTGCGCCGCAATCACCGCGTCGATCTCGCGATCCTCGAGGCTTGCGAGAATGGCGATACCATGCGCGGCGACGCCGAGCGGGTGGCGTTGTCCTGTGTTGAGGACATGAGATCGTATGGGATGCAGGCCTTCCTCGCGGCGCATACACAGCGTATGCAGGCCTTGTCGTAGACAGAAAAAGGCAGTGTCCTCGGACTGCTCCGCAAGGCGGCGAACGGACTCGTCCGCCATCGTGTGGGCCGCGAACCGATCCGACGCGATCGTCCCGTAGAGATGCGCGGTGATGCCCAGGTGATATCGTTTCGTCTCGTCGTCCTGCGATGCGATTCCGGAGCGTATCAGGGCCACGAGCAGCCGTCTTACGGTCGGTTGTTTCAACCCGCTTGCTCGTACGAGCTCTCCCAGAGTGGCGCCGCTATGATGGCGTTCTGCCACAAGCGCGAGCAGGTGCATGGCGCGTTCAACACTCTGCGCTCCTGATGCTTCCTCCATCAAATCTCCTCCGATGGTCCATAATATGGACTATATAATATTCTATATATCTGAAACTAAAGAAAATTTTTGTCTAGACTCTTATTTGGCATCAGAATACTCCATTATATGAAATTCGTCACCATGACGTTTCGCCAGTTTCAGTCCTGTTTACCGCGAGGAGGCGGTGGGGCCGATGCTCTTTAGGAGGAGAGTTTCATGAAGCTAAGTCGCCGTCTTTTCATCGGAGTTGGTGTTGGCGCGCTGGCCGCACCCGCTCTTGTCGCGGGCAAAGCGCAGGCCGCCGAATTCCGCTTCAAGT
Source organism: Shinella sedimenti (assembly GCF_022601905.1). NCBI lineage: Bacteria > Pseudomonadati > Pseudomonadota > Alphaproteobacteria > Hyphomicrobiales > Rhizobiaceae > Shinella > Shinella sedimenti. The sequence goes on from NZ_JAKVIN010000016.1 coordinate 31,346, forward strand.
TCGCCAACAACTTCCCCCTTGGTCATCCGATGAACAATCGCATGACGGAAGCGCGCGACCGCATCGCAGAGGAAACGGATGGCCGTTTCATGCTGCAGATTTTCCCGAACAACCAGCTTGGCTCGGATACCGACACGCTCAACCAAGTGCGGTCCGGCGCGGTCGAATTCTTCACGCTTTCGGGCATTATCCTGTCGTCGTTGGTGCCGGTTGCGTCGATTAACGGCATGGGTTTCGCCTTCAAGGACACCGGCCAGGTATGGCAGGCCATGGATGGCGAGCTGGGCGCTTATGTGCGCGACAAGATCAAGGCGTCCAGATTGCACGTCATGGACCACATCTTCAACAACGGCTTCCGTCAGATCACCACCTCGACCGGACCGATTGAAGGGCCGGGAAGCCTGCGCAACCTGAAGATCCGCGTCCCGGTGAGCCCACTCTGGACCTCGATGTTCCAGGCGCTTGGCTGCGCTCCAGCCAGCATAAACTGGAACGAGGTCTATACGGCCTTGCAGTCCGGCATCGTCGATGCGCAGGAAAATCCCCTTTCTACGATCGACGTCGGCAAGCTCTTCGAGGTGCAGAAGTACTGCTCGCTTACCAACCATATGTGGGACGGCTTCTGGATGCTCGCCAACCCGCGTTCCTGGGATCGACTGCCGGACGATATCAAAGAGATCGTCAGCCGCAACTTCGCCAAATCGACCCTCGATCAGCGTGCGGACATCGACAAGCTCAACGAAACGCTCCGTGTGTCGCTTGAGGGGCACGGCATGCAGTTCAACGAGCCAGATCCGGAAGCAATCCGCAACCAGCTGCGCGAAGCCAATTTCTACAGCGAATGGAAGGCGAACTACGGCGAGGAAGCCTGGGAGTTGCTCGAGAAGGTAACAGGCCCTCTCGCTTAGCCGGTATCCGAACGCGCCCGAAAGAGCGCGTTTGACTATTCCGCGTGACAAACTGGACGGAAACATATCATGACAGCAGCAACTGAAGACTTCGTCATCGGCGAGGTAAGCGAGAACTTGGACGCGCGCCCCGGATCGGCGCTGATGCGCCCTGTGGAGGTTTTCGCCGCTATGCTGATGGCGGCTGTCGTGATTCTCCTTCTCGGCGGCGTGATATCGCGGTACGTCATCAACACGCCGCTGGTATGGGTGGAGGAGGCGGCATCCATCTGCTTCATCTGGCTGGCGATGCTTGGCTCCGCGATCGCGCTCGACCGCAACGAACATCTCAGGCTGACGCTCTTCCTGCGGCTCCTGCCGCAGCGTCTCCAGGGGGCGGTCGAGGCGACCGCGTTGATGGCCATGGCGGCTTTCCTGATCGCTATGCTGCCGGCGACATATGAATACGCTTATGAGGAGTGGTTCATTACATCTGCCGCGCTTCACATTCCCAACACGTTCCGGGTAGCCGGGATTCCCGTCGGCTTCACCATGATGCTCTGCCTGCTGTTGCTGCATGCCTTTCGGGGGCATTCGGTCTCGAACGTCGTTCTTGGCGCAGTGGTGGTCGGGGCGATGGCGCTGGTCTTCTGGTTTTTCTCCGATATGTTTCTGGAGGCCGGCAATGCCTCGCTGGCGTTCTTCCTGATCGTCATCGTGGCCTTGGGACTGGCGGCAGGCGTGCCGATCGCCTTCTGCTTCGGGCTCGGAACGCTTTGCTATCTCGCCTTTGCTTCCTTCGTACCTGTCTACGTGATGGTCGGCCGCATGGATGAAGGCATGTCGAGCGTCATCCTCCTCTCGGTCCCGGTCTTCGTATTGTTGGGATGCATTCTCGACAAGACGGGTATGGGCAAGGCAATCGTCGATTTCCTTGGCTCCCTCATCGGTCACGTCAAGGCCGGCATGTCGTACGTGCTTTTGTCCTCTCTCTTCATTGTCTCCGGCATTTCCGGCTCTAAGGTGTCGGACATGGCGACTGTCGCGCCGGCGCTCTTTCCGGAAATGAAGCGGCGTGGAAATAAGCCGCCGGAGATGATCGCACAACTCGCTACCGGCGCCGCCATGGCGGATACGGTGCCACCCTCGATCGTTCTCATCGTGCTTGGCGCTGTCGCAGGTATATCGATCGCGGACCTGTTTGCGAGCGGTTTCACGGTTGCCATCGTTTTGCTGCTGGTTCTCATGGCTCTCGCACGCTTCCGTGCGCGGCATGAGTCCATGGCTGGCGTGCGCCGAGCGCCGCTGAAAACAATCGCTCAGATGCTTGTCATTGCGGCGCCCGCCCTTGTGCTGCCGTTCATCATTCGCGGCTCCGTATCGAGCGGCATTGCCACGGCCACCGAGGTATCTACCATTGCAGTCGTATATGGCCTGGCTATCGGTGCCATTCTCTATGGGGGTATCTCACTGCGGGACATCTACAAGATGCTCGTCGAGACGGCCGCCATGAGCGGGGCGATCCTGCTGATCCTGGGCACGGCCCTGTCGATGGCATGGGCCATCACGCAGGCCGGCGTGGGACAAACGATCGCTGATTTTTCGGCCGGTTTGCCGGGCGGTGTGTTCTCGTTCATCGCCATGTCCATTGTGATCTTCCTGATTCTCGGCTGCGTCCTCGAGGGACTGCCGGCGCTTGTCTTGATGTCGCCGCTAATGTTTCCGATTGCAGCCAGTTTCGGGCTTCATCCCGTGCACTATGCAATGATCGTAGTGGTGGCGATGAATATCGGGCTTATGGCACCGCCCATCGGGATCGGCTTTTATCTGGCGTGCCGCATCGGCAATGTCGCCCCCGATGAGGCGCTACGCGCCATCTGGCCCTACATCCTCGCGCTGATCGTCGGTCTCGTGCTGATTGCGATCTTCCCGTGGATATCGATCGGTGTGCTGTGATGTGCGGATCAACGAACTACGGTGGCATTCCGGGTAAACGGTTTGCCGGAAAAGTTGTGCTCGTCGTGGGGGCAGGGCTACCCGATCAGGGCTGGAGCAATGGCAGCGCTGCCGCTGCCGCCTACGCTCGAGAAGGAGCGCAAGTCATTTGTGCGGATCGCGATATGGATGCCGCCGATCGCTGCCGTTCGCGCATCGAGGGCGACGGAGGTTCCGCGATTGCGCTCATGGCCGATGCCACCAGTCTGCAACAGATGGAAACACTGACTGCGGATGTTCTAGACCACTTCGGTCGCATCGACGTTCTGCACAACAATGTCGGCGTGGCCATCATGGGCGGACCGGCTGACCTGTCCGAAGCGGATTACGACCGGGCGCTGAATCTCAATCTCGGGACAGTTTTCCGGTCGTGCAAGGCCGTACTGCCTGCCATGCGCCGCGCTGGAAAGGGGGCGATCGTCAATGTGTCCTCACTCGCTGCGCTGCGTTGGACAGGATATGCGTACTTTGCCTATTCCGCGGCCAAAGCCGCGGTGAACCAAGCCACGGTCGCAATCGCCATGGAATATGCCCGCGCCGGAATACGCGCAAACTGCGTGGTTCCCGGCGCTATCGAGACGCCGATGCTGGGGCAGGCGATAGCCGGCGCCTACACATCGGTAGAAGAGATGCAAAAAATCCGCCTGGACATGGTCCCCATGGGCATCAACGGCAAACCACAAGACGTGGCCGAGGCTGCGCTTTTCCTAGCGTCCGATGCGGCACGGTTCATCACGGGGGTCTGTCTTCCCGTCGATGGCGGGCAAAGCTGTTCCGCGCGTGCATTTCCATGAGCGGCCAGTCGATATCGCCGTTGAATGGCCCCGTGTAATGAGAAGGAGTTCCAATGAACCAGCACGCGAACCTGCATAACAGTAGACTGGAGGAGCACGCCTACCGTGTCCGGCACAACGCGCTCGTCATGGCGGAAACGCAGGGTCAGGGCTATATTGCCCAGGCGCTCGGCGTCGCCGATGTACTCACCGTCACATACTTTCATGCGATGAATCACCGGCCCCTTCAGCCCGACTGGGAGGACAGGGATCGCTTCCTCCTGTCTGTGGGACATTACGGTATAGCGCACTATTCGGTTCTGGTGGCCGCGGGCTATCTGCCGGAAGAGGAGCTGCCGACCTATGCGCAGGACGACAGCCGCCTACCGATGTCGGGCATGACCTCCTATACGCCCGGGGCCGAAATGTCGGGTGGGTCCATCGGCCTCGGTTTGCCTATGGCCGTAGGAATGGGAATGGGCCTCAAGCGCAAGAAGTCGAAGTCGTTCATCTATACCCTGATGGGTGACGGTGAGCTTGCCGAGGGCCCGACCTGGGAGGCGGCGATTTCCGCCTCGAACTACCAGCTCGACAACATCATCGCTGTCGTCGATTTCAACCAGGTCCAAGCGGACGGACCTTCGATGAAGGTAATGAACACCGAGCCCGTCGTCGCCAAGTTCGAGGCGTTCGGCTTCTATGTGCAGCGTGTTGACGGTAACGACCTGTCGCAGCTCGTTGCAGCCTTCGACCGCGCACGCGAGCATGCCGAACCGAAGCCCAGGATCATCATTTGCGATACCAAGATGGGGTGCGGCGTCGATTTCCTGGAGGGGCGCGAGAAAAGCCACTTCATAAGGCTCGAAGCGGATGACTGGAAGCGCGCCTATGCAGCACTTGAAAAAGGGGCAGGAAAATGAACCAAGTGTCTACCGTCACTAAGATTTCAGCCCCGACGATCGCGTCTTCGTCGATCGATGAAGGACATCGCACAAGGGCGATGCCCTTTGGCAATGCGCTCATCAAGCTGGCAGAGACGCACCCGGAGATCGTCGGCATGAGCGCCGACCTAGCCAAGTATACCGACATGCATATCTTCGCGGAGGCGTATCCCGATCGCTTCTACCAGATGGGCATGTCCGAACAGCTCATGGCAGTCGCGGCGGGCGGTCTGGCAAAAGAGGGCTTCGTTCCTTTCGCGACCACCTACGCAACCTTCGCGTCACGTCGGTGCTACGATTTCATGTCGCAGGCCGTCGCCGAACAGGATGCCAGTGTGAAGCTGATCGGCGGCCTTCCCGGTCTGACGACGGGTTACGGTCCGAGTCATCAAGCCACCGACGACATTGCGATCTTCCGCGCGATGCCCAACATGGTCGTCATCGATCCTTGTGACGCTCACGAGATAGAGCAGATGGTGCCGGCGATCGCGGAATACCACGGACCGGTCTATGCCCGCATCCTGCGCGGCAATGTCGCTGTCGTGCTTGATGAATACGGCTATCGTTTCGAGCTCGGAAAGGCAGCGCTGCTGCGCGGCGGGCGCGACGTTCTCATCATCTCTACCGGTTTCATGACCATGCGGGCGCTCGATAGTGCCAAGGAGCTTCAGGCCGACGGTATCGACGTGGCCGTGCTGCACGTGCCGACAATCAAGCCACTCGACGAGATGGCGATCATTCGTGAAGCGAAGCGGACCGGGAGACTGGTTGTGACAGCCGAAAACCACTCGAGCGTCGGCGGTCTGGGCGAGGCGGTCGCAAGCTGCCTGTCTATGAACGGAGTGTCAGCGGAAATCCGTCGAATTGCGCTTCCGGATCGCTTCTTGGCTGCGGGAACGCTCGAAGTGCTTCAGGAGCGGTATGGGATAACACGGTCTGCGATGTCCAAGAACATCAAGCGTTGGCTGTAATCCGGAAAGGGGGGGATCATGCAGAAAGTGCTTGTACTGACAGGTGGCGCGTCCGGCATCGGGCGCGGCATTCTCGAGCGAGCGGTTCTCGACGGATGGCTGTGTGCGGTTCTCGACTTGCCCGGAGAAAACCTCGAGACCCTGCACGATGCGTTTCCGTCCGGGACGGTGACAACATTTGCGGTCGACATCACCGATGAGGATGGCGTCGAGGCTGCGATCGGGCAGATCGCGGCCAAGCATGGCGCCATCGACGGGCTCGTCAATTGCGCCGGCATCGGCCAAAATCTTTCGTTCATGGATACGAAGCCAGCGCAGTTGCGTAAGATACTGGATATCAATGTCGTAGGCTCGTTCATAGTCGCGCAGTCCGCTGCCCGGCACATGAAGCACGGGTCTATTGTGAACATCACCTCCGTTTCCGGCATACAGGGAAGTGTCGGGAGAGCGGCTTACGGAACATCCAAGGGGGCGGTGAACACGATGACTCGCATTCTGGCGGTTGAGCTGGCACCGAAGGGGATACGCGTCAACGCGATCGCGCCCGGGCCAGTTGAGACGCCGATGACGGTGCAGTGGCATAACGAGAAGACGCGTAAAGACTGGATATCTCGTGTACCGCTGGGCCGATATGGTTCGATTGGCGAGATCGCATCCATGACGATGGTTCTTCTTGATGAGAATGTGTCCGCCTATGTCAACGGACAGATCATCGCCGTGGATGGCGGCTTTACAGTTTCCGGTTTGATGGACATTTAGACTCAGCTCCACCAATTTCATTCAAGATTTTATTAACGGTGTCTGCAAAGGGACCGTAATGCGAAGACGCGTTTGGGGTAAGCAACTTTGATATGGCTCGGATCGCGCCGCATTTTCTACTCACGCATCTTGCGCCATGTACGCCTCCGGCGTGGGCCGCCTTTTCAGTTTGATGTGAATGTGGCCGATTGTCCTTATGGACGTGAATAAGGACA
>NZ_JAKVIN010000018.1:0-14530 GCF_022601905.1 Shinella sedimenti
AGAATACCGGTGAAGGTCTTCAGGTGGCGCTCCGGATGTTCCTGCCGCCGATCGCGCGAGGCATAGTAAAGGGCTGCAGGCGGTGAGAGGCCTCCGAACGGCCGATCATCCCGGACATAAGTCCAGATGCGGCCCGTATCGGTCTTTCCCTTTGCGAGGATCGGGACGGTCGTGTCGTCGCCATGCAGTCGCTCGGCGGCAAGGACATGCGTTTCGATCAGGGAGTGGATGGGCTTCAGCGCCGCTGCACATGCTCCAACCTGATCGGCCAGCGTCGACAAGCTGAGGTCGACGCCCTCTCGGGCATAGCGTTCGCTCTGGCGATTGAGTGGCTGGTGCTGGGCGAACTTCTCGAACAGGATCATTGCCAGCAGGTTCGGCCCTGCAAAACCGCGGGGCGTTACGTGGAATGGTGCCGGCGGCTGCGTGATCTTCTCACACTCGCGGCAGGTAAACTTCTCCCGCACCGTCTGGATGACCTTCCACTGACGCGGTACGACCTCCAGGGTCTCGGTGATGTCCTCACCAAGCTTCGACAGTTTGGTGGAGCCGCAGCAGGCGCAATTGGCGGGAGCAGCGATTACGACGCGCTCGCGTGGCAGGTGTTCGGGAAAGGGCTTACGTGATGGGCGCCTGCGCTCGAAGGCTTTGACGGTTGAAGCTTTGGCTGCGATCTCCGCCGCCAGTTCATCTTCACCGGCGCCCGCTTCCAACTCCTCGAGCTGCAGTTCCATCTGCTCCAGGAGCCGCGCCTTGCGCTCGGACCGGCTGCCGTAGAGTTCCCGACGAACCTTGTCGATCTCCAGCTTCAGCCGTGCGATCAGCGCCTCGGAATGCGATACGAGTGCCTTTGCGCTGGCGGCTTCAGCCTTGGCGGTCGCTGCTTCCGCTTCGGCTGCGACACGTCGAGCGCGCTCCTGGGCCAGCAGTGCAAGGGCACTGGCAAGGTCGTCCGGAAGCTCTTCGGTCGCATTGCTCATGACAGGATGGAATCATATTCGACCCCGTCATTCCAGTGTTTTTGCTTACCCGGCCGACGTCGGCCGCCAGGTCTTTTGTGGCATCCGCCAGTCGATGCCCTCCAGCAGATAACCAAGCTGCGCGGGCGTGATCACTACCGTGCCATCGGCCGCTGACGGCCAGATGAAGCGGCCACGCTCCAGCTTCTTCGTAAACAGACAGGCTCCCTGGCCGTCATGCCAGATCACCTTGATCAGGCCACCACCGCGGCCGCGGAATACAAAGAGGTGACCACACATCGGGTCGCGCTTCAGCGCCTCCTGCACTATCAACGACAGACCGGGGAAGCCCTTGCGCATATCGGCGCCAACCAGACCTTCACACCACTCGGAACCGGGATCATCTTAGCCCCAGCACGCAGTCGAGAATACGGCCAAGCGCTTCGGTATCGATGTCGCTATCCACGCGGAGGCGCCGACCCCGCCAAAGTTCGATCGTCACATCGCTACGCTTCCGACGAGGATGGGATGTGGTGGGCGATTCCGGTTGAACGGGAGAGGTTGTCGAAGCGGCCTCGGACACGATCACCGGCACCAAAGTCGCCGTGTCAGACCTTGCCTCTTCGATCCGGCAAAGCTCTTTGCGCCAACGGAACAACTGGCTGACATGGATGCCGGCCGCGCGGGCAATCTCGGAGATTACCGCGTCTGGCTCAAAGCAGGCAGCGACGAGGCGCTCTTTATCTTCGCGTGACCAGCGCCGACGGCGCTCCACGGACGTGATCACCTCAATTGGATGCTTCGTCATATGACTACTCCTAGTGTTACCACTAGGACTGGCAGTCAGCAGGCCGTCATCGCAAGACGGCCTTCACCGTGGGCTTACGCTCTACCCGCCTGTTACGAAAGAGCAACCCACGCCGATAAGCGTCGATATCCTGTCGTGGCATGCCACCCTCCCCCCTGAATTTTTTAAAGCCATAATCGAGGTTCAGTGGAAAAATCCAATGACAAATGATAGAAGGAATTATAAGTGAAACTAATATGATTCAGTCGATCGACCTGAGAACATTGAAGGCATTCTTCACCGTGGCGCGGGAGGGCAATGTTACCCGGGCAGCGGAACTATTGCACGTCACGCAGCCCGCCGTCACGCTGCAACTGAAACGCCTTGCGGCAGAAACAGGACTTCTCCTCTTCCGGCGGACCTCCACGGGTTTGGAGTTGACGCAGGAGGGAGCGCTGTTGGCTGCCAAGGCCGAGCAGGTGCTGGCGGCGCTGACGGATTTCGGCCAGACGGCCGGACATCTATCGACACGCGTCCGAGGCAAATTACGAATTGGCACCATCATCGATCCGGAATTCACCCGCTTGGGCGCGTTTCTTAAGGCGCTTATCGAAAGCGGACCGGGCATCGAAACCACGCTCCGTCACGGAATGAGCGGCGATGTGCCGGAGGGGCTGAGGCGAAATGAGCTGGATGCCGGTTTCTTTCTCGGCGACCCAAGCCACTACGATCCTTCCGCCGATAGGGCCGGCGAGAGCGCCGCACCGCTCTTTCATGCCCGCGAACTGGCGCAATTGACCTATCGCGTCGTCGCTCCGCCAGCGCTCGCCGGTTTCGTGCGCGGTGCGGATTGGCCGCAACTCGCATCGCTTCCCTGGATCGGCACACCACAGGCCTCGGTCCACAATCGACTGCTGGCGCGCCTGTTCGCCGATTTGGGCGTCCGGCAAAATATCGTCGCCCAGGTAGATCAGGAGACGTCCATGGTCGCCATGGTCCGGACAGGGGTGGGATTGAGCCTTTGCCGGGAGTCGATTGCCCTTCATGAACAACAGGCACACGGCCTTGTTATTGCTGAGAATATCAAAATCTCGACGACCCTGAGTTTCCTTTGCCTGGAGGCTCGCATTCAAGATCCGACGATACTGGCAGCCTTGGACGCGATCCGGCGGGCGTGGGGCTGATTTTCGTAGGTTCGTGGCTATAATTTCCAATGGAACGCCGTTTATCCCGGACGCGAACGGCGTATCCAGGATAGGCGCTTTCGACCGTGCTAAGGGCCGCCAAAGTCAAGAAATTTTGGCCAAAGCCTCCTTCGATCTGGGCCGCTGGCTACGGAAGACGCAGATCGCCAAAACGACGCCGGCAATCAGGACCGCCACGCCAACGGCCTCCATCCCGGTCGGCCATCGGCCATGAACAACAAGGCCCCCTGCCATGACAATGCGGTGACGGAGAGTTTCTTCAATCTTCTGAAGCGAGAACGGATACGTCGCAGGGTTAACTTCTTGTTACGTTACTCGCCGAGTGCGGCGTAAAATTCGTTTAATAAACTTCGGTTGGATCTAATAGGTTTGTAGCTGACCGCGGCTCATAAACTAACCGCAACCAGCACAATTTCGGCTCCTTCAACAATTGGCGGAACAGAGCTGAACTATACCGCCTCACGAATTAACGAATAGAGCGATTTTTCGGCTTTCAGGACGCGGATCACATCCTCTGCCGCTGTCGTCGCCATGCGGATACGGGTCTCCATGACGCTGGTGCCGAGATGCGACGAGAAAGCGACGTGCTCCAGCTTCAGCAGAAGATTGTCCGGCGAGACCGGCTCTTCCTCGAAGATATCGATGCCAGCGGCACCGAGTTTGCCGGTTGAAAGTACCTCGTACAGTGCCTGCTCATGGACGATGCCGCCGCGGGCCGACGGTAAACGCCGAAGAAGGTTGGTCCGAAACCCGCCGTCACAACCAGCTGCCATCAATAAGTCCAATGCAGTTCATTGACCGCATATCCGCCGAAGGCCTCGGTCTGTCCCAAGGTCAATGGCTGTCCATCGATGGCCATGCAATCGGCGAAGCAACCCGATCCGGAGGGGTGGTACGAAAGCGGACAAAGGTCTCCTGCCCGACGGCACCGCATTGCATTTGTACTGTTTCGTACGGAGCTCTCACCTGCGGAACTTCCTGCCTCCGCCTGCATTTCGAGGCCTTCACCGGGAGGAACACCATGCAACACGTCGACAGCAATCGCTCCGTAGCGCACGTCAAGGTGTATGACGTTGTGCTCTACTGCGGGCAGCAGGGGATACACGAAGCGGAAGCCCGGAAACTGGTCCGCCTGATCGGGCCATTCGCGGACCGCTTGGCTATCCAGATGAACCTGACGAAACGTCCGGTCCGTTTCCGCTAAGCCAGCGGACGCCATCCGTCCTTGCCGATGTTCTGATATAGAACGCTTGCGGTTTAACTCTCACGCCCGCGCCTATATCATGTCGGACTGAACAGTAGTGCGACAGAGGGCGTTCGTGACGGGCAGACTGAGCGATCCGGAAACAAAACTCGGCCGTAACAGGCGGCGGGACATCGCGGGGAACGCCATTAGGGCCACGTTCCGCTACGGTCTCGTCGGCCTCCTGATCTGGCTTACGGCATCCTGCCACGTGTGGGCGCAACAGCCCGTACCGGCGGGCTGGAAGAAACAGGCCTTCGATTTCGGGAGCACGGACCTGCGGGGCGAAATCCTCCTTCCCGTCAACGCTGATTTCCAGACCGTGGAAATTCAGCCTCGGCAGGCGGGTACCGCCGGCAACGTGACGGTGGTCGGCAAGATCGCACCATCGGCGGCTGTGCCGGCGGACGTGACCATCATGGCGCTGGATCTGGAATATCCGGCGGCAGCATTACGGGTCTGCCTTTACGAGGCGGGATTGATTGGCCTCGAAGTTTTCTCGCGATCCGTCGCACAGGACCTGTCGAGCGCATCCGTGCGCAGCATGCGCGTCAAAGACGGCCGGTTCGAGCAGGTGGCCTATTCGTACTGTCTGACACGCAGCACCAAGCTCCTCGTCTTTCATTTCATCGCCACGCCCGCCGGTACGGACGAGGAAAGCGCCTTCGCGACCGGCGGGGACATCGAGACATTCGCACGAACGGCGCTCGATGGCCTGACCTTCGCCGATGGCAAGCCGGTGAGCCATTGGGCCAGCATGACCGATGTCCCGCTGAAACTCGGGTCACGCACGGTGGCCCTGCCGGTGTCGCCCGCCTGGAGCATCGCCATCAACGACTTCCAGGGCGGCATCCCCGCCGAGCTCAGCATGGTGCGCAAGCGCGATGGCAAGGATGCCGGCCTCGTCTGGCTGGGCGCTTTCGATGCGCCCGCCGGCTTCGACATTGCACGCGATGGGGAAACGTTCCTGCGCGACTTCATCGCCAGGCAGTCGCCGGATTTCGGTAGCGCGCAACTGTTGTCGAGCGACAGTGCTTCGCCGCCCAATGGCGTCGAGGGCACGAAGAACCATTTCCACTTTGACATCGCCACGAAAACCGGAGGCGAGGCCGGAGACGTTTTCGCAACCGTCGCCCTGAGCGGCGATAGGCTCTACACCGCGGCATGGTGGTCGCCGCCCATGTCCGGCGATGGCCGCGCCGCGTTCATGGCCCGCCTGCCCGGCATGACGGCTTTCGATCTGGCACGGCGGGCGGCCGACCGGATGATGGCCGCGCCATAGCGCCCGGCGCGCCAAACCGAATCTTCGAAGAATATTCCAGGCCGCGCGGACGTTGAACAATCGGGTACGGGCTGGGGCGCACTACGAACACGCAGATGGAGGACAGCACGATTTCGAACAGACCGGAACTGAGCGAGCTTTTCCCCCTTCCCTATGCGCACTGGTACGCGGCGTCGCTCTTTGCCGATGTGGGGCGCCCGGCGCGCGAAATCCTCTCGCGACTCGGCATCGACGCCGCCCGCTGGCAGCACTGCAACAACCGTTACGGGCAGCTTCACTTCGCCAATACGAGCTGGGTTGCCGGCGCCTATGCCCGAGAGGGCTTGCCTGAGCCCGAGCAGGACCGCGCGCTCTTCGATCATCTGACCGAACATGACGGCATCGACCTTCCCGTGCACGAGCCGTTCAGCATGCGCCGGGAACTCGGCACCCTGCGGCGGACGATCGAGGCCAACCCGCGCATCGGCCCCTTCTCGGATGTCGACTGGATCGCGCACTACATCTGCGAGCGGCGCTTTCCCGTCATCCGCTACGTTCACGATGGCAGCCATGTCTGCGTCGACGGTGCTCCGATCGCAAATCGAAAGGGGGTGCCTCTCGCCGGCATCGACCCTTTGACCTTCCGCCAGCTTGGCGACCGCTGGTGCTGTGACGCCAAGCGAGTCTACGGCCAGGGCGAGACGCCCACGAAAATCTTCTGGTTCGTCGCGCGCGGCGCCGATCCCGAAAGCTTTACCGTGCTGAACGAGCGTTACGGCGCCGACAAGGCCGCCGGCTTCTACATCACCAACCTGCGCCTGCCGACGGCGGAGCCCGGCACGTTCGAAATCGTGAGCTATTATTACGGACGCGGCCAGAAGCCCGGCATCCATGTCGATGAAAGCCACTATGCGAAGGACAGCCGCAAGGTCTATGCCTATGGCGTCGAAATCAAGGGCGTGGACGCACCGAGCTTCCACGCGATAGGCGACGAGGGCCGGTATTTCGCCGACACGAACCGCATCTACTGGGAAAACCGTCCGATCCCCGAGGCGGACCGGCAAAGCTTCACCTGCGCGTCCGAGGCCGGTCAATATTGCGCCTACGACAAGGACCGGCCCTTCTCGCGTGGGGAGCCGAAATCGGTATCCGCCGAATTCGAACACTGGAGCCCCTATTTCGAGGCGCATCCCGAGCTCACCGGCACCTGGTGGCATCGCGAAAAGGCACGGCGGGAGCGTGGGGTCTCGGACGTTGCAGAGCCGGTCTCGATGGGCGGGCCCTATTTCAGCGACGGAGGCCGTGTCCTGGTCCGGCCGGCACGTCCGCGTGATGGCGCGTGGGTCTCGCTGGATCATTTCGACCATGATAGCCTTCGCCACATCGTCGATGTCTTTGCCGAGGACAGGCACGGGCTGCGCTATTTCGAACCGGGGATGGAGCGTTACGGATGCTCGCCGGTCAAGGGTGCCGACCCCGCGAGTTTCGAGCGCGTGTCCGGCCCCTGGTTTCGCGATCGCCGGCAGGCCTATTATTTCGACAGCACGGCGCCCATGCCGGCGCTTGTCATCGTCAAGGCGGATCTGAAAAGTTTCGAGGTGCTCGGCGGCGCCTATGCGCGCGATGCCAAGGGGCTGATCGTCGAGGGCGTGCGCAAACGCGGCATCGATGATCCCGATGCTGTCGAAGCGCTCGGCTGCACCTTCGCCCGCATGGGCGAGACGCTGCTTTACCGTGGTAAACCCGTCACAAGGCCCGGCAAGGTCGATCACGCAACGGCGCGTGGCGTCCACGAGCAGCTTCTGATCGATGCTGAGGGACACATGCTTTTCGGCGGCAGTTATCGCAAGCCCCTCCCCGGCATCGATCCCGCCACGCTGACCTTCCTAAACCGAATTTTTGCGACCGACGCACGGCATGTCTATGCCCTTAGCGATTCCGGCCTCTTCGCCTGTCCGGAGGTCGCCCGCACCCGCGTGCACCCGCTGGGGCACTATGCCGTGCATGTCGGAGGCGTCAAATTCCAGGTCGTCAGTGGCCGTGTTCAACAATTCCCGTTGGAGGAGAAGGTGTGAGCGACTGGCGGATCCCCTTGCCATACGTCATGACTGCGACGACGATCGACATCAAAACACCGAGGCAAAGCGAACCCAGATGACGACCACTCCAAGCCGCGACCATAGACGATACACGATCCTCATGACCGTGCTGGCATTCATTATCATCGCGGCCTGCATGCGCCTTCCAATTCCCGGCATCGATCTTATTTCGGCAAGCCTCCAGCTGGCACAGTCCGGCGGCATGGAGCGGCTTTCGCTATTCGCTTTGGGAACCGTTCCGCTGTTCAGCTTGCTGGCGCTCATCGAACTCGTGAGATTGATGGCGCCGGACCTGGCGGAACGGCTGGCCATACCGGTTGGCCACGGTTGCACTTAGGCATTGCCGTGCTGCTTTTGACCTTCCTGCAGGCCTAAGGTGTACTTACGGCACTCGTCACGATGGGCCTCATGGCCGATACGCTCAGCGCCATGGTTCTCGGGATTGCAGCCTTTGTAGGGGTATCTGCCCTGTTGCTGTGGCTGAATGATGCGATTTGGCTTCCGGCCTCGGCAGCGGCATCTGGCTGCTCATGACGATCCCCATGTTTTCGCGCGTGCCTCGGGAAATCATGTCCATTGAAACCGTTGGCTCCGGCCTCATGCCCGCCGTGGCATCTCTGGGCCCTTGCCGGCGCGGTCGTCGTTGCCGCCGCCATCGTCGTGGCGCTGAATCGGCTGCTGCTCGGCACCCGCAGGGATGGTGGCACGGGGCCGGACACGTCCCTGAGCGTTCTCCTCTGTCCCCCGTTCCTAGCCGCCATTGTCACCGGATATCTGATGATCGTTACCTCACCTTGATGCCGGCTTCGATTGAAGCTGCGCCATTGCTTCTCACGACAATCCGCATCCTATTCATGGGCGTTCTTATACCGCTCCTCGTCTATGGTTATTTCCGACAGCTGCCGGTCGATTGTCGCGCAGACATGAAGCCGATCCTGGCAATCACGGCCGTAGCGCAGGTCGTGCTCTGCACAGGCTTCGTGCTCATCCGCCTGATCGTCTTCGCACCTGCGGCACCTGCTGGACCAATGCTCCTCGTCTGTGTGACAGTCCTCCTCGCCCTCGGTAGGCTTCTGATGATGCAGGGCAGCCTGAGGAAACGTATGCCACACTTCGGTCGCAAGTAGAATTTTAGCCCCTGTAACAGTCCGCTTAAAGGTATTCGGTCTCAAGGTGACGCTGTGGCAAAGATGGATATCTGCACGTCGGTAGCGTCAATTATCAACAGGCCACCGGTTCGAATACACGTCGGGTCACTGCCAGGTCGTCACTTGACAATCCGGCTACAATGCGGCTTGTGACCCACGCATGCTGTCAAGAAGTGGCTGGAACAAGTCAAGCCCCCTCTGTGTCATGCAAAAGGATCTGGCCACTCGCTACAGGTTTTTTCCCGATGAGGCCATTTACAAGGTTCATTTCGCTGCCTTGAGCCACCACGCGCGCACCGGCGATCGCTTGGGCAGTCCTTCCTTTGACAGTTGTCTCCGGACAGGATTGCCAGCGCAATCCATTCCGGAAAGCTCATGTCTGCCTTCTGTAGCTGGCGCTGCAACAAGGCCTGCAAGGTGCGCTCGGCTTCGCCGATAAACCGTGTGACGGGCGGACTACCGGTCATGTCATGTTCCTTTTTTCTTTTGGTTTGAACTGCCCGGGCAGATCGCGCAGAGCGTCACATAAGAACTACGGTCGCTCAGCTCGCCCCCACTGGATGCTGCGACCTGAAACCGACACAGAGGCGATTCCAGACATTGATCGTCCCTATTGCAACGCTGATGCGGGTGATCTCAGCCTCCGTGAAGAAGGCGTGGAGCGGCTGAAAGTCAGTGTCTGGCGCGTGTGTTTGTGCGACGTTTGTCAGCGCCTCGGTCCAGCCAAGCACCGCCCGCTCACGTGCAGTGAAGACCGGCGAGTCCCGCCACACGCTTATCAGGTTGATCCACTGCTCGCTCAACTCATCGCGACGCGCTTCCTTGACGTGCATATCAACGCAATAGGCGCACCCATTTATCTGTGAGGCCCGCAACTTGAGCAGGTGCAGAAGCCGGGGCTCAATGCCGGATGCTTTGCGCACATAGGTATCGAGAGCGGCCACTGCCTCATAGGCGTCGCGCGCAACAGCGGGAAAGTCAAAACGGGCCTTCATGGCACTGTCCTTTTTTTCGTCGGTCTTTGTTCTAGATGGCTCGCCAGATACCCGGCGCCCCAGTTCAATCAGGTAATTGTCTGGATCACGAAATCGGCCCAGTAGGGCAAGATCCGCTTGCCGAGCCGGTCATGCAAGGCGTCGAAACTCGTGTCATCGACGAGTAACGCGTAATGCTGCGGAACGATGGCATGGCCCACATCCATATAGTCGAGGTTGACGCCATTATCGGTGGTGACCATCCAGAATGGCCCCCATTGCGCGGCGGCTGGAGCCCAAGCATTTCAGCCAGAAACAGGGCAGAACCGTGGGCGTCTCGCGTCGCCAGGATCGTGTGGTTGAATGCGATGCTCATCAGCGGTCTCGAACCCCAAAATTGACCCGCTCAGCTCCGACCTGCCGGAGCGTCGAGGCCACCACGAGCACGGCAATCAGCGCCGCACCCGCCACAATGTAGGCGGCTGAACCCCAGCCAAACCGATCCAGTACGCCGCCGATGGCTGTCGGACCAAGAACCTGTCCGAGATTGTTGCCTTGAACGATCAGGCCTAGAACGATCGGAGCCAACCCTGCCGCCGGCGCCACAAGTGGCGCAGAGGACAGCAGGATAGCCGGGATCACACCACCGACAGCCGAGAACAACAGGCACAGGCCGAAGGCTGCACCGTCCGGCAGCATGGGGAGTAAAATCCCGAAGCTGGCCAGTCCCATGACGAGGCATGCAGCGATCAAGAGCGCCGGGCGGCCAAAGCCTTTGGAGAGAAGCAGGCCCGCCGCCAGATTGCCGATGACGTTCACGGCCGAGGCCAGTGCGCTGAGCAATCCGGCTGTCTGGTGTGTAACCTGCAGGCGCTCCGTCAGCAGCACCGGCAGGAAGCTGAAGACAGCGAAGAACATCAAGCTGTAGAGCGCAAAGGTGATCGCTAGCCCAACAGCGCCCCACTCGCGCGCCACGGTCATGCTGTCGCGGCGCAAGCCGCTCCAGGACATGATCCGGCCTTGCCCGCCGGCAGGAATGACAAGTGGAACAG
The DNA here is from genome assembly GCF_022601905.1 of Shinella sedimenti. Classification (NCBI taxonomy): domain Bacteria; kingdom Pseudomonadati; phylum Pseudomonadota; class Alphaproteobacteria; order Hyphomicrobiales; family Rhizobiaceae; genus Shinella; species Shinella sedimenti. Next base: position 10,729 of record NZ_JAKVIN010000018.1, read on the forward strand.
CGATGCAGATGGCTAGCGCCAGCGCGCCGCTTGCCCACCACATCGTCCGCCAGTCCTCGAATAGCGGCCCTACCAGCATCGCCACCGCCATGCCGACCGGCATGAAGCAGCTCCAGAGGGCGAACCCCAGATCGCGATCAGATGGTAGCGTAACCTCTTCGAGCAATGAGGGCGCCGCGACCGTCACCAGCAGGAAGCCCGCCCCCTCGATAATGCGGCCGGAGAACAGGCTGGGCAGTCCCGGTATCGCCGCGCCAAGCGCTGCGCCGGCTGTCGTGATCAAGAGGCCGATGATGAGGATGCGCCGCGCACCGAAACGCGCGACAAACGCGCCAGTCGGAATGCCGCCGATAACACCGATAAGCGCAAATATCCCTGCCAGCCAGCCGATTGCCGTGAGCCCGACCCCAAAGTCGCTCTGCAACAGGGGCGCCGCAATCGCCGCTTTGCCAACCTGTAAAGCGGCTGCATTCCCGCTGCCAACGATGACAAATACGGCAGTCCAGCGCGTTGACACTGCTCTTGTTTTTGACGACCTGTTCATCACGACGCCCTTGTCGCGCGGTCGGCCACGAGGGCGGCAGTGATCTCAGCGACATGTCGTCCCTGGAAGCGTGCGCCCTCCAGCTCATTTCCACTGACCGCGCGGTGCCCTCCCTGCCCATCATCGGCGAGCGTCGATGCACCATAGGGCGAGCAGCCAGTGATTTCGTCCATCCGCATCTGGCCCTTGAAGCTGTAAGGCAAGCCGACAACGATCATGCCGAGGTGGAACAGAACGGTTTGGGTGGACAGAATCGTTGTTTCCTGCCCGCCATGCTGGCTGCCGGTCGAGGTGAAGACGCTGCCCACTTTTCCGACCAGCTTGTCCTCGAACCAGAGCCCGCCGGTCTGGTCGAGAAAGTTCTTCATCTGCGACGCCATATTGCCGAAGCGGGTCGGCGTTCCGATGAGGATGGCGTCGTAATCCGCGAGTTCGGCCACCGTTGCGACGGGCGCGGACTGGTCGATCTTGTATCCGGACTTTGCAGCAACGGCTTCGGGAACAAGCTCAGGCACCCGCCTGATCGTCACCGTCGCACCTGCTTCGCGTACGCCATCTGCCACGGCCGAAGCCATCGTCTCGATGTGCCCGTAAGAGGAATAGTAAAGCACCAGCACCTTCGTCATCTCGTTGACCCGCATTGATTTCATTGACCGGAAGGTTGCCTCAAGAGGGTGAACGAAATAAGTGATATTAAAATGATATAGATGATCATGGTGATAGATCATGCTGGATGCCCTTACTCTCGATCAGATTCGGACTTTCGTAGCGATCGTCGACAGCGGCAGCTTTCGTTCCGCAGCTCAGAAACTTTCACGTGTCCAATCGGGCGTAAGCGCCACAATCGCCAACCTTGAGGGCACACTTGGCGTGGAACTGTTCGATCGTTCCGGTTACAAGCCGGTCTTGACAGCGCAGGGCCAGGCATTGCTCGGCAGCGCACGCGACATCATTCTGCGCGTGGACGCACTGCGCGCCCACGCGCGCGGCTTTGCGCATGGCGCCGAAACGGAACTCTCGATTTCTGTCGACACGCTATTTCCCATGCAGGAGGTCGCACGCGCCATCTCACGGATGCGACACGATTACCCTGCCGTTGCCGTCCGTGTATGGTCGGAGGCTATGGGCGGTCCGCTCGAAGCGCTCAGGAAGAACCGTTGTGCGCTTGCGGTTATGGTCGGTGAAGATTTCCGCGACCCTCGCATCAAGTTCGAGCCACTGATGTCCATCAGCCAGGTTGCGGTCGTCGCCTCTGGCCATCCCCTGGCCCTCCGCCATGCGGGCCATCCAATGGAGCTGATGGATGTTGCCGATCATCTCCAGATCGTGCTGATCGATCCGTCCGATATATCGGCGGGCCGAGATTTCGGGGTCGTTTCGTCACAGACCTGCCGCGTCAACACGCAGGATACCAAGCACAATCTTATCCTCGGAGGAGCTGGATGGGGGCGGCTGCCTTATTGGCTTGTTGAAGGGGACCTGGAACAAGGAACACTCGTGCATCTCAATGTCAGCGCCATGGGCCGCAATGGCGAGGTCACGTCCAGTGCCTATGTCGCCCACCGCCGCGATGAGGCATTGGGACCTGCAGCGCGGAGACTTGCCGATCTGCTGATCAGCGATGAATATGTGGAGTGAACACTTCGGGCTGGACCAGCGAGGCGCTTCAAACTAAGCCGCCTGCTGGTCGAGTTGGGTTTCAAATTCTCCTGGCGACATGTAGCCAAGGGCCGAGTGTAGCCGCTTGGCATTGTAGATCTCTCCTCAATGAACCTGGGGAAGCGTTCGGCCACATCCGCGAAAGTCTCGTAGCCGGCGATGTAGACGTCCTCGACTTTTAGGGTTTTCATGAAGCTCTCTTCCTGAGCATTGTGATAAGGGTTGCCGACGGCGCTCATGGACCCCTGCAGACTGGCAGCATCGAGCGTTCGTCGATAGGTCTCACTCGCGTATTGGGCAGATTGAATCGGTCGCCGCAACACCTTCGATCATATCCGATTTAAGCAGGCCGTCGAGCGCTTCTGCCGACGTGCGATAACCCAGCGTCTTGCGAGGCCTGCTATTAAGGGCATTCGCCACAGCGCTGAGCTCACCGGCTCCGTGCTGGCTCAGACCCGTACCCTTCGGAAAGTACTGACGTAGCAAACCGTTGGTATTTTCGTTGCTTCCGCGCTGCCACGGGCTTTGAGGGTTCACAGAAGTAGATATCCAGGCCAGTGTCGATCCTAAGCTATGCGTGCTGAGACATTTCTGTGCCCTGGTGCCAGGTCAGGGATCGGCGTAGATGCGCGGGAAGTTCGATGATCGTCTCATCGATCGCATCACGAACCGCTTCAGCGCCGTGTCTAGCGAGTGCAGGACCGTTCTTGACGGATTTTTCGATCCCGTGACCTTCCATGCGTGGCAGGTGCAGGAGTATTGTGAACCGTGTCGCGCGTTCGACCAGAGTGCCGATCGCGGAGCTGCCGAGGCCGAGAATGAGATCACCTTCCCAGTGACCGGGCACCGCTCTGTCGCCGATCTCCGCGGGACGGTCGCGGATCATCAGTGCATCACCAAGAAAGAACTTACCACGGCTACGAGCCCGTTCGCGAGGCAACCTAAGCGCTCGACCGGAACGCAAGCAGGCCGATAGTTCACGCTTCAGAGCGCCTCGACCTTGAATGCAAAGCGCCTGATAGATGGCTTCGTGGCTGATGCGCATGGTCGCGTCCTCGCGGAAGACCAGCCTTAGACGTCGCGCAATCTGTTCTGGGCTCCAGGCTTTGGGCCAGCGTCGACTTTGCCGATGAACGGCCCGGCAACCTTTCCATACCACGATCGGGCTATCGAAGGCGATGCCATTGGGTGTGGCAATGAGGCCAGCGAGCCGGTCCTGTACGTAGTCGCGAAGGGCAACATTGGCTGCAAGTTTCGCCACCTTCGGCCATCGCGCCGCTCAGATCGGGGCTGATTGGCAGGCGGTGTGGCGACCAAAGGACATTTCAACTTTGCCCGGCGGCGGACATTCCAACCTTGCCGCCACACTCGGTGATCGTCCCAGTTTACGTGCGATAGCACGGGTTCCACTACCTCGGGCGCATTCCAAAGCAATTTCCTCTCGCTCGCGGTACGTCAGGCTGCGGTTCCTGAGCGGTATTGCTGAGGGTGAAAGATGTGTGGGAGGCATACCGCCTGAACTGTAAGCGGGGAGCTGAGGCCGTTTAGGCCTGGTAATTCCATGGCATGAGAGCGTCGATCTCGCTGCTGGGCCACCCC
>NZ_JAKVIN010000020.1:0-10896 GCF_022601905.1 Shinella sedimenti
CGACCGAACCTCATTACTATAGAACGATTTGCCGTAACTCGCGCGTACGGATGCCGCGTGGCCGCTCGGATGCTTACGCCTAAAGTCGTCGCCAACACGGAACAGATCGAACCTGCATCTGGGCGCATTGGTGCGGAGATACTGTACCAACCCGATCTACATCCTTGTCGATAAAGGCGTCGTCGGCAGTGACCGCCTCGTGGTCAGGAGGCCATTTGAAAGCGCGACGTGCCTGCGTCATCGAAACGAAACTGCCCCACCAGGTCCCGCAGTTTACGAGTTTCCGCAGCCAGCGCCAGGGAGGCCGCCGTGGACTGCTCAACCATGGCTGCATTCTGCTGGGTCGTCTGATCCATGGTGTTGACGGCTCTGTTGACCTCGACCAGACCAACGGACTGTTCCTTCGCAGCCGTCGCGACTGCATTCATGTGCTGGTTGATTCCGGAAATGCGCTGTCCGATTTCGTTGAGAGCGACGCCGGTTTCGCGAACCAGCCGCACGCCGCTTCCAACTTCGGCAGAGGATGTATTGATCAGCGCTTTAATCTCCTTGGCGGCTGTCGCCGATCGCTGCGCCAGTTCACGAACCTCCTGGGCAACGACTGCGAACCCCTTGCCGGCCTCTCCAGCGCGCGCAGCTTCGACACCGGCATTCAGCGCAAGCAGGTTAGTCTGAAACGCAATCTCGTCGATGACACCAATGATGTTTGAGATCTGTTGCGAGGAGCTTTCTATCCGCTGCATCGCTTCCTCCGCCTGGCGTACCACGTCGACCGAACGAACAGCTCCATGGTCAGCTTCCGTCGCAGCGGCACGGGCCTCCTCGGTGCGCTTGCTGGAATTGCTGACGTTTGCCGTGATCTCATCGAGCGCGGCGGCGGTCTCTTCTAGCGAGGCAGCCTGACGCTCCGTGCGGTTGGCGAGGTTATTGGCGCCGGATGAAATCTCCTGCGTGCCACCATCGATAGCCGAAATTGCCTGAGAAATCGCCATCAGTGTTCCGCCCAACTGGGTCAGTGACGAATTGAAATCGTGGCGAAGGCTCTCGAAATCCGGCGAGAACGGTTCGTTGAGTTGGAAAGCAAGGTCTCCTGAGGCCAGGCGCTTCAGACCACCGGCCAGGCCGGAGGTTGCAGCTCGCAGACGCTCGGCCGCGTCGGCTTCGGCCTTCTGCTGGGTCGCCATGCGATCGTTCTCTGCTTGCTGTCGTGCACGCGCGGCATCCATCTCGAGCGCGCGTTTGGCAATCGCCCCCTTGCGGAACACCTCCACGGCGGCGGCCATGGTCCCTATCTCGTCCTTGCGACCAAGACCGGCGCAAATCACATCCGTATCGCCATCAGCGATATTCACCATGCCTGACGAGAGCTGAAGAATGGGCGTCGTCACGGATCGACGAAAGAAGGCGAAAAGTGCGATGGCCAGGATCAGCGTCAGTCCGAGAATGGCTTTCAGTGTGTAGTTGATGTTATTTGCGGTCTGAGTGCTCAGGTCGGAGATAGATGTGGTCAGTGTCTCGATTTGATCACCGGCATGCTCCATCGCACTTTCCAGCTTAGAGAACTGCGCCATGAAATCCGGTAGCGCATTCATCGCGTCAACAGGGGTTCTCTCCGCCGCCGTCACCATGTTGGTCGCGCTGTCGATATAGGTAAGAAGCGGGGGCTCAACGCTTGCCAGCGCCCTCTGCGTAATGGGATCTTTCGCCAGCACCTTGTTCTCGTCGATCACGTTGCGGAATGAGGCAACATGTTCCGCAAGGTCCGCTTTGACCTGCTCGAACTTTATACCGGCGGCAGGATTGGAGGCATGCAGTGCGGCAAGAACATCGGCGCGAAGAGCATCATGCATCATGTCGGCCTGCATATGATTGCGAAGGATCTGCCCGGATCTGGCGATATCGACAGCATCCGCATTCATCATCGACGCCGACCAGATTCCGACACCGGCCGCGCCCCCGGCTATGACAAAGATGGCGGTGCTCGCAGCGGTAATCTTATGTTGGATTGATGCCATCGTGTGATCCCCATATGAGGGCCAAGCATGTTAGATTACCCTTAAGAAGCAGTAAACCATAGATTTACTGCTATTCGTGCAGCGCTCTGAAGCTCTCCTTGCGACAATCAAAGACGGTTTTCCAATGGGCGAAATCGCCTTAGAGTCACCGCTATCTCACGACAACCGTTGGATCAATTCCTGTCGGGGTAAACACCGCAGCTTAGGGTGCACGAAAGGCTCTCACCGGCGGCGCCGCGCCAGGTTCCCTGAGCCCGTTGCCAGATCTCCTCCAGCAACGCTCAACGGCTACTGCATGTTTCGATTCAAAGGAATACAGACTGGCTGTTCTGTATGTCCAACATTATGAGAGGTCTGAACGGAACGGCTTTCGTGTAATGTATCGAACCGATAAAGCATGCACACCGTGCATCTCGCGAATGGCTATGTTGCTTTGCGGGCAGCGGCTTGTAGGTCTCTCGGGCAGATACCGTATCGCTTGCGAAAGGCCCTGCTGAAATACGCCGGATCATCGAAGCCGAAATCGAATGCAATCTGCGTGACCGACATGGTGCCATTGCCCAGCATAAGGGCGTCCTTTGCACCCTCCAGGCGGCGTTCTGACAGGTAGCGCGAGAATGTGGTCCCTGTCCGCTGAAAAAGCTTTTGAACAGCTCTCGCTGAAACACCTTGTTGTCGCGCGACATCGGCGACTGAAAACGTGCTTTCCGCGAGGTTTGCCGCAATCGTGGCCTTGATTACCGTCAGCCGGTCCGGATTGGCCCGCTTTGTGTCGGCGGCAAGTTCAGCCACGAGAACGGGCAGCAACTGGTAGAAGTGGCGGACCATCATGTCGGCGTGGCTGTCGTTCTGTCGCTGCTGCTGCAACATGTAGCCGGCGTAGGTGATCAACAGTTGCAACGGCAGGCAGCTAGCGGAAATCTGCTTCATGAGAATGGCGGAAAGCTGCGTATCGGACGCATTCACGACGTGGCCCGGGAGATAGGCACAATCGAAACGCCCGCCGAGCGGCAACTCGATAGTGAGCGGCGCGTCCGCCATCGCGAAGATGACATCGCCTTCACGCGCCTCGACATGCCGTTGGCGCTGTTCGACGACAAGCGGCCCCTGCATTGCACGCATGATGACGAGGCCCGATTCGGAGAGCCCTGTCGTCCAGAAGCGCACGGCCGTTGCCGGCAGGTAAAGGGTCGTCAGGGAGAGCCCGAGCCTGGCGAAGAACAGGCCGGATGCCTTTTCAAAAATGGTATCGGACGCGACATCGATATCGCCGAGCATTTCCCGCAGGACAAGCCGCCAGAGGCCTTCCGGATATTCTGCACCTTTCGTTGCGCCGAACTTCAGTGGGGTGACCTGCCGGTTGTGACGCACTTCAGAAAAATCCGATTTCGTTCGTTTCTGTCCAAGTCATGTTCGCGTCAATCTGCGCAATTCACCCGAGACGCCTATAAACATGACTAAATTAATCTTGTTTGGCAATCGACCTTGATTAGGTGATTGTCAATGTCTCGGGGATGAACTCATGCGTTTGGAACTTCGGTTTGGTGTCTCGTTGGTGGCCATGGTTGCGGCGCTGCCGGCCTATGCGCAGGACGCGCTCGATAGGACACAAGCGACCGCGCAGACCAGCAGCCATGGCGCGACCATGCTCGAGGCCGTCACGGTGACAGGCAGCCGCGCACCGCAGCAAATCTCCGAAACGGCAAAGACGATCCATGTTGTCTACGCCGAGAAAATCCAGAGCCGCGCGCGGTCCGGCGAAACCCTGCAGCAGATCCTCGCCCAAGAAATTCCCAGCTTCGACCCGGCAAGCTACGGTTCACGCACGTCATACGGCCAGAACCTACGCGGGCGCGCCGCGCTGGTGCTGATCGACGGTGTCTCGTTGAATTCCGCGCGTGGGGTCAGCCGGCAGTTCGATTCGATCGATCCATTCAACATCGAACGCGTAGAGGTTCTCAGCGGCGCCACATCCATCTATGGCGGCAATGCCACGGGCGGCATCATCAACATCATCACCAAGAAGGGCAAGAATGCAGAAGAGGGACTGCACGCCGAGGTGACGGCGGGTGCGCAGAGCGGATTTGCCGGCAGCGGCGATCTGGACAAGAACGCGGCCGCCGCAGTGACCTACAAGAGCGAGGACTGGGACGCGCGTTTTGCAGTTTCGGGCCTTGGAACGGGTACATTTTATGACGGCCGCGGCAATTTGCTGATGCCCGATATCACGCAGACCTCGACCGCCGACAACCGCAGCCTCGATCTGATGGGGTCAATCGGGTATCAGATCGACGCCAACAGGCGCCTTGAAGTGACGGGACAGTTTTTCGACAGCCGTCAGGACTCCGAATACGGCGTGTACTTCGGGCCGTTCCTGGCCGCGCTTTCGGATCCCAGCCTCTTTGAAGCGCGCAGCGGCTACAGTTCCGATTTCAATCCCCGCACACGCCGCACGATGCTGAATGCGACCTACACCGACGACGATTTCCTGGGGCAGAGCCTGATGCTGCAGGCTTTCCACCGGTCGGAGAAGGTGCAATTTCATCCCTTCCCATCATCCACCTATTTTTATGGCAGTTCGCAAGACACGGACTATTATGGCGTCAAGGCCGCGCTTGCGGCCGAGCCCACGGATGGCCTGCGCATTACCTATGGTGTCGATGCCGACCGGGATTCCTTCTCCTCCCGTCAGAACATCTTTGACCTGATGACGGCATTGACCTCGGGAGCGATGGACTTCGACACGATCGGCGTGACGGGATTGTATCCAGCCCTCGATGTCAGCACCGTCGCGGGATATGTGGAGGCGTCCTATGAGGTCGACGACGCGCTCACGGTGAACGGTGGCGTCCGTTACCAATATGTCGACACGAAGGTTGGCGACTTCATCGGCGCCCAGCAGCAGATCGCCATTCTCCAGGGAACGGCCACCTCGGCCGACGCCATTCCCGGCGGTTCGGTGAGCTACGACGCGGTCCTATTCAACGCCGGCGCGACCTATAGCATTACGAACACGCAACAGGTTTACGCGAATTTCAGCCAAGGCTTCGAACTGCCAGATCCCGCGAAATATTACGGCTTCGGCGCATACTCGCTGGCAGGCGGTCATTATACGCTGACCAACAGCGTCAATGTTGCGCAATCGGCTCTCGAGGCGATCAAGACCAACTCCTTCGAACTCGGTTATCGGCTTGATGAGGGCGACTATCGTTTCGATACAGCCGCCTTCTACTCCTTGTCGGATCGATCCATCACGCTGAACCGCACGACGCTCGCCGTGGAAATGCAGGACCAGGAGCGGCGTGTCTACGGCATCGAAGGCAAGGTCGGCGTCGATCTCGCATACGGTTTCGAAATCGGCGCGCTTGGCCAGTGGGTCCGTACGCAGGTAAAGAGCGACGCAGGCTGGAGCAACGACAGTGTCGGATCGGCAAGCGTCTCCAAGCTCGGCGGCCATGTCGGCTGGCGCGGCGAGGTGCTTAGCCTGCGCCTGCAGGGCCAGCATGTCTTCGACCTGACCGACAAGGACGATTATAAGATCGACGGCTACACGCTCTTCGACCTCGTCGGCGCCTATCGCTTCGAGGATACCGCGACGACTGTGAATTTCGGCGTCCATAACCTTTTCGACAAAAAATATACGACGATCTGGGGCTCCCGTGCCAAGGCGCTCTACGGTGCTTTGGCCAACGAGGCGATCTTCGATTACAAGGGCCGCTCACGCACCTTTGCCGTATCGCTGACCAAGGCGTTCTAAAGTGTCGGTTCAAGAGCAAACACATGCGCGTCGAGGTCGGCTCTATGCCGTCCTCGGCGGTCTTTATCTCGCGCAGGGCATCCCGACCTACCTGCTGATCGTTGCGCTGCCGCCCTTGATGCGCGACGCCGGCGCGTCCCGTACGGCCATAGGTCTTTTCTCGCTTTTGATGTTACCGCTGGTGCTGAAGTTCCTGGCCGCTCCCTTTGTCGACCGTTTCTCGCCGCTGACGCGACTGGGGCATCGGCGCGGCTGGGTCATTCCGACCCAGCTTCTGGTTAGTGCCCTGATCGCATCGATGGCATTCTTCGATCCCTCACGGGCGGGGCCGCTTTTTGCAATCGGGTTGGCGATCACCGTCCTGTCGTCGCTGCAGGATATTGCAACGGACGGATACGCCGTGCGCCACCTCGACGGCGCAACGCGGTCCGTTGGCAACGCCATTCAGGCAGGGGCGGTCGCTTTGGGCGTCGTTCTGGGCGGGACGATGGCCCTTGTGCTGTTCGAGAGGATAGGCTGGACGATGACGATTCTCATCGTTGCAGCGCTGTCGCTCCTTCCGCTTGCCGCAGCGGTGTGGATGCGGGAGACGCGCGAGGATCAGCGCGCGCTTCCCGGTAAGTCCGTCGCGACACTGCGCGCGTTCTTCACGCGACCCAATGCATGGATCATCCTCGGATTTGCCCTGACATATCGTGCAAGCGAGGGCCTTGTGCGTGGGATGGAAGGTCCATTCCTTGTCGATATCGGCCTACCGGTTGCGTGGATCGGCTACCTCAGCGGCGGTACGGCAGCGACGGCAGGATTGGTCGGGGCCGTCATCAGTGCATTTCTCATCCGCAAGGCGGGACTTAAGACCGCACTTGTGACACTTGGCGTGCTCCGAACGGTCTGCTTCCTCGTTTTCACGCTTTGTGCAGCGCATGTCTTTCCCGGTCCGATGGTCGCCATGAGCGCCTCGGCCTTCCAGTCACTGATCCGCTACATGGAGCTCGTCGCCATCTATTCTCTCTTCATGAAAGCATCTTCAAACGATCAACCCGGCACCGATTTCACCATTCTTTCTTGTGCCGAGCTCATCGTTTATCTCGTCGGTTCGTCTCTTGCCGGCTTCCTGGCAGACCGCGTGGGTTACGCCATGCTGTTCGGTATCGCGACTTTCATCTCCTTCGCAGGAATCTGGCTCGCCTATCGTCAATTGGCGAAGCTCGAGCGCCAAGAATTGCCGGTTCGGCAGGCGGGCAAGGCATGACGCAAGCTGTGCAGACGACAGCCGACGTGCGATTGGCCAATCCCGATCATTTCCTGACGGTTTTTCTGGACCATTTGGAAACGCACGCTCATGTGAAACGCCAGTCGGGCGGTGCAGATATCACCAGCGAGTATGGGCATGTGCGCCTTCGCCGGTGTCCGGCAGGCTTGTCCATCGAAGCTACCGCGCCTACGGCATCGGAACTCTCCGTGATAAGGACCTTCATTGCAGATCACGTGTTCGAGTTCGCTGCGGACGCGCAGATCGAATGGTCCGGTCAGGGCTCGACCGACACCGTCCCGGCAAATTTCCAGGAGGTTTTCGTTCAACGCGTGGAGGCCGTTACACCGAGAATGCGCCGCGTCGTCTTTCGCGCCAGCCGCTTGTCGGCACTACTGAACTGGAGCCACCATCATGTCCGTTTACTTTTCCCGCCAGAGGGACGCGTGCCGCATTGGCCGCGCCAATCGACCAGCGGCCGTTTGAACTGGCCCGGCGGGGATGATGTGCTTTCCAGCCGCGTTTACACGATACGGTGGGTTGACGAACGGACGTCCACCTTCGCTGTCGATTTCGTGATGCATCACGAAACGGCGTCCGGTCCCGGCGTCGCGTTTGCACATCGTGCTCGACCCGGCGCGACGGTAGGTCTTGTAGGTCCCGGCGGCGGAGGAACACCCACGGGTAAAAAGCTGCTTCTTCTTGGAGACGAAACTGCGCTACCCGCGATCGCTCGGATAGTGGAGTCGGTTGCGGGACAGGCGACAATACAAGCAGTTGTCGAGGTCAACGATATCACAGAAACGGCCTATCTCTGTCCCGCGCCAAGCCTACAAGTCGATTGGTTACCTCGCAACGGCCGTCCGGCTGGCGATCCCACAATGTTCCTTGCAGCGTTGGAAAATCACGTCAAAGACAAACCGCAGCACCTCACCGTTTGGGCCGGATGCGAACATGGCGTTGCCGCCGAACTTCGCGCTCGTCTGTCGGCACGACTTTTAGACAACATCAAGACGTCGATAACAGCCTACTGGAAGCGCTCCACCACAAACGTCGTCGAGAGCGTTCATCAATAGGGTCAGATAAGTTCGCTTTTGCATGTATCTCGTGGTGCCCCGGCCAGTGCGTGCAATCTCCGCACACACAGCTGGGACAGAGCCACCGCGCGTCTCCGTCAAGACAGCCGTCTCAGCGACAAATTGAAAGAAGGGATACCGACCGATAGGTCGCTTTACGGATAGCAAGCCTGCCGACGGGCGGATACGTAGTATTCCGTATCGGGACCCGGCCTACGGGTGACCGCTCTGGGTCGCAAGGCCTTTGTCGATGCTTATCAGTTCAACGGCCAGCGCTATCGCAAGGTGCTTGCATCTCCCGTCCTTCAGCAAGTGGCGGCTGCGCGGCTGGAGGTCATCAACGGCAAAGAACGCCTCAAAGAAGAACATGGCCCTTATGCTGACCGGGTTGACACCCGGAAAAAGCACTTCATGACCGTGAGTGATGCCATAGGCCAATATTGGGAAAGTCATATCAGCGGTCTCTCGGAAAAGTCTCAGTACGCCTTTGTGAGATTTGTGGCGGGATCTCTGCGGCAGCAACCCCGTACCATTTCTCGTCGCGGCGAAAACAAGCGCAAAGCCTATTCCGATTTTGAACAGATGTTTGGTAGCCGGTCTTTCAAGGCAATAAAGGCCTCTGACATCGAGCAGTTCTTAAAGCCCGTCGCCTCCCCCAGCAAATACAATGGTGCGCTTAGTCGCGTATCAGGGTTGTTCAATTGGGCCATTCGCAGACCACTGATGGATATGCGCAACCCGTGCACGCCGATCCGCATGAGAAAAGTGGTGCGCCGCCGCCGCGACTACTCCACGGAGCAAATACGGAAAATCGCCACCCATATTTTCTATCCGCTGCTGGAGGCGCTGCCCGAGACCGATCATCTTGAAGGATTTGTGAAGCGGGATGCCGCCCTTGTCAAAGCGGGCGTCGCGATGTCAATCGGCTCGGAATGTTGACCCCTTATTGGAGTGCGCCCCTTGGGGTGGACAAGGATCAGGCTGCTGATTTGCCAGTCTGCCGGATGTGTTGATCCTCGAACTGTTGGGGGCTCAGGTAGCCGAGTGCTGAATGGAGCCGGCGCTTGTTGTAGACCTCCTCGATGAAGTGGGGAAGGTGTTCAGTGATGTCCTCGAAGGTTTCGAAGGCCATCGGATAGACCGCCTCGACCTTCAGCGTTTTCATGAAGCTTTCGGCCTTGGCATTATCGTACGGATTGCCGCGGCGACCCATCGAACCGATCAGGCCGTTGGCGACCAATGTGTCGCGGTAGAGCTCGGCAGCGTATTGCGAGCCGCGGTCGGAATGGTGAACCACGCCCGGCGGCGGGTTTCTCCTGTCAATGGCCGTCTTCAAGGCGGCCACCGTCAGCCGCGCGTCGATGGAGTGACCGATGGCGTAACCGACGATCAACCGCGACCAGGCATCGAGAATGATGGCGACGTGGATGAAACGGGTCGGCAGGGAAACATAGGTGATGTCGCTGGCCCAAAGCTGATTGGGACCGCTCGGGATGATGTCCTTCGCCAGGTTCGGGAAGATCGGACCATCGTGGTCACTGTCCGTCGTGGCAATGAAACGTCGCCTGATCTTCGGCCTCAGATCGTGTTCGCGCATGAGGCGACGAATCTTCTTGTGGTTCACGACAAGACCCTGCTGCCGCAGGGCCGCACCGACGCGGCGGTAGCCGTAGAACTCGAACTCGTCGCAGATCGCGAACATCGCTTCGACGATGGCGGTGTCGTCGGCCGGCCGTTCCGGGAGGTCATAATAGGTGGAGCGCGCGATTTCCATTAGCCGGCATCCTTCCGCGACGGAGATGCCGCAGGGCCGGTGATGACGGATGTAGTCCCGTTTTTCGGCCGCGGTGCGCTTTTCAGAGCCCCCTTTAGAAACTCCAGTTCCAGAGCCTGCTTGCAAACCAGCCGCTCCAGCGCCGCGATCCGAGCCTCGTATTCCTGGATGAGATCGGCGGCCTGCGCATCTTCGTCGAATGCGCCTTGCTCGTGCTTCTGAACCCAGATGCGGATAAGGTTGCGCGACACGTCGTGGCGTTTTGCCAGACCATGCAGCGTTTCGCCGGCGAGGAATTCCTGCGCGACCTGAAGTTTAAATTCGACGCTGTGACTGCGGTGCTTTGCCATGGGGCTTCTTTCCAAAACCCGGTAGGCTGGTCAATTCCTCATTCCAATCTGTCCACCCCAAGGGGCGCACTCCATATCGGCGTCCAATATTGGACGCCGGTCACCCCGCCAGAGGGGTCGATATTATACACGATGACGTAATTGCTGCCGGCATGTTCCAGTCTGCTCTGTAGTGGCAGACTGGTCGCGGTAACAACAGGAGGACATCACGATGAAGCAGTATGTCGGATTGGACGTTTCACAGAAGGAAACGGCTGTTTGTGTCGTTGACGAGAATGGCCGGCCGATCTTCGAGGGCCGGGCGAAGTCGGACCCTGGGGCCTTGGCTGCCCTGCTGGCAAAGAAGGCACCAGATGCGGATCGCGTTGGCTTCGAGACAGGTGCGATGTCGAGCTGGCTCTGGCATGAGCTGAAGCAGATCGGCGTGCCGGTGGTATGCATCGATGCGCGACACGCCCATGCTGTGTTGTCGGTTCGGATGAACAAAAGCGATGAGAACGACGCGCGCGGCTTGGCCGAGCTGGTTCGGCTTGGCCGAGCTGGTTCGCATCGGGTGGTATCGCGAGGTTGCGGTGAAGAGTGAGGCTAGCCAACGGGTCCGCTCGCTGCTGGTTGCGCGGTCCCGGCTCGTGACGATGCGACGAGATCTTGAGAATCAGGTCCGATCAATGC
>NZ_JAKVIN010000022.1:0-4939 GCF_022601905.1 Shinella sedimenti
TGGCCTTCCTGCTCCCGTCCTTGTCTTCTCCCTTCATGTTGGCGCCCTACTCACCGAATGATGCCCCGCCCGCGGTCGATTGCGCGACGTTGGCGTTCAGCAACGATTTGCTGAGTTCGACCCATGCGGACAGTCTGCTGCAGGACCCTCAGGCGGTCCTGCATCGCCTCGAATGGACGACGCTGCGCTGGCGACAAGCGGTTGACGATATCCGTCTCGCCGCGCAGGATCGCATCGCGCCCGAACCGCAGATCGAGCGATCGGCTAACGGCCGCAAATTCCTCCCAGACGCGAGGCTCGATCGACCGCGCTGCGACATCGAGTTTGGCGTCCTTTTTCCTCATTGCCGCCGCAAGCCCACGCAATGCCTCATCAGCTGCCGGTGACAATCCAGGAATGACGACGGCCATACACTGGCGCTCATCGGTAATCGCCTGGGTCTCCATGGCGAGAGCGCTGGCATAGGATGCGCTCAGCGACCGGATACGGCCTGCCGCCTCCGGCACGGCTTGAAGCGCCTTCTTCCGCTCACGGCCGGCGGCCAGTAGCCGATCGACGATGCGATTAGAGCCGCGCAGCGCACCATAGGCTGCAGGATCGTTGGCGACCGCCGCTGCGAGCCGCTCGCCCGCGATGCCTTTGAGAATAAGGGTCTCGATCTTGTTCACGGCGTCCACAGGGTCACGCCAGATTTGCCCCGCCGTTTCGACAAGGGCCGCGCGATTGTGACTGACATGGGCACTTTCGCGCGCCCTGATGCGCGCCTCGTCTTCAACCGAGGTCATGAACTCCGTCACGGCGGCGAGCATGGGCAGCACGGTACTCCCCTCCTTCCCCCGCTCGACGCTGGCGCCGGCAACCAACTTTGAGCGGTTGGACCTCTCCGCACGATGCTGTTCCCCGGCGAAGCGGCGCACGACCTTGAACAGCCGCGCCAGCTTCTCACGTCGATCGCCTGCAAGTTCGTCGGGCATGCGCTCGACCATGTTGCGCTCGGCAATGGCATCGGCCCTCTCCGTGAAGGCGGACCATCCAAATCGCGCCGTCAACGCTTCGTTGACCGCCTTGATCTCCTGAACCAGCACACGGTCCTGGGCGGCATAGGTGAAGGCAGTCTTATAGGCGTCGGGTCCGCCGCGCTCATGAACTGCCTCGATTTCGAGGAGACGCGCCATTGCCGGTTTAGAAAGGGCAGGAATGGAGAGAGACAGATGTGCACGACGCTGCTGCTCCTTGATAGCGAAGCGTTGGGCATGACGCCGAAACTGCGTTGCGTGCGCACGCGCAAGCGGCACCAATTCCGACAGGGCAGTCATCGCTACGCCGCGCTCGTCCCGCGCCGCGCGGCCATCAACCAGGAGATCGGATCCACGCATGCGGCCAAGTCGCTGCGGGCTCGCCACGAGGTCTTCGGCTAGTCGGCGCGGCTGCAGGTCTGCTTGCGACGCCAGAGCGTTCAGCCTGGCCAGCGCCTCGTCAGGATCGCGATAGATTTTCTCCAGGACCGGACGCAAAACGGCCTCGCGTTCCCGCCAGCGATGCGAGGCCAGTTGCGCGCGGCGCGCATCTTCCTCAAGGCTGTGATCAAATCGCGTCGTCGCGGGTATCAGGCAGGATCGGTCCGCGGGAACTGGCGCGGCGATGGTTTCAGAACGCGCATCCTCATAGGAAAGGCTTTTCTCGCGTTCGATTGCAAAGCCAAGCGCCACGCTCGCCCTTTGCCAGAGCGTCGCGACCTGCCCGTGCTTCTCGGCAAGCCAGGCCAGCCGGCGGACAGTCGCCTCCTCGCGTCGCGCCGCGATCTCGGCCAGCGTGTCGATACCGCGGCGCCGGGCGAAGTCGCCAACATGCGTCTGGTAGCCGACCTCGCTTTCAAAATCGAGCGTCGTGGTCTTGGCACCCGAGCGGCCAAGACGCGCGACCATGTGCGTGAACAGTTCAGGCCGATGGCTTTCGCGCTCGATCCGCTCCTGGCGAACGCAAGCGGCTTCGGCCAGCTTGGCCGTCCAGACATTGCGCTGGACCTCGCGTTTCTCGGTCCTCTTCTCACCCGTCTCCGGATCGGTCAGGACGACGTCCACCGTGACCGTCTCGACACCATCCTTGCGGAGTGTGACCGTATCGCCCTCGCAAACACCGCCCGCCTCCAGCGCGTTCGGCAAGCTGACGCCCCAGACACGGTGGACCGCTCCGTCATCCGTGCGGACATCCGCATAAGGGCTTTCCTTGGCATCCTCATCGTCCGGCCGGAACCGTGCCGTACCGGTCATCACGAGCACGCCCGTAACACCAGCGGCATGATCGACGCGCGGCTTTCGTCCCCATTCCGGCTTTGCCTCAAAATCCTCGCGCGCCGCATAGAGCGTTGCCTGATCGCGATGACGGGTCATCGAGACATAGGTCAGATGGTGGTCCATCATGCCGGTGGCGAGCACGAAGGTCCGGTCGACGGTGACACCTTGAGACTTGTGGATCGTCGCCGCATAGCCGTGGTCGACATTACGATAGCTGTCTTCGCTGATCACGACGTCGCGGCCATTGTCCAGGCGAACCGAGAGCAACGGACCACCACGGTTGTCACCGGTGGAAACGACCGTGCCCAGCATGCCATTCTTGACATATTGCGGCCCAGGCACCCTTGCCCGCGGTTCCAGGAAACGAGCGTTTTCGAGGAAGATAATGCGGTCGCCAGCGGCGAACTCGCGAACGCCGCGCACCGTCTGGAAAGCGCGTGCATCCGTCAGCGCGCCGGCAGCGTTCATGACACCGCGAAGCTCTTCATTAAGACGCTTCACATCGTCATTGGTGTGGGCGAGCACCAGCATCTCGTCGCCCCGCAGCCGGCCGTCGCGACCGGCCGCTCGTGACCGCGCGATGGCTTCTTCGCGCGCCGCGCTCCAATCCGCAGTGATACGTTCGACAATGTCGCTGCGGCGCGCAGCCTCGACAATCCGTCCTCGCTGCGCATAGGCGTCCAATCCCTCCTCCACCCTGCCACGGGCAAACAGACGCGAGGCATCGCGCGCCCACGCGTCCCGCTGCCGGCGCACACCCGAAAGCTCGGCAAAACCGATCCGCTCGGATATCGCCCGGAAGGCCGCACCAGCCTGGATCGGCTGAAGCTGCATCGCGTCACCAATCAGCACTGCCTTCGCGCCGGCATTTTCAACCGCCTTCAAAACACGCGCCATCTGCTGAGAGGAGACCATGCCCGCCTCATCGATCACAAAGAGATTGCCGCGCTCCAGCAGATCGCGACCGTTCTCCCAGGCCAGTTCCCATGAAGCGAGCGTACGCGACTTGATGCCGGAACTGTCTTCCAGCCCTTCGGCCGCCTTGCCGGCCAGTGCTGCGCCGAAGACACGACCGCCCTCTCCTTCCCAGGCCACGCGCGCGGCGGCGAGCAATGTCGACTTACCGGCACCGGCCAGACCCACGACAACCGCAATCGCGCTGTCGCCGGTGACGTGACGCACGGCTGCGACCTGCTCCGCGTCGAGCTTGAAGGGCTTTTCCCGATCGGCCGTTTGGACCTTGTGCACGGCTGCGGCAACCGTGGGATCGGCAATCTTGAACCCGGTGCGCTTCGACAGGTTATCCGCAGACTGCGCCATGTCGTATTCGATGCGCAGTGCCGCGCGCGTGGTGAAGATCGCCGGCTCCGCAACCGTGCCGGTCTGTCGGTCCGCTTGTTGCAGCCTCAAGAGAACCAACTCGTCGCAGGCCATCACACGGGCGCGGATGTTGGCAAAATCTGTGGGATCGTCGACATAGCGATGCAACGCCTTGGCGATATCCTTCTCATCGAAAGTGGACCGCTCATTGCCGAGCTGCTTTAGCAGAAGCGCCGGATCGGCAAGCAGGCGGTCCGCCATCTCCTGCCGGCGCGCGAGATCGGCCGGGGCGAAATACATTGCGGCCCCCTTGCGCGCGAGTGCTGCTTTTTCCGGGCCGAGATGCTTTTGCGCGATGCCGTCCAGGCCCTGCTCGGCATAGGAGCGACCATCAAGACGAATATCATGACCGGCAAGCGCCAGATGCCTGTTGGCGGTTTGCGCCCAAGCGATCTTCCACGCTTTCATCGTTTCCTTGTCGCCGGCCCAAAGCTTGTAGACGATCTTGCCCTTCGGTCGATCCGGGGTGACGACGCGCAGCGGCTGACCGCTTGCGCCGAGCACGGCCACTTTCTTCGGCCCGAAACCCTTCTCCGTCAGAGGGCGCAGCGCCGTCATCAGGTGAATATGCGGATTGCCATCCTTGTCGTGATAGACCCAGTCGGCGATCATGCCTTTGGAGGTCATCGTGTCACGGACGAATTCCTGGACCAGCGCGATGTTCTCCGCTCGCGTCAGTTCCTCCGGCAGCGCGATGATCAACTCGCGGGCAAGCTGGGCATCAGATCGTGTCTCGAACGCATCGACCGCATTCCACAGCGCCTCGCTAGCTGCGGCGACGGTCTTTCCCTCGATGGCAGTCTGCAGCCAGGCTGGGATCTGCTCGGGCAGCGCCAGCTCTTCATGTTTCAATTCGCCAGCACCACCGCGATAGCTGAACGTCGTGCCGACCTGCTCGTCGATCATCCGGGCGCGGTGACGATAGGCGGCGGCCGAGACGACGCTGCGTCCCGCTCCCCTGCTGATTACCTGCGCTCTGACGAACATGATCGCCACTGCCGTCTCCTCACCTCCCAGGCACGTCGCCCCAGCGACGTATATTGCGCCCTCAACTCGATCTCCGATGCCGCGTTTCGGGGAAGCGGCCCAAGCCGGCTGTGCGGGAACGACGTGTTGTGGGCTTGCATAGGGTAGCGTTTTTTACTATCGTTTTCCAGATAGTATAAATCACATCAACAAAACCACCTTCCATGAGGAGGACAAACCATGGCTGCCAAACTATCTATCACGGACATAGACGCTCAGATCGAGAAGCTGCGAGAGCG
>NZ_JAKVIN010000024.1:0-3204 GCF_022601905.1 Shinella sedimenti
GTAAGCATCCGAGCGGCCACGCGGCATCCGTACGCGCGAGTTACGGCAAATCGTTCTATAGTAATGAGGTTCGGTCGAAGTGGGGCGCTTGGCGTAGCGGACCGTCAGGTTTTCCGGCGTGATCGACGCGCCCATTTTGCGATCAGGTCTTCAACGGCTCTGTTGAGATCGGCGAACGCAGCATTGTTCGGGTCGAAGTCTTTGGCGCCCCACCATTCGGCCAGCTCAGCGTGCCGCTCATGAGAGGGATCGGCAAGCGCCTCACGGAACTCCTGGTATCCCCAAGGCCCGCCGACGTCTTCAGGCGGGCAGCGCCCCGTCGCCTCGATCAGCATGGGGTCGCCCAGCGCAACGATGGGGAACGTGCGCTCGATCTTGATGCTGTGCGTCCAACCGTCACCGAAGTCGTAGTGGTATTTGAAGGATTTCGCGCCGGTGTCCTGGATTGCCGACAGGAGCGAGACCTTGCGCGCATCGATCGGGCCATCCCCCCATTCCTGGTCGGGCAAACCAAAACCGACGTCGCGAATCTGGAACTCGTAGAGATGGGTATTCGTCCAGCCCATCGCGGCTTGCAAGACCTCATGCAATCGGCTGAGCCGGATGCGCCACGGCACGACAACGCGCCGCATCACCATCGGTTCGACATGATCAAGAGTGACCTTCAGACGGACCAGGGAAGCTGCCATCGTCAGGCTGCCAGCATCAGGGCTGGACTTTCACCCTGGCGTAGCCGCTTCCACTCCCACGGAAGCAATTCCGGCAGACGCGAGACCGGCAGGTCTGCGATACGAGCAAGGATATCGGCGAGCCAAGCCTTGGGATCCACGTCATTCAGCCGTGCGGTCATGATGAGCGTGAGCATGATGGCCGCGCGATCGGCGCCGCGGTCGGAGCCGGCGAAGAGCCAGGCCTTTCTTCCGCAAGCCACGCCGCGCAACGCTCTTTCCGCGCAATTGTTCGTCATGCAGATCCTGCCGTCGTCGGCATACCGGGCGAAGTCGGCCCAGCGTGACAGCATGTAGTCGATCGGCCCGGACACCGGCGACGAGCGCGAGAGGCTGGCCCGCTCGGCGCGCAACCATTCCTCCATATCGTTCAACAAGGGCTTGCTCTTCTCCTGCCGGACGACAAGCCGCTCGGCCGCGCTCAGGCCGTTGATATCGCGCTCGATGGCGAACAGGGCATCGATGCGCTTCACGGCCTCAAGGGCTACCGGCGAGATCGGCTTGGCACCCTTGCCCCGCCGGGCATTGCGGGCGACATCGGCCAGTTCAAAGAACTTCCGGCGCGCATGGGCGAAGCAGAACGCGGGCGTTGCCGGCATCTGCCTCCTCGTCCGGTCGAACAGCGGATTGAAGCCGTTGTAGCAATCAGCCTGAAGGATGCCGCTGAAGTCGGCCAGATGCTTTTGCGGGTGTTCTCCGCGCCGATCGCTGGAGGCGTAGAAGACCGCTGCCGGCGGCGCAGGCCCGGCGAATGGCCGATCGTCACGCACGTAAACCCATATTCGCCCGGTTGTGCAATGGCCCTTGGCCAGGATCGGGATCGTCGTGTCGTCGCCGTGAAGCCGTTCGGCTTCGAACACATGCGTCTCGATCAGGTCGAAGACCGGCTTGAGGGCAAAGGCGACGTGTCCGACCTGATCGGCGAGCGTCTGGGTCGACAGGTCGATGCCCTCACATTTGAAGCGCGTGCTCTGGCGGTTCAGCGGGATGTGCTGCCCGAACTTGTCGAAGACGATCGTGGCCAGAAGGTTTGGGCCGATGAAGCCGCGCGGTGTGGCGTGGAACGGCGCGGGAGCCTGGCTGATCGCCTCGCAATCGCGGCACGTGAACTTCTCGCGCACCGTCTCGATCACCTTGAAGCGGCGCGGGATCTCCTCCAGCGTTCTGGTGACGTCCTCGCCCAGCTTCGATAGCCGCGATCCACCACAGCAAGCGCAGGCTGTCGGTGCGTCGAGGACGATGCGCTCGCACTCGATATCCTCCGGCCAGGGCTGGCGCACTGGCCGTTTACGCGTGAAGGCACGCACTGCCTGCGTTTTGGGCGCGGCCTCTTCGGCCGCCAGTTCGTCCTCGGTTGCCGACGCGGCGAGTTCTTCGAGCTGCAATTCCAACTGGTCGATCAGCCGCTGGGTGCGCTCACGACTCGGCCCGTGCTTGGCCCGTTCCAGCTTGCCGATCAGTAATTGCAGATGTGCGATCAGCACCTCGGTGCTCGACAACCGCGCCTTTGCATTGGCGGCTTCCGCCTCGGCCTGCATACGCGCCGCGCGCTCGGCCAGCAGCGCCGCATGGGCGCTGGTAAGGTCCGATGGCAGGCAAAGCGGCGGCAGTGTCATGACGACATTCAACCAGATTTCCCAATAATCTCAATGCTTAAATGCAATCATACTCGCGTTGGTCGCCAAGTTTCCTGCGGCGCGCGCCAATCAATTCCGGAGAGCAGGTAGGAAAGCTGTGCCGACGAGATTGCCACCGCGCCACCTTCGGCCGAAGGCCAAATGAACCTTCCTCGTTCCAGCTTTTTCGTGAACAGGCAGGCCCCCTGGCCATCGTGCCAAACGATCTTGATCAGATCGCCGCGCTTGCCCCTGAAGCAGAACAGATGGCCACCCAACGGGTCATGCTTCAGCACCTCCTGCACCCGCAGCGCCAGCGATGGGAACCCACACCGCATATCCGTGTAGCCCGTCGCAAGCCAAACCCGAACACCTGACGGGATCGGGATCATTCCAGCCCCTCAAGACCACGGACGATCCGCAGCAACGCATCCACATCGACATCGCGGTCTACAACAACGCGCCGGCCGCTCGCGATCACGATCTCCATGCGACCAGCACCAGACAGCGAATTCAACGGTACAGGCGCCGACATGGGCGCCTCCGCCACCACAAGGGCCGGCACGAAGCCATCAAAATCGCGGATGGCAAGCCGACCTTCCCGATACGCGCGCCGCCACGTATTCAATTGCGAGCGAGAGAGCCCGTATTTGCGGGCCGTCGCAGACGCAAGGCGCGGAGCAGAATAGCTCTCCTCCACAATCCGCAGCCGTACCGCATCGGTAAACTCGCGCCGGCGGCCAAGCTCGATGATGTCCATCCGGCTCACATCTGGCCGGTAACTGTCCTTATTCACGTCCATAAGGACAATCGGCCACATTCACATCAAACTGAAAAGGCGGCCCACGCCGGAGGCGTAC
>NZ_JAKVIN010000026.1:0-2505 GCF_022601905.1 Shinella sedimenti
GTAAGCGGCAAGCAAACCCCATCTGGCAGGGATAATGACCATCAGGCTATGGCTTCAGGCATGTGATATTCTCTGATTGTGAGGATCTATGTCTACGCCTGCGGCTAGCCCTAGAATGATCCATATGATTGAAGCCGTAACGGATCGACTTGAGGGGGCTCCCCGGCAGTTGCGCCGTTTTTGGTCCGACGAGTTCAAGCTTGAGGCCGTTGAGGAGGCATGCCGACCTGGAGTGAACATCTCGGCGATCGCACGACGGATCGGCATAACTCCCTCGCAGCTCTATAGGTGGCGGCGAGAACTTGTGACCGAGAGCGCCCCGGAGCCATCGGCGTTGGCCGAAAGCCAGATGGGATCTGTAATCGCGACCAACTCGGCCATCGAGATCATTATCGGCGACGTCGTTGTCCGGGCGGGCGTGGATGCCGATGAAGCACACCTCCGTCGCGTAATCAAAGCGGTGCGGTCGGCATGATCCCGTCGAACGTAAAAGTCTTTCTTGCGAGCCATCCGATCGACTTCCGTAAGGGGCCAGACAGCCTGCTGTCGTTGGTGCGCGATGCTGGCAGTGATCCATTTAACGGAGCTCTCTATGTCTTCCGGGCGAAACGAGCAGACCGGATCAAGATCGTATGGTGGGATGGCTCCGGTGTTTGTCTTTACGCCAAGCGGCTTGAGAAAGCGCAGTTCTGCTGGCCGCGCATCGGACACAGCCGGGTCCAGCTCAATCATGCCCAGCTCTTGGCCTTGGTCGACGGAATGGACTGGAAGCGGGTTCGCTTCACGCCTGTCAAGCCGCCCGAGATTGTTGGGTAAAGCCACTGCGGCGAAATGAATCAGGGGCCTGAAACTGCGGGCGGGTCACGGCAAAATATGCTCTGATCAGGTTCATGACGCGACCCGAGATTGAGCTTCCGGATGATGTTGAGGCCCTCAAGGCCATGGTCCTCGCGATGGCCGAAAAGGCATCGCGCGTCGAAGCTTTGGAGAAGCAGGTCGATGACCTCGAGGCCCGGAATGCTGATGCCGATGAGCGCATCGAGCGGCTGACCCAGATCCTCAAAGCCTTTGATCGGGCTCGCTTCGGCCGGCGCTCCGAAAAACTAGTAGCAGCCGCCGTCGATGATGAGCAGCATGCCTTTGTCTTCGAGGAGATCGAGACCGGCATTGCGGCGATAAAAGCCCAGGTCACGAAAGGTGGCGCGAACCCGGATGGCAAACGCGCACCGCGTCCACGCAAGGGCTTCGCGCCGCATCTTGAACGCATCGAGGTGGTGATCGAACCGGAAGAGTTGCCGGAACACGCAGGTAAGCAGAAGATCCTGATCGGAGAAGACGTCTCCGAACGACTGGACGTTGTTGCGGCCAAGTTCCGTGTCATCGTCACGCGCCGTCCCAAATACGCTTTTAAGAATGAGGATGGCGTCATCCAGGCCGCGGCCCCGCCACACATCGTCGAAAGTGGCATTCCAACAGAAGCGCTCCTGGCCCAGATCGCAGTCTCCAAATATGCCGATGGCCTCCCCCTCTATCGCCAGGAAGCGATCTACGCGCGTGACAAGGTCGAACTCGACCGCAAGGTCATGGCCCAATGGATGGGCAAGCTGGGGTTCGAGCTCGACATCCTCGCTGATTATATTCTGAACGAGATCAAGAAGGCCGAACGGATTTTTGCCGACGAAACGACCTTGCCGACGCTTGCGCCCGGATCCGGGTCTGCAAAGACGGCTTGGCTATGGGCCTATGCCAGGGATGACCGGCCATTCGGAGGCAACGGTCCACCGATGGTGGCCTATCGCTTCGAGGACAGCCGAGCGACCGAATGCGTTGCAAGGCATCTCAGCGGCTATCGCGGGATCCTGCAGGTCGACGGATATGGTGCCTATAACAAACTCGTCCGCAAAGATGGAGGCAATGACGGCGTTGTCCTGGCTGGCTGCTGGTCGCATAGCCGCCGGAAGTTCTATGAACTGCATGTCGCCAAGAGCTCGAAGGTCGCCACAGAAACAGTCGAGCGCATGGCAGAGCTGTGGGAGATCGAGGAAACCGCCCGCGGACAAAATCCTCAGGCCCGTGTCGCAGCGCGTCAGGAACGGTCGGCGATAATTGTCCGTGACCTCTTCACACTCTGGCAGGCAACATTGCCGCGGGTCTCGGGAAAATCCAAACTCGCCGAAGCTCTCCGTTATGCCATCTCGCGCCGAGACGTCTTCCAGCGCTTTCTGACCGACGGCCGGATCGAGCTCGACTCCAACATTGTTGAGCGGGCAATCAGACCACAGGCCATCATCAGGAAGAACAGCCTCTTCGCAGGTAGTGACGGCGGCGGCAGGACATGGGCCACGATCGCAACGCTGCTGCAAACGGCAAAGATGAATGCCGTCGATCCTCAAGCCTGGCTAACCCAAACGCTGGAGCGTCTCGCAAGGGGGTGGCCCAGCAGCGAGATCGACGCTCTCATGCCATGGAATTACCAGGCCTAAACGGCCTCAGCTCCCCGCTTAC